>NZ_JAESKU010000021.1:0-197 GCF_017892255.1 Staphylococcus sp. GDY8P94P
GGTTTAAGTTTAAAAGCTTTAATTACTTTAGCCATTGCTACCTTCGTTGAAGGTGCCTGATCTGTAATTACCTTTTGAGGTTTACCAAATTGTTTAATGAGACGTTTGATAAACGCATATGCTGAATGATTATCTCGTTGCTTACGCAACCAAATATCTAATGTATGTCCCTCTGCATCAATGGCACGATATAAATA
>NZ_JAESKU010000021.1:351-9768 GCF_017892255.1 Staphylococcus sp. GDY8P94P
ATATATCACGATAACTCAATGTATATCTTAGATAGTAGCCAACGGCTACAGTGATAACATCCTTGTTAAATTGTTTATATCTGAAATAGTTCATACAGAAGACTCCTTTTTGTTAAAATTATACTATAAATTCAACTTTGCAACAGAACCGTATTATGGAATAGAGATGTTGGTAACATTTATACAGGATCATTATACTTAAGTTTAATTTCGTTATTACAGAACCACACATTCCAACCAGAAGAGAAAGTATGTCTATTTAGTTATGGTTCAGGAGCAGTAGGAGAAATCTTTAGTGGTTCAATCGTTAAAGGATATGACAAAGCATTAGATAAAGAGAAACACTTAAATATGCTAGAATCTAGAGAGCAATTATCAGTCGAAGAATACGAAACATTCTTTAACAGATTTGATAATCAAGAATTTGATTTCGAACGTGAATTGACACAAGATCCATATTCAAAAGTATACTTATACAGTATAGAAGACCATATCAGAACATATAAGATAGAGAAATAAACTAGTGGCCGATTGTGCTTGATGAGCTTGGGACATAAATCCTAACTCGAAATAAATAAGCATATCACTAAACTGATTTTTTAAAGTTTACAGTGATATGCTTATTTTTTTATCTTACGATTTTGTACGTGCATGCTTGCCTAGGGGTATGGCTCGAGCCATTAGTCTCTCGCACATACTATTCCCTCAGGCGTCAGCACTTACAAAATCGGTTGTAATTTTCATTTTTATACGCATTCTTACTGAGATTATACTAATAAGAGGAATAGTAAAAGCAATTCTAAGTAAAATTGCAGATAAGAGGTTTGTTAAAAGCAGTTCTAAGTAAAATTGCAGATAAGAGGTTTGTTAAAAGCAGTTCTCAGTAAAATTACAGATAAGAGGTACGTTAAAAGCAGTTCTCAGTAAAATTGCAGATAAGAGGTTTGTTAAAAGCAGTTCTAAGTAAAATTGCAGATAAGAGGTACGTTAAAAGCAATTCCATGCAAAATTGCTGATAAGGGGTAAGTTAAAAGCAGTTCTCAGTAAAATTGCAGATAAGAGGTACGTTAAAAGCAGTTCTAGGCAAAATTGCAGATAAGAGGTGCGTTAAAAGCAGTTCTCAGTAAAATTGCAGATAAGGGGTAAGTTAAAAGCAATCCTAAGTAAAATTGCAGATAAGAGGTAAGTTAAAAGCAATCCTAAGTAAAATTGCAGATAAGGGGTACAGAAAAACTAGACTTGATTACAAAATGGAGCTTGGGACATAAATGATTTTTTAAAAATGAGATGAGACGTAGATTAACTCCATAATCAATACGAATCTATCGACTTCTTTATTTATGATATTCATCTCTTTTTAATGGAAATAAAAGTGCGATTAATGTGATAATACAGTTACGTTAATTAAAAAAATAAAAATGCAAGGAGAGGTAATATGCTAACTGTATATGGACATAGAGGATTACCTAGTAAAGCTCCGGAAAATACAATTGCATCATTTAAAGCTGCTTCAGAAGTAGAAGGTATAAACTGGTTGGAGTTAGATGTTGCAATTACAAAAGATGAACAACTGATTATCATTCATGATGATTATTTAGAACGGACTACAAATATGTCCGGGGAAATAACTGAATTGAATTATGATGAAATTAAAGATGCTTCTGCAGGATCTTGGTTTGGTGAAAAATTCAAAGATGAACATTTGCCAACTTTCGATGATGTAGTAAAAATAGCAAATGAATATAATATGAATTTAAATGTAGAATTAAAAGGTATTACTGGACCGAATGGACTAGCACTTTCTAAAAGTATGGTTAAGCAAGTGGAAGAACAATTAACAAACTTAAATCAGAATCAAGAAGTGCTCATTTCAAGCTTTAATGTTGTGCTTGTTAAACTTGCAGAAGAAATCATGCCACAATATAACAGAGCAGTTATATTCCATACAACTTCGTTTCGTGAAGACTGGAGAACACTTTTAGATTACTGTAATGCTAAAATAGTAAACACTGAAGATGCCAAACTTACTAAAGCAAAAGTAAAAATGGTAAAAGAAGCGGGTTATGAATTGAACGTATGGACTGTAAACAAACCAGCACGTGCAAACCAACTTGCTAATTGGGGAGTTGATGGTATCTTTACAGACAATGCAGATAAAATGGTGCATTTGTCTCAATAGAAAGTTAGAGGTGAGTCTTACGTTTCAGTGACGGTAGACTTACCTTTAACATGTTACATACTAAAAAATTAATTTGAATAAGAAAGAGAGACATATATGAAATACGATGATTTTATAGTAGGAGAAACATTCAAAACAAAAAGCCTTCATATTACAGAAGAAGAAATTATCCAATTTGCAACAACTTTTGATCCTCAATATATGCATATAGATAAAGAAAAAGCAGAACAAAGTAGATTTAAAGGTATCATTGCATCTGGCATGCATACACTTTCAATATCATTTAAATTATGGGTAGAAGAAGGTAAATACGGAGAAGAAGTTGTAGCAGGAACACAAATGAATAACGTTAAATTTATTAAACCTGTATACCCAGGTAATACATTGTACGTTATCGCTGAAATTACAAATAAGAAATCCATAAAAAAAGAAAATGGACTCGTTACAGTGTCACTTTCAACATACAATGAAAATGAAGAAATTGTATTTAAGGGAGAAGTAACAGCACTTATTAATAATTCATAATAAAACAGTGAAGCAACCATCGTTACGGATTGCTTCACTGTTTTGTTATTCATCTATATCGTATTTTTTATTACCGTTCTCATATAGCTCATCATACACTTTACCTGAGATTTTGGCATTGTAGCTAGCCATTCCTTTATCTTGTACATCTTTAACATTAATAGCCATCATCATGTTTGGATTATCTTTATCATATGATATAAACCACCCAATTTGTCTGCCAGTTTCTCCTTGTTTCATTTTGAGTTCTGCAGTACCGGATTTGCCAATTAAGTTTGCATAAGATCTATAAATATCTTCTTTATGTGTTTTATTTACGACTTGTTGCATACCATCAGTTAATAGATTGATATTTTCTTTGGAAATAATATTTTTCTTCCAAACTTTGTTTTTCGTGTCTTTTAATAAGTGAGGTGCGTTAATATTGCCATTATTTTCTAATGCGCTATAGATTGAAAGGATCTGTACTGGGTTAATCAGTATTTCACCTTGTCCGTAACCTGAATCAGCTAATAATATTTCATTATCTAAATTTTTGTTTGAAATTTGAGCATTATAAAATGGATAATCACTTGGTATATCTTCACCAACACCTAGTTTTTTCATGCCTTTTTCAAATTTCTTACTGCCTAATTCGAGTGCTACTCTAGCAAAGAAAATGTTATCTGATGATTCTATTGCTTGTTTTAAGTCGATATTACCATTTACCACTTCATATCTTGTAACGTTGTAACCACCCCAAGATTTATCTTTTTGCCAACCTTTACCATCGATTTTATAACTTGTTTTATCGTCTAATGTTTTGTTATTTAACCCAATCATTGCTGTTAATATTTTTTGAGTTGAACCTGGTGAAGTTGTAATCTGGAACTTGTTGAGCAGAGGTTCTTTTTTATCTTCGGTTAATTTATTATATTCTTCGTTACTCATGCCATACATAAATGGATAGACGTCATATGAAGGTGTGCTTACAAGTGCTAATAATTCACCTGTTTGAGGGTGGATAGCAGTACCTGAGCCATAATCATTTTTCATGTTGTTATAAATACTCTTTTGAACTTTAGCATCAATAGTTAGTTGAATATCTTTGCCATCTTTTTTCTTTTTCTCTATTAATGTATGTGCGATTGTATTGCTATTATCGTCAACGATTGTGACACGATAGCCATCTTCATGTTGGAGCTTTTTATCGTAAAGTTTTTCGAGTCCCTTTTTACCAATAACTGCATCATCTTTATAGCCTTTATATTCTTTTTGTTTTAATTCTTCAGAGTTAATGGGACCAACATAACCTAATAGATGTGAAGTCGCTTTTTCTAGAGGATAGTTACGACTTTCTGTTTCATTAGTTGTAAGATGAAATTTTTTTGCGAAATCACTTAAATATTCATCCATTTTTTTAACGGTTTTAAGTGGAACGAAGGTATCATCTTGTACCCAATTTTGATCCATTTGTTGTTTGATATAGTCTTCAGAAATACTTAGTTCTTTAGCGATTGCTTTATAATCTTTTTTAGATACATTCTTTGGAACGATGCCTATCTCATATGCTGTTCCTGTATTGGCCAATTCCACATTGTTTCGGTCTAAAATTTTACCACGTTCTGATTTTAAATTTTCAATATGTATGCTTTGGTCTTTCTGCATTCCTGGAATAATGACGCTATGATCCCAATCTAACTTCCACATACCATCTTCTTTAACAAAATTAAATTGAACGTTGCGATCAATGTTACCGTAGTTTGTTTTAATTTTATATTGAGCATCTACTCGTTTTTTATTTTTAGATACTTTTTTTATTTTACGATCCTGAATGTTTATATCTTTAACGCCTAAACTATTATATATTTTTATCGGACGTTCAGTCATTTCTACTTCACCATTATCGCTTTTAGAAATATAACTGCTATCTTTATAAACTTGTTTGAAATTTTTATCTTCAATTGCATCAATAGTATTATTAATTTCTTTATCTTTTGAAGCATAAAAATATATACCAAACCCGACAACTACAACTATTAAAATAAGTGGAACAATTTTTATCTTTTTCATCAATATCCTCCTTATATAAGACTACATTTGTAGTATATTACAAATGTAGTATTTATGTCAAAATAATGTTATAATTTTTGTGATATGGAGGTGTAGAAGGTGTTATCATCTTTTTTAATGTTAAGTATAATCAGTTCATTGCTCACGATATGTGTAATTTTTTTAGTGAGAATGCTCTATATAAAATATACTCAAAATATTATGTCACATAAGATTTGGTTATTAGTGCTCGTCTCCACGTTAATTCCATTAATACCATTTTACAAAATATCGAATTTTACATTTTCAAAAGATATGATGAATCGAAATGTATCTGACACGACTTCTTCGGTTAGTCATATGTTAGATGGTCAACAATCATCTGTTACGAAAGACTTAGCAATTAATGTTAATCAGTTTGAGACCTCAAATATAACGTATATGATTCTTTTGATATGGGTATTTGGTAGTTTGTTGTGCTTATTTTATATGATTAAGGCATTCCGACAAATTGATGTTATTAAAAGTTCGTCATTGGAATCGTCATATCTTAATGAACGACTTAAAGTATGTCAAAGTAAGATGCAGTTCTACAAAAAGCATATAACAATTAGTTATAGTTCAAACATTGATAATCCGATGGTATTTGGTTTAGTGAAATCCCAAATTGTACTACCAACTGTCGTAGTCGAAACCATGAATGACAAAGAAATTGAATATATTATTCTACATGAACTATCACATGTGAAAAGTCATGACTTAATATTCAACCAGCTTTATGTTGTTTTTAAAATGATATTCTGGTTTAATCCTGCACTATATATAAGTAAAACAATGATGGACAATGACTGTGAAAAAGTATGTGATAGAAACGTTTTAAAAATTTTGAATCGCCATGAACATATACGTTATGGTGAATCGATATTAAAATGCTCTATTTTAAAATCTCAGCACATAAATAATGTGGCAGCACAATATTTACTAGGTTTTAATTCAAATATTAAAGAACGTGTTAAGTATATTGCACTTTATGATTCAATGCCTAAACCTAATCGAAACAAGCGTATTGTTGCGTATATTGTATGTAGTATATCGCTTTTAATACAAGCACCGTTACTATCTGCACATGTTCAACAAGACAAATATGAAACAAATGTATCATATAAAAAATTAAATCAACTAGCTCCGTATTTCAAAGGATTTGATGGAAGTTTTGTGCTTTATAATGAACGGGAGCAAGCTTATTCTATTTATAATGAACCAGAAAGTAAACAACGATATTCACCTAATTCTACTTACAAAATTTATTTAGCGTTAATGGCATTCGACCAAAATTTACTCTCATTAAATCATACTGAACAACAATGGGATAAACATCAATATCCATTTAAAGAATGGAACCAAGATCAAAATTTAAATTCTTCAATGAAATATTCAGTAAATTGGTATTACGAAAATTTAAACAAACATTTAAGACAAGATGAGGTTAAATCTTATTTAGATCTAATTGAATATGGTAATGAAGAAATATCAGGGAATGAAAATTATTGGAATGAATCTTCATTAAAAATTTCTGCAATAGAACAGGTTAATTTGTTGAAAAATATGAAACAACATAACATGCATTTTGATAATAAGGCTATTGAAAAAGTTGAAAATAGTATGACTTTGAAACAAAAAGATACTTATAAATATGTAGGTAAAACTGGAACAGGAATCGTGAATCACAAAGAAGCAAATGGATGGTTCGTAGGTTATGTTGAAACGAAAGATAATACGTATTATTTTGCTACACATTTAAAAGGCGAAGACAATGCGAATGGCGAAAAAGCACAACAAATTTCTGAGCGTATTTTAAAAGAAATGGAGTTAATATAATGGATAATAAAACGTATGATATATCATCTGCAGAATGGGAAGTTATGAATATCATTTGGATGAAAAAATATGCAAGTGCGAATAATATAATAGAAGAAATACAAATGCAAAAGGACTGGAGTCCAAAAACCATTCGTACACTTATAACGAGATTGTATAAAAAGGGATTTATAGATCGTAAAAAAGACAATAAAATTTTTCAATATTACTCTCTTGTAGAAGAAAGTGATATAAAATATAAAACATCTAAAAACTTTATCAATAAAGTATACAAAGGCGGTTTCAATTCACTTGTCTTAAACTTTGTAGAAAAAGAAGATCTATCACAAGATGAAATAGAAGAATTGAGAAATATATTGAATAAAAAATAAAATTGTTGTGTTTACAACAATACATAGAAAACAGAGGAAACAATCAAGTCGTTGAATATTTCCTCTGTTTTTTAGTTGAAAAAATTAACCGAAAGCCTGAATGCAAGTCTTGATTAAATCAATAATGCTTGTAATAACACCAGTGAAATCCATATGCATACCCTCTTTCTATTTAAGATACATTAAGTATAATATCAAACAAATAAAAAATGTTAAAAATTCCCTAATTGGCTATTTAGATTGCATAAATGTCAAAAATTTGAAAAACATACAACGACTTTGCATAAAAAATCGTCATATTGGAAATACGTAATTTATTGAAATAATAAAAAAAATAAAAGAACGAAGATGATAACCTAAGTGAGGTTTTAAGTTGTTCTAAGGTTTAATTTAATTTATGTTAAAATAGTTGGTATAAAAATACATGATAAACTATAAACTAAATTCAAAATAACTTATGGGGTAGGCAATTATGGAAAATATTTTAAATATAAATGATAATGAAAAAAGAGTGCTAAGGGAAATTTATAACCATCATAATATTTCGCGTACTCAAATATCTAAAAATCTTGAGATTAATAAGGCAACGATTTCTAGTATTTTGAATAAGTTAAAGTATAAATCTCTTGTTAATGAGGTTGGTGAGGGTGATAGCACGAAGAGTGGTGGTAGAAAACCTATTCTTCTGAAGGTTAATCATCTTTATGGTTATTTTATTTCTTTGGATTTAACTTATAGTTCTGTTGAAGTGATGTACAATTATTTTGATGGTAATGTCATTAAGCATGAATCTTATGATTTACCTGATGAAAAGGTTAGTAGTATATTAAGCATAATAAAAAAACATATTGATATTCAGGAGAAACTTGATACTTATAACGGACTATTAGGTGTGTCTGTTTCTATACATGGAGTTGTGGATAATGAGCAGCATGTGACATATTTACCATTCCATGAAACTGAAGGAATTTCAATTGCTAAGAAAATAAAAGAAATTACTAATGTTCCAGTCGTAGTTGAAAATGAAGCGAATCTTTCAGCGTTATATGAACGTAATTTTAATCATAATTTATCCTACAATAATCTTATTGTTTTAAGTATACATAAAGGTATTGGTGCTGGGCTTATTATTAATAATCAATTGTATCGTGGTGCAAATGGGGAAGCGGGTGAAATTGGAAAAACACTTGTCTCAAAAGTTAGCGATAATGTGGAGATCTTTCATAAGATTGAAGATATTTTTTCACAAGAAGCTTTACTGCATAATTTAAGTAATCAACTAAATGAGAAGATGACGCTTAGCAAATTAATTCAATTTTATAATGAAAAAAATCCAGTCGTAGTTGAAGAAATGGAACAATTTATAAATAAAATTGCTGTTTTAATACATAATTTAAACACCCAGTTTAATCCGAATGCAATTTACATTAACTGTCCATTGTTCAATGAAATGCCTGAAATATTAGAAGCAATTAAGAACCAGTTCAAACAATATTCACGTAACGAAATTCAAATAAAGTTAACATCTAATGTCAAATTTGCAACTTTGCTAGGTGGTACATTAGCAATTATCCAAAAAGTACTACAGATTAATGATATTTACGGTTCTGTTGCAAAGTTTTAAATCTACTATCAAATAAGGTAGAATAATAGAAAAAGATAGCAGGAGGAATGACGATGAATCATTTTAAAGGAAAGCAATTTCAGCAGGATGTGATTATTGTAGCCGTGGGCTACTATCTTCGTTATAACCTTAGCTATCGTGAAGTTCAAGAAATCTTATATGATCGTGGCATTAACGTTTCTCATACCACGATTTATCGTTGGGTGCAAGAATATGGCAAACGACTCTATCAAATTTGGAAAAAGAAAAATAAAAAATCCTTTTATTCATGGAAAATGGATGAAACGTACATCAAAATTAAAGGAAAATGGCATTATTTGTATCGAGCCATCGATGCAGATGGTTTAACCTTGGATATTTGGTTACGTAAAAAACGGGACACACAAGCAGCCTATGCTTTTCTTAAGCGGTTAGTGAAGCAGTTTGATGAACCGAAGGTTGTAGTCACAGATAAAGCCCCCTCTATTACAAGTGCCTTTAAGAAACTAAAAGAATACGGCTTTTATCAAGGGACAGAACATCGTACCATTAAATACCTGAATAATTTGATTGAACAAGACCATCGTCCAGTAAAGAGACGCAATAAATTCTATCGAAGTTTACGCACTGCCTCACCCACGATTAAAGGTATGGAAGCCATCCGAGGATTATATAAGAAAACCCGAAAAGAAGGCACTCTCTTCGGGTTTTCGGTCTGTACTGAAATCAAGGTATTATTGGGAATCCCAGCTTAAATCATAGATACCGTAAGGGATTTTATTCTTTATTTAAAACTTTGCAACAGAACCGTAAATCATATTTTCCAATTG
>NZ_JAESKU010000022.1:0-15463 GCF_017892255.1 Staphylococcus sp. GDY8P94P
ACAATTATACGGACTTTATCTGTTCGAGTAGTTTACCTGGTGCTGATAGAACTATTTGCAATGTATTAATTGATGAAATGAAAAATATTATACATGTTTATGATGATTTAAGACACTGTTCAACGTCCATTTTCAAAGAAATAGACCAAACATTAATTATAGAACTGATGTCACTTCTAGGGGTTGAATATGGCCGATATAGAATTGTACTTTATTATGCACCAATAGTTAAAAAACCGTTTATAAGAGAATATGAATTAAAAAGTGAAAAATTAATAAGTGTTAATATTGAAGACCTTAACGAATTATTTTATAGAAAGGCTTTGAATAATGAAAGTTTAGAAAAATAGATGTTTGTAAGCATAAAAATAGCCCTGCATAAGCAGGGCTTTAAGTTTGTTTAGCTTATGAGAAAACCAACAAACTAAATAAAAAGGTAATTACATTATAACACAATCCGCTTCAAGTCACTATTATAAATACCGCTTCAATATATATAGTCTATAAGGGGTTCACGGTTTCATCTAATTTAGAACATCAACTTTTAAAATCGGGCTAAAAATAGCAACGCACAATTAACATCGTGCTTTTACTAATTTTTAGCCCAATTTTAAAGCTTCTTTATCTAAATTAGATGAAACCGTGAACCCCTTTTTTAAAAAAATTACACTTTAGAAAGTGATTACTTGTCAAAGTGTAATGAATTTGATATAATGTATTTAACGAAAGGAGGAAACCAACTGAAATTGTTGTAAATAATCGCAATACAACAACTAAATAAAAAGGGAGATTTACAAATATGAAAAAGGAACAGTACATTTTAAAAGTTTTAGATTTAGTTCAAGATTATCAAGTTATGGAAGATGAAAGGTTTCAAATATCACAACCAAGCGACGTTGTTAAGCTATTAAAAAAAGAAATAGGAAGCTTCACAAGAGAACACTTTGTTATGATTGGCTTAAATACTAAAAATGAAGTTACAACGCTTTATACAGTGCATATAGGTACGTTAGATATGTCAATCATACACCCTAGAGATAGTTTTCAAGTTGCAATCTTAAATAATTGTAAATCAGTTATTTTTGCACATAACCACCCAAGCCAAGACATCTTAAACATAGTATCCTAAACTAGAGTACTCTAAGTACTCGAAGTTTAGGATTTTTTAATTACAGTGCTTTAACTATTAAATATATAAGGGTATTATTAATAGTAGTTAAAGTATTTAAAGGTGGTGGAAAGATGAAGGTTCAGAAAGTAATTGTGGAGGAAAAATCATATCCGTTATACATACTGCTAGATAAAGAATTTGAAGTGATAGAACCGGTTAAGCGATTTATAAAGTACTTGGATAATACGGGCAAAGCTCCAAATACCATTAAAACATATTGTTATCATCTCAAGCTGTTTTATGAATTTATGAGCCAAAGTAGAATCGAATTAGGAGATTTACAATTTGAGGATTTAGCAAACTTTGTAGGATGGTTAAGAAATCCAGCAGGGCATTTAAAGGTAATAGATATACAACCAAAGAAGGCTAAAAGAGAGGAAACATCAGTTAATTCCATACTTAACGCTGTAACTAGTTTCTTAGAGTATTTAAATCGCACAGAAAATTTTAAAGCTATAGATATGTCTAAAGAAGCAAGAGGAAGAAACTTTAAGGGGTTTCTTCACCATATTTCTAAAGGTAGATCCTATAAAAAAAATATTTTAAAGCTTAGGGTCAAAAAGAAACTTGTACAAGTATTAGAACATGGACAAGTCAAAGCAATAATTGAGGCATGTCATACCAAAAGAGATAAGTTACTTATTATGCTTATGTATGAAGGGGGACTTCGGATAGGAGAAGCATTATCCCTTCGTATTGAAGATATTTCAACATGGGATAACCAGATTAACATCAGGCCAAGAGATCATAATGAAAATGGAGCTTATATTAAACTTAAAAAAAAAAGAACTATTGATGTAAGTAAGGAATTAATGGCATTATATACCGATTACTTAGTACATGAATATGGGGAAGATTTAGATCATGATTATATATTTATTAATCTTAAAGATTCTTATTTTGGCCACCCTCTAAAATATCAAAGTGTATTAGACTTAATAAGAAGACTAGGAAAACGGACAGGGATTACTTTCACTGCCCATATATTACGTCATACGCATGCCACAGAGCTTATTAGAAGTGGATGGGATGCTGCATATGTACAAAAAAGATTAGGGCATGCCCATGTACAAACAACACTTGATACGTATGTTCATCTTTCTAATCAAGATATGAAGAATGAATATAAAAAGTATCTTCAAGGGAGAGAAACATGACAATGAAATTTCCAAGTGTAGCAACTAATCGAAAGCTTATCGCTAGTACAGAGATTAATAAAAAAATAGCTAATATGACAAGTGTTTTAAAAGGTTATTGGGCAGCAGATAGATGGGATATAAGAATTTGTCCGCATCCTAGTGCAATTGAGTTAAGTAAGAATCCGTCACTAAGAAATCGTTGGGTAAATTTCGATAAGGTGGAAAATGTCTGGTTGAAAACAGAATTAAAATATTTTTATTACCTTCACTTGAATAATGGAGCTTGGAATGCAAAATCCGTTTGGATTAGAAAGGGAACAGTGATAAGCCGGATGATGGGATTTTTAAATTTAAAATATCCTAATATTACATCGATAACCGAAGTGCCTATAAAAAAAGCTTTGACAGAATACCGGACCTACTTAACAGAACAAAAAGTAAAAACTACGACTACTAATTACAAACTTGATGTAAATCAGCAGAAAGTTACTGTACATGCGAATTCCTATTACGTTACTCATCTTAAGCAGTTTATGGAATTCTATGAGGACTTCTATTTTGATGGGGAAGAATGGGAAAAAGATGTTTGGAATCGAAGAAAATTATCATTACCGGAAGATAAGGTAAACCCAACATCCTACGAATATACGATCAACTTTAAGGGTTTTAAGAATAATTATTTTAAAGAAATAGTTAAGCGATATTGTAAACTAATGTTAAACACAGCTAGCTTTTCTCACGTAGTAGATATAGCTTCAAAATTAAAAGAATTTTTTAATTTCATGAACAAAAATTGTGAAGGTATACAAAGGATTCATCAATTAACTAGAAATGAAATTGAGCAATATTTTAATTATATTAATTTAAAAGGTTTAAAACCCAGTACTGTAACTGGACGAATATCTACTTTAGACGTTTTTTTTACTACAATTCAAAGATATGACTGGAAGGATACACCTTCTAAGATCCTTATCTTTCAAGAAGATTACCCTAAAGTGCCGAAGGCACTACCACGTTATATTGATGAACATATACTTGAACAATTAAATGGGAAATTAGATAAATTGGAACCTTATATTGCTACAATGGTTATGGTACTTCAAGAATGCGGGATGCGTATCAGTGAACTTTGTACATTGAAAAAAGGGAGCGTCATAACCGATAAAGAAGGGGATTGCTTTTTAAAGTATTATCAGTGGAAAATGAAGAAAGAGCATATCATTCCTATTTCTAAAGAAATTGCTGCATTGATATTAGTTCAAGAGCAAAGGGTGGCTGATGAACTCGATGATGGATGTGTATATGTGTTTCCCCGAAAAGATTGCTCACCATTGAAACAAGATACCTTTAGGGTTAAATTAAATGAACTAGCTTATGAAGAAAAGATAACGGACAGCAACGGAGAAATTTTTCGTTTTCATGCTCATGCCTTTCGGCATACAGTTGGCACTAGAATGATAAATAACGGAGTGCCACAACATATTGTCCAGAAGTTCTTGGGTCACGAATCACCGGAAATGACGGCAAGATATGCACATATTTTTGATGAAACCCTAAAGAAGGAATTTACGAAATTTAAGGAAACCTTAGTAACGAATAACGGTAGCATTCTGGATTTAAGTGAGGAAAATACTGAAGCTGACAATACAGATCTTCAATGGTTTAAAAAGAATATCAATGCACAGGCACTTCCTAATGGCTATTGTCGGTTACCAGTAATTGCAGGACCATGTCCTCACGCAAATGCATGTTTAGATTGTACGAATTTCTGTACAAGTAAACAATTTCTTACTGAACATGAAGAGCACTTAGAGCGAACTAAAGAAATACTAAATAGGGCTAAACAAAACCAATGGCAGCGTCAGGTTGAAACCAATGAACGTGTTAAAAATAGATTAGAACAGATTATTCATTCGTTAAAGGAGACGAATTAAAATGATTAGAAAAGGTAACACAACTGCCATAGTTCAGCTAGCTAAAGACAAGTCGGAGAAAACAAGAATTAGGGTTGAAAAGACAATTTCAGAGATGGCATTGAAAGAAGAGAAGATTAATTTTAATTCCGTTGCACAAAAAGCAAATGTTTCAAAGTCATGGCTTTACAAACAAAAAGATATTAGAACTAGAGTGGAGACATTAAGAGGGATGCAGATAAGTGAGTTAACCCCCCGTAAACCTAGTAAAAGCCCTCGTTCAGAGGACGTATTAATAAAAACCTTAAAAAGCCGTATAAAGGCGTTAGAAGAAGAGAATGAACGGTTAAAGGATCAAGTTCAAAAATTACATGGCAAGCTGTTTTAGCAGATTTGTGTTTCTTGGAATTTATTGGGCACTTTGAATTGGCTACCTAAAATGAAATCGCTAAAACCTTCAATAACTTCAATAGCCCATTTCCCTAAATGTGTTAAGGGGAAATGGGCTTTCTTCTAGTATTGTTGGCATGATCGCAGAAGTGTTTTATGCTCTTAAATAATACTTTTTAATATATTGCAAATACTCATTAGCACTTTTCTGTATCTCTTCGCCCTTCATATCCGAATTAGCACCGTAAAGTACAAACTCTGGTACATATTCAGCATGAATCTATGCACATAAAGATTTGAATGGTGTTAACATCTGGGTTAATGTATGCTTGTTTTTACCCATACTTGTAAATTCACCTTTTTTTACGCCAGCTGATATAGCTAATCCTAATTTTCGATTATAAAATATTCTTTTACCCTTTGATCCGTAAGCCCATCCATATATAATCACTTCATCGATCCATTTTTTTAATAATGAAGGAGAACTATACCAATATAATGGAAATTGAAAAATAATATTATCATGATTTTCAACTAATTCCTGCTCTCTTTTTACATTCATAATAAAATCAGGATACTCTCTATAAAGATCATGAATGGTAATTTCGTTTGAATAAGACGCTGCTTTTTCTACCCAAACTTTATTGATTCGAGAATTTGGCATATCTGGGTGAGAAACGATCACCAATGTTTTCATTGTTTCATCCTTAACATACTCAACTTTCGCACCAATAAAACAGTGTACGAAAGTTGAGTTACTTAAAAGTATTCTATTCTAAGAAATTCAAATTTGCGTGATTCCTAAGCTATTTATTTACAGCTTAAACTATAGAAGATGAACTAAACAATAACTAATCTTTACATAACTAAGTTATTACCCACGCTTTTTTAAACCTAATCCAGCTATTAAGGCAATGAGTATTGCCCCTGTAGCTGCAAGGAACGCATCTGAGTAGGACATAGCGTCCAATATATATAATGGATTTATCGGCTCAGTAGCATCACGTCGAGCGGATAATAATGCTCCAATCATACCTGCTCCAGTTCCTGATCCAAGGTACAAAGCACCTTGGAAAATCCCCATTCCGACACCAACCTTGTCTGCATCGAGTGCACTTACTGCGGCGTTATTTGCGGGAGAATTCGTGAATGCAAAAGCAATCCCTACTCCGAGGACCCCCACGGAAACTAACAGAGGTGAAGCACCAGATGCATAGGTGGACAAGAATAAGGTAGACAGCCCCATCAGAGTCATCCCAGTAATTATCAGACGTTTATCCCCAAATCGATCAGAAAGACGGCCAACGAAGGGAGATAAGATTGCAACAGCCACACCACCTGGCAACAATATCATTCCAGCCTGTCCAGAAGAGAGTCCATTCACCTCAACGACTAGTAATGGGACGAACATAAGAACAGCGAAATAAGCAAACATCGAAAAAAATGCAATTATGACCGTATTGACATAATCCTTGTTATTGAACAGGACAGGTGGTACAAATGGATTTTCTGCGGTAACAATTCTCCAAATAAATCCCACCAAAGCTACAACAGAACCAATTAGGCTAGTTAACGATGAGAACGAAGAAAAACCAGAAGTTTCTCCTTGAGTGATGCCAAAAAGGAGTAATCCTACTGTGAGGCCGAGGAATAAACCACCAATGAAATCAAAGTTCTTATTGCTTCCTACGGATTCTGCCGGTTTAATTGTCGGTAACGCGTAGTAGGCACCAATAACAATCATAATGGCTAACAAAAATGTGAACCAAAACAAGGCATTCCACCCTAAATATTGACCAACTACTCCACCAAATATTGGACCAGCAGCAGTTCCAACACCAATACTTCCTGCGATAATTCCCAAAGCTCCCCCACGTTTTCCTTGTGGGAAAACCTTCGAAATTGCAATGACTGATAGAACTGGAATTGCGGACATCCCAGCACCCTGAACCATTCTTCCCAAAACCAACAATGGGAGGTTCGGGGCAATTGCACATAAAAGACTACCACTTGCCAGAATCATAATGGCAAAGATATATAGCTTTCGTAACTCAAAAAAGTCTGAGATTCGACCATAAATCGGAATTCCAATCGCAAGAACAAGTGCAATACCACTAACTATCCAACTCACTTGAGATTTCGAAGCTTCTAAATCTTTGCTTATTAGTGGAAGTACGGGATTGACTGAATCAGCCGTAATTGCACCTACAAGTACAGATAGGGAGAGTACCATCATTAAAAGCCTAGTAGAACCCCTTTTTTCAGATTGAATCATTTCTTTAGATTTACTATCCTTTTTCATTTTATTTCCTCCTAAAATATATTGTGATTTTAGGAGGCTAAATCCACTGCTTTCACCATAAACCTCACCTCATATCTATTTATATTGTAAAACCAAATCAACGAACTCACCATATTTCTACAGCATGATTAAAGATTCGGTTCTCCAAACTAACTGAACTGATCAAACAAAAAAAAGGCACCAGTTTAACAACCGGTGCCTAATCATTCGTATGCATTTTTACAAATGCAATAGATTCATAAATTTTTGCCCATTATATAAAAGGAGGCAAAAAGTTTTCCGGTAGTGTTTCCATTTTTTGTTTTTGTGAAAAAGGACATACTGATCCCGTTGTACCTAAATCCCCTGAAACTTTTACATGCTTTCTAAACTCGACATTAATGAAATCAATTCCCATTACTTTTTGCCTCCTTTCTCATATTGTGATAATAACACAATAATAATTGATGAAAAAGAAATAATCAACCCTACTTTTTTGAAAACCAATTTAAAGCTTTACTACTTTTACTTACATAATAAAGGCAGGTGCAGTATAAACTTTTTTAAATAGGTCTTCTTTAACGAGCAGGTAGCGTCAGTTAAAGTAGATAATTTAAGATCGAAATCATATTATAGATATTCCGAAATTGGGCGTGATTGTTGCAGGTCAAAAGCTTAATTCCTCGATAAAATAAAAAGGAATTAGTTTTTTTATTTGTGGTACATTCTTCTGACCGTAATCAATTGTCATCTAATAATGACATTGTATTTTTTCATTTGATTTAACACGTTAAATATATGTTCTTAAAGTAAAAACATTGATGTTAATGGATTTTTAGTAATTTACTCTTGATAAGACCCGACGCCATCAGTCAACGATATTATGGTTGGCAAGAGATTAAAGCTTATAGGGGAATTGCTAAGTATTGATGTATTAGATAGTTTAGTAGTAAGTAATAACAATTATACAAGTTTAGAAGAACTAGAGTTATTAGAAACAGAACTCAATATAAATGATTTATTAGAATAATTGGTATGAGCCAAGCCCCCCAAAAAACGGGGGCGGGCGCTCGTCCAGTTTGTATATTATGCAGTTCCGCCCGACGATAAAAACCAATCGTCGAACTACACCGCATAATATACAAACTGACCTCGCGCCCGCCCCGTACTATAAAAGGAGTGTTAAATATGATGTATTTAAAAACACGTTATATAACATTAAATGATTTAAAACAATTAGGAATTGCAGATAAACACGGCTTAATAGACTATCAAGAATTTAATAAATTAAAGTTAGAAAATAAAGACAAAGGAGTTAATTTGAAAATGGGTACAAACAACATATTTGAAAGAGGTATAAATGTCATAGACAATAGCCCGATTTACTACAACGGAAAGCGTTACGATAATAAAATTGATATAATTGAAGGAAACTAACGATAAGGCTGTTAGTTAATCCTTATTCAATATTATAAATATCAGTTAATTTTACAGGCATTAAAACATCATCAGTATAAATATATAAAACACTATCTAATGTATCGACTTTGTGTATTATACCTTGAACACTTTTTATATAGCCATTAGCAAAATATTGAATTTTGGCTAAAGTATTATCAATCATTTTACTAGCCAATGTATCATTTATATTTTCTATTTGGTCTTCACTAAGTAACGGCTTTTCAATTTTATTTGGGTCTTGAATGTACTGTTCTAATCTTTCGTATTGTTCGGGGATAGTGGCCCCTTTGTAGCCATTTTTTCATTCCTCGACCTTGTGGGATATTAGGGTTTAAATACTCACGGGGTATTTTTCTATAATCTGTTTCATTAGCATATTTTTCAGGGATCATTTGCAACACCTCAATTCAATTATAGAACATACGTTCTGTTTTTGGAAGTAGTTTTTTAGCATAGAAAGGGTTTTTAAATGAAAAAAGATTATGATACTAAATTATGGTATGAAGTTGATGTTAGCAATTTTGATGTAAAAAAAGAATTGCAGAATATTGATTTGTATAAACATGAGTACGTTAAACTAATTAATGATAAATGGATAGACGTACTAGACAAAATATATAGAAGTATAGGAGATTTTGGAGAAAGTCCACAAGATACTTTACAGACATTTTCAGTATATAGAGGTAATACAGCAGGAAATAAGTATATTTATGACATAGGGTTTAATGTTGATTTGGCAAGAGATTTAATAAAAAAGACTAATAGAAAACCATTGAAAGCGCCAAACGGTACTTTTAATGATGGAATACACATTAACTATACAGAAAGGGAAAACCCTTATACTTTAACACCAAATGAACCAATAATTTTAATTCCTGATTTAGTAACATCAACAGAAGCAAGATTTAAAGAAATATACGATATACCAACATCATTATTAGTATTAGATGGCAATAATAGAGTTACTTTGATGAAAAAAGATAACCAACCCTATATACACTGTTATTACGTTTCATTAGATGAACTATTAGAAAATAAAGTGTTTTTGACTGAATTTGATAGTGCTGTTTATTGTCAGATGGCCGATTTGGTTTATATATTAAAACATATAGATGAACCTAACATTAATGAAATAGCAAAGTTGTATTACAATCAAAGTTATTTAGTAAATCACTTTAGCAAATATATATAACAAAAGGGGAATAAAAAACATGATAAATACAAAAACATATGAAGATATTAAAAATGAATTAGTAAAAGCAATACTAACTGATTATGAACAATATAAAAACGCACTTGAAAATTTTCAAAGTAAAATAAAGCAGGGTCATAGTTTATATATAGTTAGCACTAGAAAGCCAATTAGTGAACATGGTTCAGCTAAAAGATCAGTTATGTATGCTAATAAAACACTTACTGAAGATGAAAATTTAGTTAGAATGTTAGGAAATTTAAGTGAAAGATTTAGATATATTAATAACTATAGAAGGGCTTTCAGTTTGGTTAAAGAGCGTAGAAGTAAATTGATTGCAAACGTTAAGGAGTTAGTAAGCTTTAATAAAATAACGAAAGAAAAATTTTCAGAAAAAAATGATGCAACCACAATTTTCAAACCTATAGAAACAAATGCAGTTAATAAGCATTTGGATATATATTTTAGAAGTATTGAAATGGCTAAAAGCCATATTGATAATTATTTAGAAAATAATTATGAGCTTGATTTGAACGAAATAGCAATAAAAGAAGACGGTATTTATAGCATAAATAATGATAGGCTAGAGAAAAATGAAAAAGACTTTTTTGAAGAAACTATGAAGGCTATTAAGTATGATATGGAACAAGTAAAAGTAATTGAAAATCAAAAAGATAGTGAAAATTATCTGAAGTATTGTTTATTGTTTAAATAATGCTAAAGGGCTGAAAATATGGAAAATGAAAACCAGGAGTTTAAACGATCAGAAAAGGCTGAAAACAAGCAAAGCAAGCTGAAAATAATATCTGTAATTGTGAGTATTTTATTATTACTGTGCATTATAGGGGCAATTGTATATTTTGTTTTATCGAATAATGCAAAAGCGCAACTAGATGATTTTGAAGAAGCTGTTCAATCTAAAGACTATAAAGCAGTATCTAAAACATTAACTTCTAAAGATGTTAAAGTTACTCATGCAGAAGCTAAACAATTTGTAGATTACATGGCCAAGAAAGACAACCGTAACAAATTCAAAAAAGAAATGAACAACATTAAAAACAATATTAAAAATAGTGAAAGTAACACGGTTGATTTTGGCTATATAACAGACAAGCAGGAACGAAAGCTGATAGAAATAACTATGAATGGGAACAAGTTTATATTTATTGATAGATTGGCTTTTAAGCCTATATTTCATGATGTATATATAGAAAATAATTCATATTCAAATGCTAAATATGAATTTAATAATGTTGAAGATAAAAAGCAAATTATTACAGCGCCTAAAAATAAAACAACAAATATTGGTAAGTTTTTTGTAGGTAAATATGATATAGAAGCCCAAAAAATTTATGATGATGATAATTCATTGATTAAAGGCAAGGTTAAGGGCAATATTCGATTTGATACAGATAATCTAAATAGTGATAAAAAAATCATTGCACATGCTAGTTTTAAAGAAGCAAATTTTAAAGTAAATTTAATTAACAATGAAAAAGTAGATGACGATATTAAGCTTTATATCAATGATAAGCCGATTGAGTATGAAAAAAATAAAGTGTACGGTGCATATCCAGTAAATAAACCTTTAAAAGTTTATGCTAAAGGTAAAATAAGCGATAAAGCATTTAAAACTAATACAGTAACTATAAAGGACGATCAGGGGGCAGAACCTCAAAATATAAGTTTGAAATTTAATGAAGATACTATTAATGACTATTTAAAGAGTATCAAAGATATTGAACTAGGCGCGAAATCGTTTATGGAAGACTATACTAAAGATTTGAATAAAGCCTATAAAGAAAGTGATTATAAGTTTATAGATAAATATATTGAAAGTAACAGTGATTTATCACAATATATGCGGTCAATGGTTGAAAGCAAGAAGAAAAACCAATACAGACGACCTGAATTTGAAAGCGTTAATTATCAAGATGGAAAAGTTAATGTCATTTTGAAAAAGGAAAATCAGAATAAAGATAGCATAAAATCTAAATATGTACTGAAGTATAATAAATCAGATGAAAGTTATAAAATACAAAGTTATGAAGATATATAAAAAATGCCATCTGTTTAATTACAGATGGTGTTTTTTTATATATAAATATTAAAATTTGTCACTGGATAGAACTTTGAGTTGAAGTGTGACCCAAAAATTGAAAATTGCAGATATTATTACGATTAGTGCTAAATGACAAATTAGCATTAAGATTATCAAAATTAAAGCACCCGATCCCGTCATAAAATAATTACACACGGCGATAACGGCACAACCCAAAACCGTAAATATTGTACAAATAATGAATAAAAAAATGGTTATACGTTTGTTAAAAACTTCTTTGACATTTACATTTTTGTAGATCTTATTTGATGAAATGAAAGCTGTAGGAAATAGAAATATACAGATTTCAAAGAAAATATTTACATCAAATTGAAAATGATGATTGTGAAGGGCAATGTTTCTTAAAGTTAGTAATAACCAAAATACAACGATAGATAAATACGCTTCTTTATTTAATAAATTTTGTGTAACTGCTTGAGAAATTTGTTTGTTATTCATCTTACACACCTCCTTATATATAGTGTAAAGTAATACTGTGATACTAAGATAGGACAACTTCTAATTTTTTTAAAAAATTATAGTGTCATATAATTTGATATTTCAAAGTACATATAGTTTGTTTTAAAAAACAAATTATAAGCTAGTCAAAAACGATCGGTTTTGACCAGGGTATGATATTAGAAAATGATACATTTCAATAAATAAAATAAGTTAATAAAAAATACGCTTGAATAAGTGCTATTTATAAGGGCTAAAGGCTTGTAGAATTGAATAAATTCTATAAGCCTTTAACTATATTCGTACCTGGTCAAAACATGTGTTAAAATCAAAGTGTCAAAACTAAAAGCAAAAGGGGTTTTTGACCAAGCTGAGAGAAGCCCTCAGACGCCGCGAAAAAATATTTTGAAGCCCATTATACGTAAACGCGCACACAATCGTTCATATTAAAGCTATTTATAAAGGAAGTAGGCGATATTTTGGCTAAAATAGGCTATGCAAGAGTTTCAACGATCAGTCAAAGTTTAGAAACACAAATTAACTTATTAAAAGCTGAAGGTTGTATTAAAATATTTTCTGAAAAAGTGAGTGGCAAGAAAACAAATAGAAGTAAATTAGATGAGTGCTTAAAATATTTAAGGGAAGATGATGTATTAGTTGTGACTAAAATTGATAGATTAGGACGCACAACTAAACAATTAATAAATTTAGCAAGTTGGCTACAAGAACATAATATAGAATTAAAAATATTAGATGGAAACTTTAATATGAATAGTTCACTAGGAAAAATGATATTTACCGTAATGAGTGGCTTTGCAGAACTGGAAACAGATTTAAATAGGGAAAGAACCCTTGAAGGTTTAAACGAAGCGAAAGCTAGAGGTAGAAAAGGCGGGCGCCCAGGCGTTACTGAAGATGTAAAAAATTATGTCATGTATCTATACAATAATACAGAGTTATCAGGTAATGAAATCGCAAATAAAACGGGAGTAAGTAGATCAACAGTTTATCGAATAAAAAGGGATTTTGAAAATAGTAAGTAAGGGGGCTAATAGTTAATGAATGAAGACTTAATACTGGCGTTATGCGGGAAATTGAAAGATTTGAGAAAAGAACGAAAATTACAACAGAAAGAAGTAGCAAAAAATATAGGTATTAATTATGCAACTTTAAGTAAAATTGAAGGTAAGAAAATTGAAACAGTACCGCTTAGAACTATATGTAAGTTATTAACTTATTATGATATGACTTTATATGATTTTATAGTTCAAAACGAAGATATAACTAATAATGAATATTAATTTGGGGATATTTGCAAATATATTAAAAATGTTTGCAATCGTCAATATAGAAGTTTATACTAAAATTAATCAAAAAAGATATGAAAAAAGACCACGTGCAAAGTTAAAGTGCGACCAACACTTTTAACTTCTAGCGCTTGAAACGTTACTAACCTAACGTATACAAACGGTTTTCGGGTCTTCTTCCATACCTTGTAATTTAGGTAATTTTTATTATATTTTATACCTAAATTATAGGGGCATGAGAGAAGAAAGTAAAGAAAAAGACGCTACTTTTCTACTTTTCTACTTCGCTACTCGACTACTTTAAAAGTATATGGACGCCTAAACAAGGACTGGTAACGCTTACAAGTGTTACCAGTCTTTTTGTTTAGGAGGTGCAGGCAATGCTAAATATTAATAAAATTTATGATTTTATATTACATGGAAGTATAGAAAAGTATAAATTTAAAAATTCTAAAGCTACAGATTTAGAAAAAGCTAATTTTAAGGCTACACAAGCCCAAAATTGGAGATCAGCACGTATTGCTGTCACACCTAATAAAGCTACATTAATAGACGGTTTAGGTTTAATTATTGCTTCAGAAGAAGCTTTAGTTCAATATGGTCATAAATTTAGCCATTGGACGCCCAACCCTTATAATTATCTAAGCAAAGAAAAAGCTAATATAGCAGATGTTAATACGTATAAAGTATTAAACAGAACAAAAGACAATGTAAAACAAATCAATACATTTGTTTTAGATGTTGATAAAGATATTGAATACAATGAATTAGTTCAAAGCTTAGCTTCAGCGCACATCAATGAAGGTGCTGAAATGCCTAATTTATATGTAAAGACGCCTAGAGGTTGGCATTTGTATTTTGTATTAGATACACCGTTCTATGCTAAAGGTATAGAAAAGAAAGCTATAAAAGTAGCTGAAAAAGTACATAGTAGCTTAGCACATGCAATTTCTAAATATTTACCAGTCGATAATCAATGTGTATCTACTGGCTATTTCAGATTGCCTACAAAAGATAATGTACAGCTATTTACAAATCAATACTGTTCAAAATCTTATATGGTGCGCTGGAGTAAAGAGTATTCAGAAAAGAACAATTTAAATCAGAACGTATTTTATAAGAGTATAGCCAATGGCCAAGAATTAACGCCTGAATGGGTTGATTATTTGTTAAAAGAAGCAGATGTTACTTCATTTGGATATGGCGTTGGTAGAAATAACGCAATGTTTTCAGTAGCGTTATATTATTATTCTAAAAATATAGATATAAAAGAAGCAGAAAGTAATATCTATACTTTTAATAAGCGCTTAAATAAGCCTTTATCACATAAGGAAGTTGAAAGAGTAATTAAAAGTGCTTATAGCGGTCGTTATGGTGGCGCAATGCGTGAACATGTAGAAAACCTTTTAGAAGCTTTTAGTGATGGACAAATTGCATATAGCAATAGTGGTGTAAGTATCAATGGCTTTTGGAAACATAAAAAAGAGCGTAAAGATCGTGTTAGAAGCCATTTTGACGAACGTAAAGACGATTTAGAAAGATATTTAAATGAACATACAAACAAGCAGAAAGTGTTTGTTAAAGGCTCAATGAGTGCTATTGCTAAAAAGTTAGGCATGGCTAGATCATCTTTATATGCAATTTTTGAAAAGCATATAAACAAAGGAACTATTATCAAATATACAATTAAAAATGGTAGATATTCAGAAACTTTCATTGCTTTAAAAAGCGTGTATATTGAAAGTTTATTTGAGATGGTTAAAAGTATTAAAAACAAAAAAGAAAGCTATATAACGGCTATAAGATACCTTGTAAGCAGTGAAAAAAATACAAACAGTTTAATGGTACAAAATAATGGTTTGATGAATGAAATAGAAAATACACTCACTTATATAGATCGGCATACTAAGTATATAGAAGGTAATGGAATTTTATATGAACGGTTTATTAGTTAAATTTTAATTGTCCAATGTGCCATTACATATATCTGGGTGCTTGTGCGTTGCTGTAAATAATATATATAAGTGGGTAGTTAAGTAGTTATGTAGA
>NZ_JAESKU010000023.1:0-12328 GCF_017892255.1 Staphylococcus sp. GDY8P94P
ATGAATTAGGTATTAAATCAAAACGCTATATACGATATAATATGTAAGAAGATTTTTATTTTTCAGACAGCCTTAAAAAAATCAAAACGGAAGGATTTTTATCTTGTTCAACTACTTATTTACAAACAGGCAGGGGCAGTTTCTCGTTGCAGGGATTATCTTTATAATCCTCGGATTTGCATTGATGCCGGTAGAGGGTATCTACAGTTCCATTGCGTTTTACATCGCAATTTTCTTTCTCGGTTTCTATGCATCCAAGAATGCGGTCATCGAGACGATTAGAGAACGTTCACCAAACGTTGACTTACTGATGATTCTTGCTGCTATTGGTGCGGTCATCATCAATTATGAGTCAGAGGGTGCACTGTTACTTCTAATCTTTGCGGGTGCTGAAGTGCTTGAGAACTACGCGACTAGTAAATCCACAAAAGCCATTTCTGAACTGATGTCCCACCTTCCTTCAACAGCAAGTAGAATCGGGGCTGATGGAGAAATTACGGAAATTCCTACAGAAGAACTGATCCAAGGCGATATCGTCCTTGTTGCTAAAGGGGAACAAATCCCAATCGATGGACAGGCAGACCGTCAAGTATCGGTTAACGAAGCAGCGCTGACAGGGGAATCTGTTCCGGTTGTAAAAGAAAAGGATGAAGAAGTTTTTGCCGGTACGGTAAACGATGGCAACTCGTTTAGATTAACTGTAACGAAAACGAGTGATGATACGATCTTCTCGAATATCGTGCGTATGGTTGAAGAAGCACAGCAAAGACCATCGAAACTATCGAAAACCATCGATCGAATTGAATCGAAATATGTAATCTCTGTTTTAATCGGGGTACCGGTGTTTATCGCTATCCTTTACTTCTTTAATAATTTAGGATTTGAAGAATCATTCTACCGTGGAATGGTCATGCTGACAGTAGCAAGCCCGTGTGCGCTCGTTGCATCGGCAACACCAGCGACACTGAGTGCGATTAGTAACGGTGCGAAAAACGGTATTCTGTTTAAAGGCGGTGCCGCGATGGAGGCACTGAGCACGATGGACATTCTATATAGTGATAAGACAGGAACACTCACATACGGTGACTTCGTCGTTGAAGAATACGCAGCTGATGAAGATACATTAAAAGAAGTGGTAACGATTGAACAACACTCGAGTCACCCGATCGCAGAAGCGATTGTGAAGAAGTTTAAAACTTTAGATTTAGATAGTGTCGATGACAGTGAACCGGTAGAAGAAATCGTCGGCAGCGGAATGAAGAAAGGCGATATCATCGTCGGTAAACCCGATGCATTTAAAGACTACACAGACCCATCGAACTACAGAGATCAAATCATTGCTGGAAATACGAATATCTTTGTCGGAGAGAGTGGACAAATTACTGGATACTTCTCGCTGGCAGACCAAGTCCGTGATGAAGCAGTACATGCCGTTGAAAACTTCCAGAACTCTGACATTGAAGTCGTACTCTTAACAGGAGATAATGAAACTGTTGCAGAAAAAGTTGCTGGAGAAGTGGGCATCACAGACTACACCGCATCATGTCTCCCTGAGGACAAAGTACGCTTTGTAAATGAAAGTCAGAAGAAGAGTAAGATTGTCGGGATGATTGGAGATGGAATCAACGACGCACCCGCACTGGCAAACGCTGATATCGGTATTGCAATGGGAAGCGGATCATCCGTTGCGATGGAATCATCAGACGTCGTAATCGTTAAAAACAACTTACAAAAACTATTCTATAGTTTCATGTTAAGTAATCGACTCAATCGCATTATTTTAGCAAATATTATCTTCTCTATTAGTGTGATTGTTATACTTGTATTATTAAATATATTCGGACTCCTAAATCTACCAACAGCAGTGCTCTTCCACGAAGGATCAACGATACTCGTTATCCTAAACGGATTAAGACTATTAAGAGCGAAATAATAGTATATTTATCTACTGTAAAGAGGAATACACCTTGTATAAATCAATATTGCTCGCTGCAGACGGTTCGGAAAACAGCCTGAGAGCAGCAGAAGAATCAGTTTTCCTAGGCTCAGACGAATCGAGTTTCGTTAATGGACAGGTCTTGCAGTAGACGACGGAGGGACTGCATACTAAGGAAATTAAATGAGACATAAAATAAAGGAAGCCATTTCTGGCTTCCTTTTAATCTTAATTAAACTTCGCATCACTTATGATAACTCTCTGATTATCACACCCAAATTTAACTAAAAACCGCATCATCTACCGATAAGCAGAACCCTATAATAAATAAAGCTAAAAGTTGAGTTGTACAATATTTATTACTTTAAATGAGATAGTATTTCAATATTGCTATTTGAATAAATTTATATAACCTATATAATGAGGATGAATAATTAGAAGAAAGGTGAATTTAATGAAAAAGTTAAGGTATAATAATTTAAATAATAAAACTAGATTAAATCATCAATTTAAATTTTCTAGTGTGGCCCTCATTATTAGCACTTCTTTAATGGGATATAGTGTGACTTCAACACCATCAGTAGAAGCAAAAGATAAGGCTGATTTAAATATTGAGACACATTTTAATAGTGAAAATACGCTAGAAAAACGCATTCAAGAAGGTAAAGAGAAAATTGATAAACTAAAAAACATTAAAGATAGTCAGAAAGATGCTTCTATTAATGAAATTATAAAAGCTAAAAGTACAGAAGAAGTTGAAGCAATATTGAAGAAAGCAAAAAAGGTTGATAATAAAATCATTGAACAGAATAAAGTGCAGAGTCATTTAATTGAAAATGACAAAAAGGAAGTATCTGAAGATAAGGAAAGTGTAAAAAGTGAGTTAGATGGTCAAAAAAATATAGCCTCTTCTGTCAAAGAAAAGTCTAACCATATTGAAGAACAAGATAGTAATGAATTGTTCGATCAAGAAGGTCTGCAAGATAATACGTTTGATGCTAATTTAAATCAAAGAGATACAAAGCAAGATACAGCTCATTTGTTTGATGATAGTGTTAATTTTTCCAATTTAGTTGATATGGGTAAACTAAATGAAGAAAGTAAAGATATAGCAGATATGAATGATAGTGAAGATAATAAAAATACGGCTTCAGAAAAAGACGAAGGCGCTGTTAAAGAAAACAACCAAGACGGTTTAGCATTTAAAGATACATCTAATACTAAGAGTAATCAAATGCAACAATCAGACGAAATTAAAAAAGACATCGATAAAGTTACGACAAACCATTCAAAAGTAAAAGATAATTTAGATTATTATGTCGAAAATAAAGAAAATAATTTAAAGATATTGGATTCAAAGCTTTCTGAACGAGACTCAATATCTGCTGAAAACAAAGAAAAATTGAAAAAGGAAATAGAAAAAACGCAACAAAGTCTAAAAAAACAAAATGACGTTGTATTAAATCATTTACAATCTGTAAATAATAAAGAACAAGCTGTAAAAGATATTGTTAGTGGTACTTTTGATGAAAAGAGTGCACAATCTATTTTAGAACGTATAGATACAAAAGGTAAAACAGATCAACAAATCGCGAGTCAAGTTGTTAGTGAGTTAGATAACTTATCTACTACTACGAGTGATGATATTTTAAAATCTATGTTTGATAAAACATCTGATAAGCAAGAACTTATTAAAACAATTCTATTAACTAAATTTGATCATATAGATACATCAAAAATCGTTGATGAAATAATGCATAAAAATCCTAGTAACGAACAAATTGTAGCTTTAATCAAACATCATTTTGGGGACAATGTTACAAGTGATGATATTTTAGAAAATATATTGGACCAATCTCATGATAAACGTAAAGCTTTAGAAACAATGCTAGCTACGAAATTAAATGATGCTAAAGCTAAAGCGCTTGCTGACGTTATTGCCAAAAAAGAAGATTCTAAGCATAACTTATTAAATCTAATGAAATCGGGAATTAATAATGAGTTGAATGATCTATTAAAGGCTGATAAAGACATAAGTAAATTTAAAGATGATATGCATGGTTTGTTTGAACCATTAAAATATACGCCAAGTTTATCTAATAAATTTGATGGGAGTTTGTTAGACAGAGCTGAACAGATGCGAAAATTAAGTGGAAATTCAAAATTACTTGGTACACCAAGTCTATTTGACGATTTATTCAATAGAAACAGTATATTAGATGGAATTAAGGATATATCTAATCCTTCGCCTGGTCGTGCTTTATCTCTAGGTGATTCCTCGGGTAGCTTTTTAAGTGGTTTATTTGACAATAATGGTGATTTTTCTTTACCTGATACAGGAACAGTAGTAAAAAAATCAACGATTCCATTAGGGATTCTACTTTTCATTATAGGTGGTGGATTAATATGGTTCACCAAACGAAATAAATAGAAAAATTGTAAATATTAACTCATACTGTATTTTAGTATGAGTTAATTCATATAGTATATTTAAAATGCTCCATTCAAAGTGAACACTAGTAAGTGGGACTTTGAATGGAGCATTTGTATTTTGAATGAATAAAAGCTAAATTAAACACTTTAATAAATAAAATAAAGGGAATATTTAAACATACTAGTTATTACCTGTAATGTAACTCAATTCAGTTGCAGCATCTGCATCAATTGTTCTGTAAGAAACGATACCAAGTCCTTTAATGTTTGATTCTGATATAACGATAGAACCATCATCGTTAACTTTTTCTACAAAAGCTACATGACCGTAAATCTGGTCTGCCCCTTGTTGACCTGCCTCAAATACAACGGCAGTGTGTGCTTTTGGTGTTGAAGAAACAACATAATCTTTTCTTTCTGCTCGATTATTCCAGTTTCGCGCGTCGCCTAAATCACCACTCACATATTTCTCGAACTGTGCCATGCGATTATAAACATACCATGTACATTGCCCATGAGGATAAGGAGAGTCATTTGTTGTTTCTGAAAATGGTTTGAAAGCTGAATCATAATCATCGTTGTTCGCTTTGTATTTATCTAAATCAGGCATATTTTTATTATCAAATAGTGTTAAGTCATAGTGGTTGATAATACTATTTAATTTGTCCGCGTATTGTGAATCAGTCGCGTATGTGGTAGCCAAATGCATTGTTGCTGAACGGTAACTATAAGCTTCACTTTTCCATGTTGGTTTATAAATGTCCTGATTACCATCGATGCCGTGTTTGATTAAATTGGCATAATCTTCCAATGATTCTTTTTTGTTTGGATAGCTACGGAAGTTTGCTGAAATTTGAAACGTATGGCTGCCATTATCTTCGAGTGTATTAAATGTAGCCGACTGACCTTCATAAGCTCCTTTTATTCCAAATAAATTGAAATGTGGTGAACTAGCAAGATTGCTAGTGCCTGAGTCAGATTCTAATATGGCTTGTGCAATCATAACAGATGCATAAATATCTTCATCTTGACCTATGTCGTGAGCATCTTGTGCAATTGATTTAATAAAACCTCGTGTATTTTTATTTTCAGTAATTGTTATATCGTTAGAATTTTTACTATCATCCGATAAATTTGGCAATTGTTGGAAAGTTGCAGTAGATCTAATGTTTGATTGTTTTATGTCGTTTTCAAATGATTGAGCTGGCTTTTCTTTTTTAGCTAATTGTGATTCAGAAGGTAATTGAGGATTAACATTTGTATTCGATGACTGTTTCTTGTAATTATTTTCCTTTCCTTTACTATTTCCATCTGATAAATCATTTTTTTGAGCCTCATATTGTTTCTTATTATTTTTAGAATCTTCACTATACTCGTCTAAAATTGCATCTAATACTTTATCGTCAGATTTTGTATCTGATTTATCAGCATTTTCGTTATCACTGTTGGCATTATCGTTTTCAGTAGCAGGTGTGTCATTATCATTGTTGTCTAGATCATCAGCATCATTATTTGCTTCTTCATAAGATCGATCTTGTTGGGAAGATCGTTTTGACTCACCATCATCTTCTTTTTGATTTTTATCAATTGGAAGTTTGTTTGATTCAGACTTATTATCTATATCATCATTCTTTGACTTCTCAGATGACTGTACATCATCAATGTCACCTTGTAGTGAACCCTTATCACTATTTTTTTCTAAATTGTTAGTATTTGATTCGTCACTATCATCCGAATTTGTCGTATTTGGATTTATTTGATCTATAGATGTATCATCATTTTTATTCTCATTCTTCTCGTTTTGTACATTGTTATTCTCTATAGTAGAAGTTTGTTTCATTTTATTATTAGAGAACAGTTGATTTAATAATTCAGATAGCCCATCATTGTCACTCTTAAAAAGTTCTGGCTTGAAAACATTCAAACTATCATAAGACGATGAATCATTAAATGAATTTTCAAATGAACTTGGTATTTTTTCGTTGGATGATTCATTATCAGAAGTTTTATGTCTTTTATTATTAATATCTTCTGTAGTCCTTTCATCTTTTGTACTATTTAACTTACTCTTGCGTTCACTATTTTCCTTTTCATCACTAGCTTTATTCTTTTCATCATTTCCATTTTTTGATAAATGCGATTGCTTAGCTTGCTCCTCATCTTTTTCCTTATACACGTCATTTGATTCAGAAGTTGTGGCACTTTTTTCTAAAGATTCGGCACTAACATCGTTGATAGAAAATGATGGAATAAGTAAAGAAGTTGAAAGCAAACAGACTAATAATTTTTGTTGCTTCATGAAAATACCTCTTTTCTAAAATATATTACTTTACTATGTACAAACTATGGTTTGTCTTGGTACACTGTAAACAGACTTAGATATAGTTGATGTGTATCAACTAAAAAATGGAAAAATTCGTTAATGCATTCATTATATCAACTTATATGAAATTAACAAATAGTAATTTTAAATTTATGTAAGAAAAATCAATAGATACAGTTTTAGAGGTGTATAAATGAAGAACGCAATAAAATTATTTATAATGGATTTGAAAAAGATTGCTAAGACGCCTGCTGTTTTAGTGATTTTAGGAGGTTTAGCACTTCTTCCTTCTTTTTATGCTTGGTTTAACTTAGAAGCGACATGGGATCCATATGGTAATACTAAAAATATTAAAGTGGCTGTTGTAAATGAGGATAAGGGAGATACAGTTAAAGATAAAAGTGTGAACGTGGGCAATAAAATTACCAATAAACTAAAGAAAGACGATAACTTTGATTGGCAATTTGTAAGTCGAAAAAAAGCCGATCATGATTTGAAGATGGGCGATTATTACGCGGCCATTTACATACCAGAGAAGTTTACGCACCAAATTACCGGCACACTTCGAAAAAACCCACAGCAAGCAGACGTAGAATACAAAGTGAATCAAAAACTTAATGCGATTGCGCCTAAAATGACAAATGCAGGGACGAGTGCCATTGTTCAAAAAGCAAATGAACAATTTAATGAGACAGTAACAAAAGCATTATTAGATGAAGCAAATCGACTTGGCGTGAAACTTGAGGAAGAAATTCCAACCATAAATAAAATTGAAGATGCAGTATCTAAAGCTAATGATTCTATACCTAAAATTAATGATTTTGCTGATAAAATAATATATTTAGATGAAAATCAGGATGAAATTGACAATTATGCTGATGAATTTAGAGCGTTAGGAAATCATAAAGGTGAAGTTATAGATGCTGCAGATAAATTAAACCAAGTTAATGCGGCCATTCCGACATTAAATGAGCGAGCTAAATTGATATTGGCATTAAATGACTACATGCCAAATATTGAAAATGCCTTGAATGTTGCATCTAATGATGTACCAGAAGCTTTTCCAAAAATTAATCGTGGTGTAGACCTTGCAAGCGCAGGGGTTGACGCAGGGTTACAAGGCCTGAATGAAGCGCAAGGATATTTACCTGCAGTGCAACAGCGTGTCGAAGGCTATCAAGAAGTCGTTGATAATGCACAAGAAGCAAATCAAAATGCTAATAATCGATTACAAGAAAATGTTGAAACTGAGCAGCAAAGTTCTAAAGGGTCAGATAGTTATTCAAATATTAAAACTTCGCAAATAAGTAATGGTAATAGCGACAATGCTGGGAATAATCAAAATGGAACAGCAATAAGTAGTGAAGATGTAAGCGCAATGGAATCTTCACTATCAAAATCATTATTATCTTTATCCAATTATACCGACAAACAAGCGGAGAGTAGTCAAGAAGATATTAATGCGCTAAAAAATGTCACTTACGGTATTATATCTACAGATAAGCCAAAAGATTTCAAAGAAACTTTAGATAATATTAAATCTAGACTTGAAGTAACAAGTAAGTCCAATCAAAAGTTTATAGATATATTATCAGAGCTTGAAGATAGAGAAAAGGTAGATCTTTCTGATGAGATTAAGGAATTAGAATCAGCAAATAATAGAATTAATAATTTAATTAAGACACAAAATCAACTTAGTGAAGCACTTTCGAATGGAAGTTCTGGTAAAGAAGAAGCAGTAGAATTACTTAAAGAAATTCCACGCGTGAATAGTAGCTTAGATGATTTAAGAAACTATATTAAGTCAGAACTAAACCAAAAATTATTAGATGTATCTAATGATGTGATGTCATTATTAGATGACGGCGATATAAAACTATCAACTGTTCAATCGAAATTAAACACAATTGATCAAGTTATAAATTCAGGAGAAAGTATTTTAACTACTGGTAAGGATAGAATTGAGACGATTCAAAGTGCACTACCAGTCATTGAGCAAAGATATATGGATGCAATGTCTATTGCTCAAAATTATTATCCACAATTTAAACAAAGTGTTTCTAACGCAGCATCATTTATTGAAAATGACTTGCCAGGTTTAGAACAACAGTTATCTGATACAACAGCAATTGTGAACAATACAATACCTACACTGTTTAATCGCTATGATAATTTGGTAGATATTTTAGATACAAATCAACCACGTGCAAAAGAAAGCTTGCACAATTTGGCAGATTTTGCACGTAATCAATTACCAGATGTTGAAAAAGATCTGGCTAAAGCGAACAAACTATTTGATGAGATTGAAGACGACGATGCAGTGGATAAAATGGTAGACCTATTGAAAAATGATTTGAAAAAACAAGCTAATGTAATCGCAAATCCAATTAATATAGATCAAAAAGATATATTTCCTGTGAAAGACTACGGTTCAGCAAGCACACCATTTTACACAGCATTAGCAATATGGGTAGGAGCTTTATTACTAGTAAGTTTATTAACGACAGATAATAAACATAAATCATTAGAGCCACATCTAACGACAAGAGAAATTTATCTAGGAAAGAGTGGGTTGTTCTACACGTTGGGTATTATCCAAGCACTCATCGTATCAATTGGAGATATAGTGATACTGAAAGCGCAAGTTGAATCTGTTGTATGGTTTATTGCTATATCAGTATTCTCATCACTTGTATTTATTTCAATTGTATATACTTTAGTGTCATTGTTAGGAAATCCAGGGAAAGCAATTGCAATCATCTTCCTTGTACTACAAATAGCAGGTGGTGGAGGAACCTTCCCTATCCAAGTTACACCAGAGTTCTTCCAAGTCATTCACCCTTATTTACCTTTCTCTTATTCAATAGATGCTTTAAGAGAAGCAGTTGGAGGACCTGTACCTGAAATTTTAACTAAAAAATTAGTGATACTTTCATTATTTGGTATAGGATTTTTATTAATTGGTGTTATCTTTAAACCAATTACTGATCCACTGATGAGAAAAGCAACTGAAAAAGCTGAAGAAAGTGATGTAATGGAATAAAGTTATTATGCTTATAATAAGTAATATTTAATTTTTAAAAAATCAATGATGGTTGAAAAACGATAGTTTAGTAAGGAAGGTTAATATGGAGCATAAAGAGGGAAACTTAGAAATAATAATTAACCAATTCTATGATGCTACAGCGAATATTAATAAAGCAATTACTAACATGGTTAAAGAATTGGAACCAGGTCGTTACTTATCTTATGAACAAATAGAAACAATGTATTTTATTCAGCATAATGAAAAAGTATCGATTAACGACTTAGCAAATAAGCAACGTACTTATAAGACAGCTGCATCAAAACGTGTTAAGAAGTTAGAATACAAAGGTTATGTGCAACGAGTTTATTCTAATGATAAACGTACTAAATTAGTAAGTTTGACGCATAATGGAGAACGCTTATTAAAAGAAATAAAAAACAACTTAACAAAAGAAATAAAATTACTTTTATTAAACTGTTTTGTTAGAGAAGATTTTGAAAAGACATTTTTAAAAAAGTACTACTAGAGTAAGTTAATTTCACTAAATTAAAGTATCCGCTGTAACTTAGATATTTAAAAAAATAAAAATTTAACGTTTATTAATCGTAATCATATTAGTAAGAACATTGAGTCATTTATTATAAGAAACCAACCGCTACATATTTGTATTATACATGTAGATTGCTATCAGTTAATTCATTCATCCTAAAATTACTGTTCATATTGCTAAAAGATTATTGTAGTTACTATCCCAATATATAAAAATCATAAAATTTGTTTAGCCGGTTTCATATTGAAACCGGCTATTTATTAACCAAAAACCGCATCATAAATGATGCGGTTTTTATAAGGTTCTTCTTATTAGTGAAATTGTTAAAAAAACAAAATGCAATGAACTGACAAATTAAAATCGCTTTAAGTCGTATTCTCAAAGACTCTATAAATCACTCGTATGTACACAGCCCCTTACTATCAGTTAAAGTGTCACTTTTCGGTTCTAATATTTATTATTCATAAGATATGCAATATATGATACAATTCATTCAAATGTATATTTGAATGAGGTGCTCTATGGTTCAGACTATTATAACTGCGGCAATACTTTATATTGCAACTGCGGTAGATTTATTAGTGATTTTATTAATATTTTTTGCTAGAGCAAAGACTAGAAAAGAATATAGGGATATTTATATAGGTCAATATTTAGGATCGATTATTCTCATATTAATCAGTTTATTTTTAGCTTTTGTGTTAAATTATATTCCAGAGAAATGGATATTAGGTTTATTAGGTTTGATCCCCATCTACTTAGGTATAAAAGTTGCTATTTATGATGATTGTGAAGGTGAAAAAAGAGCAAAAAAAGAATTAAACGAAAAAGGTTTGTCCAAATTAGTAGGGACTGTTTCTTTAGTGACAATTGCAAGTTGTGGTGCAGATAATATTGGTTTATTTGTCCCTTATTTTGTAGCATTGGATATTATTGAATTACTGACTACCTTAATTGTATTTTTAGTTTTAATTTTCTTTTTAGTATTCACAGCACAAAAACTAGCTAGAATTCCTGGTGTGGGTGAAATTGTTGAGAAATTCAGTCGTTGGATTATGGCTGTTATTTACATAGCATTGGGCTTATTTATTATTATTGAAAATGAAACCATACAAACGATATTAGGATTTATATTATAAATTAAGGTGTGACTTAATATGAGTAACAATAAAATTTGTGACGTCATTTGTGTTCATGAGGAAAAAGTGAATTATGCTTTAAGATTTTTAAAAGAAGAAAAAACTCAACGGCTTATCAATACATTATTAAAGATAAGTGATGAGAATAAGCTGAAAATTATATTAGCTCTAATTAAAGAGAAAGAATTATGTGTTTGTGACTTATCTATAACATTAGGTTTGAGTATAGCTTCAACATCACATCATTTGAGAGCCCTGTATAAAAGAGACGTGCTGAATTTTTACAAGGATGGGAAAATGGCATACTATTATATCAAAGATATAGAAATGAAATCATTATTAATAAAATGTATGACTTAAATATAAAGAAACGCTCACATTAAACGAGCGTTTCTTTGAATTCTTGTATTCTTTTTCCAATTTCATCTCTAACACGTTGAAATTCTGGCCATTCTTTTTCTGCTGGATCATCAAAGCCCCAGTGTTCTTTTTTAACATTAGGTGGTAATATAGGGCAATTATCGTCTGCATCACTACATAATGTTACGACCAAATCTGACTGTTCTAAGATATCACTATCAATCAAATCTGATGTATGGTTTGAGATATCAATATCCACTTCTTTCATAGCTTCTATTGCTTTAGGATTAACACCATGTGTTTCAATACCAGCAGAATAGACATTCCAATCTTCACCCAATATTTCTTTTCCCCAACCTTCAGCCATTTGGCTACGACAAGAGTTTCCTGTACATATAAAATAAATTGTTTTCTTATCCATAATTAAAGCCTCTTTTCTTAAAATATGATTAGTGTAAGGTATAAACCTAAGAGTGTTACAAATAGGACCGGAATAGTAATGATAATTCCAGTTTTAAAGTATGTTCCCCACGAAATTTTCACACCTTTTTGTGTTAAG
>NZ_JAESKU010000024.1:0-11318 GCF_017892255.1 Staphylococcus sp. GDY8P94P
TTTTTACTTTGCAACAGAACCTTAAAAAATGTAGATAAAGATGGCAACGTAATTTCAAATAAAGAAGAGATTATCCCTATAGATTTTGTATGTTTGTCTGGAGGTTTAACGCCTTTATCTGAGCTTCTTGGATTATTAAATGTATCATTTACTTATGTAGAAAGTTTAGGAGGGTTTATTCCACTGCACAATGATGCCATGGAGACTGAAATAAATAATCTGTATATAGCTGGAAATATAACAGGTATTGAAGGAGCTATGGTGGCTATGAAACAAGGAGAAATAGCTGCTTATCAGATATTAGGTTGCGCTGACAAAGTGAAATCAGTCCAAAATGAACTTTTACAAGAGCGTCGCGAAGCGACGATACAATTCCATGAATGTATCGAAGAAGGACGAAATTATATTAATGATATGTGGAAGTCTTCTGAGACTATCTAAGTTTTATTTACTAATATTTTTTATCCACATTTGACAATGCTATACTCCTTACTGGTCGCTTCGTTCAACACATCATACTAATTAATTAAGAGCAAGACTCTTTTTAAGTAATTCAATAATATATAAATATTTATTATGCAATAACTATTATTTTACCGAAAATGAATATTCCTATAATAATTAAAGTTAGAATTCTTCTCATTGGTAATAATCTCCTTGCATGTATATCAAACAATATAAAAATAACAAACAATTAATAATTTATATTGAGTATTTTCTATAAAATATTATTTTGTTTAATTCAGCTTATAGATTTTGAAATTAGTGACTAGAATTATTAAAGGCTACCAGTCAACACTAATTACTTTTATAGATTATTTTAATCTAATAAACTAATTAACATAATCGATGATTATCAGAAGTTCTCACTATATAAAAGGCACTAAAAGGTTATAACCTTTTAGTGCCTAATTCATTATATTAGCTACCAAACAAACGACTCCAAAACCCCTTTTTAGGTGGTTCTGCTTCCTTATCCTCAGGCCCACTCTCTATTTCTTGAGATGGTTTATCATCTTTCGCTAATACTTCTTCATTTGTACTGTCATCCTTTTTCTCTTCAGTTATATCCTTATGTTTTACTTCTGTTTCTGTTGGTTGACTTTTCTTTTGTTGTTGGTTGATATTTTGAGATTCTTCAGTAAAAGTTGCTTCTTGCGGTTTAACGTTTTGTCTATCATTAGTCACTGTATCAAAAGAATAATTAAGCTGTCTTTCTTCTTCTAATTGGTTTTCTAGTTTTTGAATCTTTTTATTACTTTCTAAAGCTAATATTTGTTGATTCTCCAACAGTTTATTTAATGTATTAACATTGCTATTTTGTTGATCTAGTTGTTTAGTTAGATTCTCAATATATTTTTCATCATTTTTAGCTCTAGTTTCAAAGATTTCTATTTGCTTTTCTAATTCATTTGCTTTTGTTTTTAATGTCTCAGAACTATTTGAATTATTATATATATGCTTTTCAACTTCTGCAGTATTTTCATCAAACATTTCTTTTTTTACTGATTCTTTATTTTGCGTTGTTCTTTCTTTCTTAGTGATTTTTTCTATAATTTTCAAACAATCATTATCATTAATATAATTAATTCCATTTTCTTTTTCAAAAGATATATTTAAGCTTTTAGCATTATTAACAATAGTTTGTTTAGTTACATCCAATTCATCAGCAACCATTTTAATAGTTTTCATAATACCCACCCTTATGTACCTAATTTAGTACCTAAATTTTACCACCTAGCAAATATTTTTTCATCTTTTACCGCCTAAATTTACACCTATTTCACTACCTAAGTGCCTAATTAGTTACCTATTGGATATTTTTGGTGCCTAATTAGGCACCAAATTAATAAATTCTACTATTTTGAGGTTATAATGTGCTTTTAACTACACTTAAAACGCTTTATATACGACCATAAAAGTGTTAATATTACTTTATGAATATTAAAAGAGTCGATGCTATTGGCGTAGCATCGACTCTCGGTAATAAAACGATTCGCATTCGTTTGTTTATATATTTTTTTGATACTTGTATTATATATATCTAATCATCTAAGTGCAAGCACAAAACATATAACTTACGTAAAAATTGTTTTATTACCTCAATCCAAAAAAAGTGGAAATGAGGTTTTTATTATGCCCAATTTTGAGAAATACAATTTATCACAAGTAAAAACTGAAAGGTTTTATCAACTGCCTAAATATTTATTTGAAGATATATATTTTAAGAAAATGTCAGCAGAAGCCAAAATTATGTATGCGTTATTAAAAGATCGTTTTGAATTATCCATCCAAAATGAATGGGTAGATAAAAATAATAACATTTACTTTATTTTCAGTAATAAACATTTGTGCGAATACTTAGGTTATGCAGAACAAAAAATCATAAAATTGAAAAAAGAGTTAGTAAGTTTTAATTTACTAACTCAAGAACGTGTTGGCCTTAATAAACCCAATAGATTGTATTTATTAAAACCCAATTATGATGTTGAAGGCAGTCGTACCAAGGAACTTCCAAATTCACAGTTCCAGAACAATGAATTTGGAAGTTCTAGAACTATGAATTTAAGTGGTCAAGAACTTCCAAATTCACAGTCTAATGATACTGACTTAAGTAATACTGATTATATAGAGACTGAGAATAATGATACGTATGATATGAATGATACATATAACAATTCAATAAGTCATAATCATTCGGGTCATACAAATCATCAACAAACTGAATTTAATAATGATGCGCTTAAGTTCCAACTCCTTGAAGAATTACCAAAACAACTTCAAGATTATTTAAGTAAATTTGAAATCAGAGAAATTCGTATTATTAAAAGTGTTTTACTAAAAGGGAAAAAATCATTTAATAACTCCCATGATACATATTATCGTTTAGAAGGCGTGGAGTTTGAACTTGTCAGTGTCTTAAAACGTTTTAAAGCGATGTTGCTACAAAAGAATGAAACCGTTGAAGCTATGCAAGGATATTTAATGCAATCGATTAAAGCTGAACTTGAAGAAATACATGCACTTAATATGCGTCGTCAAAATATACCTAAACATAATATCTTTAATCAATAATTCAACGGCAATTTAGGATTTTGAAAAACAAAACAATTATTTAAGAAATTAAGGCGGTTTTGTAGGGTGTTTATGGCATTTATCTTTGGATCTATACCAGTTTTAGTTTTAATAGCTATCGCAAAACTTGGTCAAATTATAAAACAAAGTAATAAACATTAGCTTAAAGTTTAGCGTTTATTATGCTTTTTTGCCTCTGATGGAACTATAATGTTTAACTGCTATAGTCGAGGAATTTTCATGCTATATTTTAAATTTTTGTTTGTGACATTAGAATATATTTATTTCGCTCATATTTGTGTTTTAAGAGCTTATATAAGTATTGAGGTATTAAAACTACAAATTTATTCCTAAACCTTTAAAATACCCATTAAAATTCAAAGTAAGGGTATTTAAATTTTAATGAGTTTTGTGATAAAGTTTGCTGAAAATGAGTAATTTGTTATATCTATTTTAATGTGGATTGGAATTTTTGTTGCGGTTTTTATTGGTGGAGGGAGTGTATTTTTGGCTTATTATTTTGGAGAGAAAAATAAAAAGTAGAGTACACATTTATACCGAGAAAATTATTTTTGTTGAGAAGAACCCTTAACNNCTAAACTTGCAGACGAATGTCAGCATAGCATGAGCTATTAAGCCGACCCTTCAACAAATTTTGAGATTGTTAAAGGTTCCGAGGGTCAACATCAATAAAGCATTGTGTATTATAATACAGGGGGGTAGTATTAAAAAAATATTATCTGTTAATTCAATTGTTGTTTTGATAGGGGTTAATATACTGTTTTCTTTTTTATTATTAGCCATGAATTGGATTTTTTTAGATGAATATATAAAGTATATGAGTCAAGCAGATATTGTTAATAATGATAAAAATAGTATAGTTAAAACTGGTTATGTCATTGGCCTAGTTTTTAGATCTTTATTTTCTTTATTTTGGATTTTTACTTTTATTTTATTTAGAAGACTGATTATAAAGCGTATAAAAGGGATCTGGTGGATATTATTTATATATGGATTTATTAGTATTTCTGCTTATACATATTATGTTTTTAAAGATTCTTTTTATTTGTTTACCTTATTAAGGATCTTACAATTATTTATTTCATCAATGTTGTTTATAATCATTTTCACAAAAGCTTTTAGACTTGATTTAAAGGGAGAGAAAGATTATGAATAGGATCAATATTGAGTTTTTTAAATTTTTAGTGTTTTTAATTTTAACTATTCTTTTTTTAATTATGTGTATTGCCTTAGGTATTTATTATTATCTATGGGTGGTTGCTATTTTTGCGTTGGCCACAGGTTGGTTTTTTTGGAAATATAGATATTTAAAAAATAAGGATGATAAAAATAACGATTGAAAAAATATATAATTTTAGGTTTTTAGAAACGAATATAAATGAGTTTCACCTTGACGCTATATAGAAGTAATTCATTTTTTGATTATGCTTTGTTTTGTATGATAAACAGCCGTTTAAAACTATGTGTATGTACATAGTTTTAAACGGCTGAATTTTATCTTAGATTCTCAAAAGCTTTTAAAATAATGAATATGATTAATCCTAATAAAGCGTAAGGTAACACATACAATATCAACATTAAATAGCGCCAAACACTATCACTTGTTTTAATAACATGATTAATTAATTCATAAAGCTGTGACACCCCAAAATATTCTCCGATGGGCCCTGTTACTAGGACAACCAAAGCTATAATTGCTACAACGAAAAACATCCCTGTAATACCCGTTGTCATAAAATGAAGTGATTTGTTAAAACTATCTATGAGTTTATCGTTTTTCTCTGTTTTACTTTGAATCAATTGCTCATACTCGCGCACTTGTTTATCTGTTGCTTGTGTTTTTGCTTCAATCTTTTTATTTAAATCGTTCACGCCGTTCATAATCCCTTTAAAATTAAGCCTTAAAGCCTCTTTAAAATCTTGCTTTTGATTATCTGTATCAATTCGTTCAACATAATGCAATGCTGCATTCTTGAAACGTTTTTCTGTCTTTTCTGTTGCTGTATCAAAGTTCGAGATCGAACCCTCGAGATTTTTTAACAGTTCGTTGTTCCTTTGCTCTCTCTTGTTCTCTCTGCTCTCGATCTCTTCGAGCCTTTTCATGAGCCAATCTTGCTGCTTCAGTACTTTGTCGATCACTTCGGAGTTTTGCGGCGTCTTGGGCGAATTTATCCCAAGCTGATCCAGTTTTTGATTGATTTGATTCATCTTGTCGAGTAGTTCCTTGTCGCTCTTGCTCATGTTGTCTTTGTTGATTTTGTCGTCTAAATCCAATTTCTAAGCCCCCTTTGTCGAATAGATCTCCTAATTTATTGCCACGTACTTTTTTATCTACCTCTAGATGTCTGTAAGTAATGGTTTTATCTGTAACACGTTCAATCGCTATGTTTAGTTCTTGTAAATCATGGGCCAATTCGTCTAGATTTGCTGCATGACTTGCGTTAATCGCTTTTCTAATTTCGTCTTTCCATGAATTCTGACCCTTTTTCCTTATTTCTAACTCTGCTTGGGTGTACCGCATTTCTGCCTGGGCGTTAGGCACAGACAATCCATGTTCATGACAAATTTCATCGTTGGCTTGTCTTATGTCTTTAAGTGCTTGCTTATTGTTATTAAACTTTTTACCGTTTTCTAAGTTCACTGCGTTAATCACAATATGATTGTGTATATGATCGGTGTCGTTATGTGTATACACGGCGACTTGATGATTGGGTGCGATTTTCTCAGCGAGTTCTACACCCAGTTGATTACATTGCTCTGTTGTGACTTCACCTGGTTTGAAAGATTGAATGACGACATGCCCCTGGTTGCCGTCTGTTTGGCCGTAAAGTTCGCGAGAAGCTTTAAATGCTCCTTTGGCGTAATCGACATCACATAGGACGCCGCTCTTTGCTTCAGCACGTTTTTCAGCATAGTTGATGGCTCTTGCGGTTGATTTAGTTGAACTTATTTTAGCTGTTGCCATATGTGATTCAACTCCTTACGCATCATGGCGATATCTTGTTGCATCTCTTGATTCATCGCACGCTCGCCATACGTATTTAAAGCTTTCGCGATTTGGTTTAAGTTGCTGCCCAACTTACCCAAATCTTGGGCTATCGATTGTCGCGTAGTTTTGTCTAATTTGGGCGCGACCAATCGAGCCCCGTGTGCCTTGTTTTTAACAAACGAAGGCACACTCATATTCAAAGTTTCAGCTGAGGCTTGTAACTTTGAATATTCGGATTCGCTCACTCGAAAACTAATTTGTTTCGGTTCCTTGCGGTCGGGGTTACGGTTTTGCCCGACAGCTTCGTTACCTGCACGCATTGTTTTACGTTCGCTCACAATCCCACCTCGCTTTCTAACAAAAGAACACGTTGTTCCGTTGTTGATATTATAACATAATATCAACTTCCTCACATCGTTTCAGAGGTGTGGCAAGCAATGGGGATGCTAGCCACTTCGTGCCTAGATACCCTGCTTGTTGGTGGATAAATCCCCCAAGCCCCCTGGGATTTTTTCTACGAAAAAATAGCAAATACTCATGAGTATTTGCTTAGTACAACGCGCAAAAATGTGCGCATTAAATCATGAGTATTTACTCATAAAATATTAATATCTTTATTTTAGTAATTACTCACCAAATCATTCCACCTATGTTAAAATGAAAACTAAGCAATCACTCAATAAAATAGGTTGATTTTATATGAGCTATTACTTAGTTAAAGGTGGAATGAAAATGCCAAGTCAAAATCAAAAGAAAGCCAAAACGATTAATATTAATTTAACGGAAGCCGAGTATGAAAAAGTGAAACAGTTAGCTGAAATCAGAAATTTGAACCCCACAGCTTATACACGGTTAGTTGCTTTAGGCAATCGAATCAAACCAACGGTCGTTGAAATGCCTTCGAATCAAATGACGATTGATACGAATGAAGATATTGAAGATTTAAAATCGCAAGTCCAATCTAATGCGTATTACGCCAACATGTTTAAGCGATTTGCGAGTTATATTGAAGATGATCGTTTTTATATTAATCTACATGAAGTCCAAAGTGATCGGGAGTTGATTCAAGCGATTCATCAAGTTAAAAAAGAACAATAAAAATTGGAACGTTTATATAAAATTAAAATAATGAATTTTAATATAATAATTCTAAAGGGGGATAATAAGAATTGGCAAAAATTTCAATTAAAGATGTTGCTAAAGAAGCAGGGGTGTCACTCACTACTGTTTCTCAAATTTTAAACAAAAAAAGTGATCGTTTTTCAGAAAAAACAGTAAATAAAGTTGTTGAAGCTAAAAAAAGATTAGGTTATTTTCCTAATAAAAACGCACAACAATTAAGGGGAAATAATATAAAGTCTGTGGGGGTTTTATTGCCTAATCTCACTAATCCTTTCTTTTCTACAATGATGCAAACTATGGACAGTTATAAATCTGATAATGTAGATTTATTTTTTTTAACAGCAAAAGAAAATGAAATAGAAAAAGGCATTATTCATCTTGTTGAGCGAGGAGTAGATGGTTTAGTCATTGCTCAAATGATTAATAACCCGTCGATATTAAACAATTATTTAAATGAACACAATATACCTTATATAGTTTTAGATCAAAGTGATGATTATGGGTTTACAGATATTGTTAGAACAGATGAAAAACGAGGGGGGAAACTGGCAGCAGAACATTTAATTGAATATGGTCATACAAAATTATTAATTGCTCAACCTTATATGCTTACTAGTAATATGCAAGCGAGAGTAGATGGGTTTAAGCAACATTGTGAAAATTATAATCTTGCTTCTCCTTTAGTTATTGAAACAGATTTATCTAAAGAAGGAGGATTTAGTATTGTGGATCAAATCATTGAATCACAAGTCAGTGCAATTTTTGCTATGAATGATGAAATGGCAATTGGTATTATAAGAGGATTAGTCAATAAAGGGTTAAACATACCTGATGATATATCTATTATCGGTTTTGATGATATAGATATTGCGAAATATTTGAATCCTTCTTTAACTACAGTTGCTCAACCTATAGAAAAAATAAGTAAAGCTTCATTGAGTATAATAACGAATAAGTTACAAGATAGTAATGAAGATGGGATACATAATATTAATTTAGCCAATGAGTTGATTATTAGAGAAACTACAAAAAAATTAAATAAGTATATAAAAAGAAGCAAAAAATGAAATTCTTTGCTTCTTTTTATATTATGTGAAAGCGTGTACAAAATATAATGGAGGTGTTATTATAATTAAGTAAAACGTTTTAATAAAACCTTTTACTTAATTATAACAAGTTAGAGGTGTCTTAATGGATATAGTAGCAATATTAATTGGTTTAGGACCATTAATTGGTTGGGGTCTTTTTCCAACAATTGCTTCTAAATTTGGTGGACGTCCAGTCAATCAAATATTAGGAGCGACTGTAGGTACCTTGATTTTTGCTTTATGTTTTGCATTTATTCAAGGTATGAGGTTACCAACAGGAGCAAATTTAATATTTTCACTGATTTCAGGTATAGGTTGGTCATTTGGACAAATCATTACTTTTAAAGCATTTGGTTTAATTGGATCTTCTAAAGCTATGCCTATAACTACAGCATTTCAATTATTAGGAGCTTCACTTTGGGGCGTTTTCGCATTAGGCGACTGGCCTGGTATTTTAAATAAAGTAATAGGATTTACCGCATTATTGGTCATTTTAATTGGAGCTCAAATGACAGTGTGGAGTGAAAAAAAAGAAAAGCAATATGCTAGAAATTTAAGAAAAGCAGTCATTTTATTATTAATAGGTGAAATAGGCTATTGGGCATATTCTGCTGCGCCACAAGCAACTGATATTGGTGGAATGCAGGCCTTCTTGCCTCAAGCAATCGGTATGGTCATTGCTTCAATAATTTATGCTTTCATTAATATGAAAGGTGGAAACGCATTTATTGAAAAAGTGAGCTGGAAGCAAATAATTTCTGGATTTTTCTTTGCCTTCGCTGCTTTGACATATTTAATTTCAGCTCAACCCGATATGAATGGTTTAGCAACAGGATTTGTATTGTCTCAAACTTCTGTAGTACTAGCTACATTGACAGGTATTTATTTCTTAAATCAAAGAAAAACATTAAAAGAACTTATTGTTACAATTATAGGTCTAGTACTCATAATAGTAGCAGCTGCTGTTACAGTATTTATTAAATAGAGAATTGAGGGATTTAATTTATGAAAAAAAATAAAGTGTTGAATAGTCATGTATCAAAAGCAATAGCAACGTTAGGACATTTTGATATATTAACTATAAATGATGCAGGTATGCCTATACCTAATGACGAACGTCGTATTGATTTAGCAGTAACTAAAGATTTACCAAAATTTATTGAAGTACTAGAAGTTGTTTTATCTGAATTAGAAATTCAAAAAATTTATCTGGCTACAGAAATCAGAAATCAAAACCCTTATCAACTGGAACAGATATATGCATTAATTGGAGAAAATGTAGATGTGGAATTCATTGAACATGACGAAATGAAGCAAAATTTAAATAGTTCAACAACAAAAGCAAATATTCGTACGGGAGAAACAACACCATTTTCAAATATTGCTCTTGAGTCGAATGTGACTTTTTAATATATATATAAAGGAGAATCTATTATGAAAAATAATGTAGTAGTTATCGGTTCTACTAATGTAGATAAAATTCTTAATGTAAAAAGATTTGCTAAACCTGGAGAGACTATGCATATCTCAAATGCTCAAAAAATTTACGGAGGTGGCAAAGGAGCTAACCAAGCAATTGCTACTGCACGATCAGGCGCAAAAACTACTTTCGTTTCTAAAATAGGAGATGAAGGTGACGCAAATTTTATGGTTGAAGGTTTTAAGAAAGAAAATATAAATACAGAAAATATAACAACAACAAATACTGCTGAGTCAGGACAAGCATTTATTACTGTTGATGAAAATGGTCAAAATACTATATTAGTATATGGTGGGGCTAATATGGAATTAAACGAGGAGGATGTAGATAAAGCAACGGAAGCAATTGCTAATGCCGATTATATTATCGCACAATTAGAAATACCTGTTCCTGCTATTATTAAAGCATTTGAAATTGCTCAAAAAAATCATGTTACTACTATTCTAAACCCAGCACCAGCAAGTGAATTACCGAAAAAATTACTGAATCTAACCGATATTATTATTCCTAATGAAACTGAAGCAGAATTATTGAGCGGCATTCCAGTAGTTGATCATTCATCAATGAAACAAAATGCAGAGTATTTCTTATCATTAGGTATAGAAATTATTATTATTACGTTAGGTAGTCAAGGTACTTATTATGCAACGCAAGAAGAATCTAATTTAATACCCGCATTTAAAGTGTCAGCTGTTGATACCACAGCTGCGGGAGACACTTTTATTGGAGCATTTGCTAGTCGCTTTGATATCAATAATCTTAATTTTGAAGAAAGTATAAAATATGCTAATAAAGCAGCTTCTATTTCTGTTCAAGTAGAAGGAGCGCAAAAGTCTATTCCATTTGAGGAAGATGTATTAGATGTATAAAAATTTATAACGTAAATGAGAGACTTGGTTTTCGAATAATTTATATTAACAACACCGATAATTATTCGAAGTTAAAAAGCGTACATCTTGTACTTATTTAACATAATTCAACTTATCGGAAGTTATCTGTAACTCAATGATTAGAAATGATATAATACAAAGGTCGTCGTTCACTTCTGTGCTGTATTTAGCATGGAAGGAGGTGACATCATGTTCAGTACACTATTTGTAACTATTATAGCTCCTATCGTAGTAGGAATTATACTCACATTATTTTCTTATTGGCTAAATAATCGTGAGAAGTAGTTTAGCGACGACATATAGCTAATACACCAAAAAGAGCCCGATAACTATTCGCAGTAGTTATCGGGCTCGGTGTTTATCATGTTAGTACACTATTTGTTAATTGCATTATAACATCATAGTGGAGAGGAATGCAAAATTAAGATCTATATAGTAGGATAAAATAATAAAAAGAGTATTATAGGATTACTAATAATCGTTTTCTTTTCTTTTTTATTTATTTTTAGTGAAACGATAAATATATTAATATGTATTTAGATATTTTTAATTTTAAGTACACTTTATTCATATAATAATTTAGAAACAATATATTAAAAGATTAATTTATTTGAAAACAGCTTTTAAAAGGAATACTATTAAATTAACTAAAA
>NZ_JAESKU010000025.1:0-81389 GCF_017892255.1 Staphylococcus sp. GDY8P94P
CCGACAGAGTTCATCCTGAGCCAGTAACAAACTCTCCATAAAAAATATGATGTTTGTTTAGCTCATAAACTACTTATTTGTGTCATTAATAACACGTTGTTTTGATTCAACATTTAATGTTGAAATCGGAATTAACGTTGACATATTGCAATTCAGTTTTCAATGTTCATTTAAATAAATAATTGCTTTACTACTATATCATCTTTGTTTACACTTTGTCAAAAAAGATTTCATTTGCTTAACAATCATTTAACATTACTTTAACAATATTAAATTATTAATATCTTTTTTTCAAGTATATTTTTTACACTTTTAAAAATTTATTTAAAATAATGTTTTGCCGTTTTGACGACTTTTATATATTATCAACTTCATAATAAAAAGTCAATAGTTTAAATATATTTTTGCAACAAACTTTTCAAGCTACTTAATCGTGCTTTCATTGGTCACAAGAAATTATTCTAACAGCAATTCAAAAAATTGCAAGAGAAAAACTGAGCAGAATTAAAAATTTCTACCCAGTTCTATAAATAATCTATTTTTTTGTTTTGTCGATGATTTGTTTTGCCATTGATTGATATATTTTACCTAGTCGATCATCCGCTTGATAAATAGAAGGTGCGAAATCTTTTGGATTCCATGATGGCTGTTCTAATGGTAATTGACCTAAAAGTTCTGTTTGCAACTCATCAGCTAACTTTTCACCGCCACCTTTACCAAACACGTATTCTTTATTACCAGTTTCTTTACTTTCAAAGTATGACATGTTTTCTATAACACCTAAAATAGAATGTTCTGTATGTTTAGCCATTGCACCTGCTCTTGCTGCAACAAAAGCTGCAGTCGGATGCGGCGTAGAAACAATAATTTCTTTACTAGATGGTAGCATTGTATGGACATCTAAAGCGACATCACCTGTACCTGGAGGTAAGTCTAAAAGAAGATAATCTAAATCTCCCCAACGTACCTCAACAAAAAAGTTAGTTAACATTTTACCTAACATAGGTCCTCTCCATATAACTGGCGCATTTTCTTCTACAAAAAATGCCATCGAAATGACTTTAACTCCATGTCTCTCAACTGGTATAATCTCTTTGCCATCCACTTCTGGCTTTTTGTCTATACCCATCATATCTGGAACACTGAAACCATATATATCAGCATCGACGAGTCCAACTTTTTTACCTTCCCTTGCTAATGAAACGGCTAAGTTTACAGCTACAGTGGATTTACCAACGCCCCCTTTACCAGATGCGATTGCTATAAATTCAACAGGATTATCCTTTGATAGTAAACCTTCTATTGTTTGCGGTTGGTCATCACTGTTACCTCTATACTGTTCAACAACATCAGACGGTAATTCCTCAAATCTTATTCCAACAGTATTCGCGCCATTTTCTTTAAGCACTTCCACAATAGCCATTTGTAAATCTAACTGTGGCTGTCCTCCTAATTGAGCCATAGCCACTTTAACACTTACATGTTCTATCTCATCTTTTGTTGTTACCTCTACGATTCCATCAGTTTCCTTTAAAGGAACATTAATAATTGGATCCTTAAGTTCTCCAACAAGTTCTTTAACTTGCTCTATCGTTAACACAAAGCGTCCCCCTCTATTATATAAATATATCCACTAATATTCTAACAAACATAACTTAATTTTGCTTAAGTAGTTTACACTTAGTATAAATATAATCTTGGTAATACAAAAGCAGTTAGCTCAACGGTCACTTAACCACCTCTTAGCACTTATATCATCAACTATTTATTCTGATTAAGATTTTTGCTATCAGGATAAAAGACTTCTTTACATATAAATAGAATACCCATAATTACAACAATCACCCAAAAATCAATATCTATATATGCATAATGAATGTGAACAATAAAATAGAATAATAACGTTGTAACAACAAATGTTATTAAATGATAAGTTATTCCTTGAAAATAGGGATTATCTGGTAATTTTTTTCTGAAATAATCCATTAAGTTCTCAATAATAAATAAAGTAAAATAACCTAATACGATATAACTGCCGTAATAAATTAAGTTATCATAAAAGCTTTTATTATAACCAAAGTATGCTAGATGAAAAAATATAAGGATACGGCTTAATCCATATAAGCCAAATCCTAAGAATGCTAAAAATATAGCGCCAGAAATGATAAATACCGAAAGCACAATAAGCGTCGTAAATAAATACTTTATATATTTCATTGCTTACTGTCCTCCCCTTCACCTAATTTATTTTCTGCTTATTTCACATTAATCCTTAATTAAAAACTGTTTCTTATTTTACCATTATAACAACATACACCCAAATACAAATAAGCAAGTATTAAAATTCACTAAACTTCAATATTTGCTTAATAATTAAAATACATATAACTTTTTGTTTTATTCTAAGAATTGAATTTGCGATCATCTTGTTTATACAGTGTATTCCAAAGTACAAACAGTACGATTAAAATGATAAAACTAAGTAAAATCACATTGTGTATTGGTAAATGAATAAATGCGATTGTTAAACCATAAACCGTACCCATAATTGTAGAGCCGATAGAATTACCTAAACTTTTTGTTAATGTATATAATGACATCATACGCTTCATATTCTGTGGGGAGGTTTCTTCTTGAGTTATTACACTATCTTTCGTATAAACTGTTCCAAAACTAATACCAGCCAGCAATAAACTAAACGCTATAAATATTGGTGTTTTTGTACCTGCAAATATAAAAATGCCACATATTGTTAATAATGTAAAAGCAAATATATACAAGCCTTTTCTAGACATTTTTGCTTCTAACCTATTTAAGTTGAAATTTAACACTAACCAAGCAAAGGAAATTGGAAAAATAACAAACCCACTTTGTAATGGTGATAGTCCGAGTTCTTCTTGAAGATATATCGGCATATATAAATTATATCCCATCAATATCATTGCATATAAAAAATCTGTGATGAAAACAAGTATAATTGTTTTGTTAAATTCTTTAACAGGGAAAAATGGAGCCGCTACGCCCTTTTCATTTTTAATTAAGATCATACCCATAGCTATCGCTACAATAAACGAAATACAATTTAAATACCAATGACTGCTATTCATTACTGTAAACATTAAAAAGAAAACAAACAGATAAAATAACATAAGCCCTTTAATATCTAATTTATGTGAAGTTGTCGTTTGTTCATGTTCAAAATGAAATGTAAATACTACCAATAACATCGCAATGATAGCGATAGGTATATTGACAAAGAATAGCCAATGCCATGTAGCAAATTCTAAAATCCCACCGCCTAGGACGGGACCTATGATACTTGATATACCCCACACACTGCCCACAATCCCCATGATTTTATATCTTAATGGAATTGCAAAAGCAAGCTTTGGAACTATTTGACTCAAAGCCATCATTATTCCTGCACCTAATCCTTGAATAAAGCGCGAGATAATTAATATACCAAATGTACTACTTATACCTGAAAAAAAGCTTCCAATCGTAAAAAAGACTAATCCTAATAGTGTTATGTATATGATTTTAGTGCGGTCCAACAACTCACCTACAATTGGATTAGCAATTACAATTGCTATAAAATAGACTGAAAATATGAGTGATATTGAACCAGTCACATTTAAATCTTCTTTTATAGTAGGCAATGCTAATGAAACGATTGATGTTTCAATTGCAGACATAAACATAATTAATATTAATGCAACAACAACACCAAATGTTTTTATATTCATAATTAATCTCCTAACACGATACTTTCATTATCAATCATTACTAAATCACTAATTGTGCCTAAGTTCAATAGGTTTGCTGCAAATTACTTCTTTTGCCCTATAAAAAGGGATTAAAAAGAAAGCGAGAATTATAATCAAATGAACCTTTTTGATTTACTTCTCGCTCCCTTATTTGAGTGCTTTTTTAATCCTATTCATTTTGTAAAATAATCATACTTTACATTTAAATGGTCCATCTATTCAATGATTACATAAAATATAAAATAGCTATAAAGTGAAAAACAGAAGCTATTAAAATAAACAAATGCCAAATCATATGAAAATAAGGTCTATCTTTTTGCGCATAGAACCACGCACCTATTGTATAGGCTATACCGCCCAATAGTATAAATAACATAAACTTCAAGCTAGTATCGAAAATAATTGTGGGTAAAAATATTATGCCAATCCATCCCATCACTAAGTACATCGTTAAGCTAAGCTTATGATTGACATGTTTAGCTAAAGATTTATAGAGTATGCCCCAAAGCGTTATACCCCATAAAACAATCATTGCTGTCCAGCCTATCCAACCACCTACTAGTACTAGACACACTGGTGTATAGGTTCCAGCAATGGCAATATAAATCATACTATGATCAATGATTCTAAGTATAAATTTATGTGAAGAATAATTAGGCATTGTATGATAGACCGTTGAAGATAGAAACATTAAAAAAATACTTATTACATAGACAGAAACACTAAAAGAGCCTAAAACACCATGTGCAAAATAACTTTGTAATGCTGCATATGGCAATGCGCATAAAGTAACAAAGGCAGCTACGCCATGTGATACTGCATTACCAATTTCTTCTCCAAAAGTTAATGGTATGATGTTTTTAAATGATTTAGTGACTTTATTGCTTTTAATCTCTAATGGTTTAGTCATTAGTGTAATCACCTTTTCTTAGATCCTATTTAAACGTTTTAAATCAGCTGTAGCGGTTTCCACACTATCTTTGCCCTCTTTGTTTTTTAATGGTGAGAACTCTTCGTCCCTCGGTACTTGTAATGTTATAAAACTATGAGCATATTGGAAGATATCAAAATAAAATAATTCAAATTTTAAAGCAGGATTTTCAATAACGCCAAAATCATCGTCCAATTGTTTAAGCTGTTTTACTGCTAAATGATATGGCAAATGATTATCTACAGCAGTGTTAATAAATTGTAGCTTAAACATATGTATACCAATGTTTGCATTATTTAATTGATTTGCAGTTTCTGCTTCCAATTCTGAGTATTCAAGCACTGTATCTTTATCCTCGTTTGTAACTAACCTTCCGACGCTTTCCCCATGCTTGGGATGAATCGATTTCGTTGTAATATCCATACTATTTTGGAAAGTATAACCTGCAAAAAATAAATCTAGCACTTTTACCAAAACATTATCAATGTTATTTAAAAAGATATATTCAACACCATTTTCTGTCATATCTTCAAGATATCCTGCTTTTTTGAGTGATTTAAATACGCCACCATTACCATTTGGAGTTTCCAAAATAGAACTATCAACATCTAAAATAAGTTTGCCTTCTTCAGATAATGCGACGATATTATCTTGAATAAAAAAGTGTACATGTTCTTTGTCATATCCAAAATAATTTTTTTCTTCAAAAAACAACTGGGTTTGACTATCATTTATTTTACTTGTCATGATATACCAATCTACATAAACACCCGTTTTTTCTTTCAATTCTAATAATTGACGTGCTTGTAGTTCAAATAAGCTCACACCTTCAATCTCAAATGCACCCTTAGGTCCTTTGTATCCTAAACGTGTGCCTTGTCCACCTGCCATTAAAACTACTGCAAATCTACCTTTTTTAATTGCTTCTATGCCAACATCTTCAAATTGTTTAATTTCTTCATCTGAAAAATTTTCTTTTATATCGTATTTCACTTCATTTACTGAAGATATATCATCTATCATTTGTTTATTTAAATACAAATCACGATATAAATCTTGAATGTAAGCTAAATCTAATTGATCAACTTGACTAGCTAATTGTTCTTTTTCATTATTACTCATTAATTTTTCAAATTCTATTAGATGTTCTTGGTTAAACTTTGCTAACTCTTTCTTATCTAACATGTTCTCTCTCCTTTATATTCAAAATAGATAAAAATAATATCTTATATCTAATAGGAATATATAATTTCACTATATGCACTTTATATTATTACAATTATAATCACAACCATAATCACTAAAAATTTAAAAAGAGATTATTAAAAAATGATTTGAATAATACGTAAAGCGCACCTATTGAAAGCGCGCCTGCTAACGATAAGTCTACTAAGCCACCTGTTTTAAAAACTAAGGGGAATTTAATCGTTAACGGTATTGGATATAATAATTTTACACCTCTAGGTGTTAACATATCTAGTATAACATGTGAAAGCAAACCAAGGATAATTGAAACCAAATAATACTCTGGTGTTTGGATAAAATATAAAAGGATACTAATTATAGAAAGGAATAATAACGAGTGTGTAAATGTCCTATGACCAAACAGTATACGAACTAAAAAACTCAATACTTTGAAACGTCTTCCAACCTTGCTTTGCGTGTGACAAATATCAGGTAATAAGCTTGATATAACTGCAAGCGTCATAATTGTAATCGATGTAAATAAATCTGTTTGGTAATATTCTATAGTTAATGCGCCTACTAATAAACCGCATGATGTGTGTGTTTTACCTGTCATGTGCATTGCCCCTTTTCTCGGCTAAATTTTACCATAAAATTATAGATAATGCGAACATACTTTCGTAAAATAAAATAGTATGACATAATGATTAAAAGTATCACACAATCACTTGAAAACGATTACTTTTTATTGTATGCTATAGCTATAAATAATTTAAAGGATGTGTTCGCGATATGGCAATGACAGTAAAAAAAGATAACAATGAAGTAAGAATTCAATGGAGAGTCGCTGATATTAAGATTCCAACAAGTGAAATTAAAAATGTTTCTCAAGATCAAAATATCCATGCAGTTCCAAAATTAGATAGAGAAAAAGTTTCACGTATTGGTTCTACATTTGGAAAAACAAATCGTGTTATCATTGATACTGATAATCATGAATACATTATATACACGCAAAATGATCAAAAAGTTTATAATGAAATTACAAAATAATAATCACTAAAAGTTTAATTTAATAAATCTAATTGATTATAAAAAGAAGTGAAATTCTGATAAATAGAATTTCACTTCTTTTTCAATATACAGAGTAAGTGAATATTGAACAATGGCTTTCAATCATATAAAGGTTTAGTTAAATGCTATACTAAAAATATCAATTAGAAAGTAGGTGAATAACATGTATGTTGTTACTAATAGAATAGATGTTAAGAAAGGGTTTGCTGAAAAACTAGCACCAAAATTTACACAAGGTGGAAAAATTCAAGATTTAGATGGCTTTCATCATATTGAAGTGTGGTTAATAGATGACGAAGCAGATTACGACCAAATGTATGTTAATACTTGGTGGGAAAATGAGGCAGCTTTCAACGGTTGGCTAAAAAGTGACGCTTTTAAAGAAGCGCATAGTCAAAACAATAATTCCCAACAAGATGAGCCATCTCCTATTTTAGGAAATAAAATTGTCAAAGCTACTGTTTTAACAGAACTTCACTAATCTAATTAAAAAACACACATTTACAAATATGAGAAATGACTTAAAGGTAGATTACCTCTAAAAATTTCAAATATGAGTTCATGTGTGTTTTATTTTATTTAATTAAAATAAAGATGTGCCATTAAAGCAATAATTGGTAAAGCGATGATTGTTCTAATCAAGAAAATAACAAACAATTTAAAAATACTAACTGGTATTTTAGATCCTAATATGACGCCACCCACTTCAGATAAATAGATCAACTGCGTAATACTCAAAGCACCAATGACAAACAATGTTATGTCATTGCCCACACCTTCAATTAAAATAGAAGGCAAGAACATGTCAGCAAAACCTATTAAAACTGTTTCTGAAGCCTGTGTAGCTTCTGGAATTTGCAATAAATCTAAATAAGGTACAAAAGGTTTACCAATGATTGCAAATATTGGAGTATAAGTCGCAATGACTGTAGCTAAAGTCCCAACACTCATTACAACTGGTAATATAACGAACCACATATCTATAACAGTTTTAAATCCAGATTTAAAGAACGATTTGAATCCTGGTGCTCTAATTCCTGTTTCTGTAGCCATATCAAATCCATGTCTCAACGCAGTTTTATTTTCAGGTAACTTCTCAGTTCTCATTTCCTCAGATACTTCTTTGGAATATTCATCTTTAATCTTACTCAATGGCCATATTCTAGGTAAAATCAAGGCACATACAATACATGATACGATTACTGATAAATAAAAATAAAAGAAATGATTTTGCATATGTACTGTTTCTGCAACAACAATTGCAAATGTTAATGATACTACACTGAAAGTTGTGGCTATCACTGTCGCTTCACGTCTAGAATAAAATCCACCTTCATACTGCCTACTTGTTATTAAAACTCCAACTGTCCCATCGCCAATAAATGATGCTAAATTATCTACTGTCGAACGTCCTGGCAGTGTAAATAGTGGTCTCATGATTGGTCTGAAAATCGGTCCTAATAATTCTAATAAGCCATATTCCATTAATAAAGGTAAAAAAAGTGCCGCAAAGAAAAACACAGATACAAGCGTTGGTAATAAACTTTCGAACACTAAACCACCAGTATCAGTTGAATAAATTGCTTTTGAGCCCATTTTCAAATATGTCATCCAGACAAAAATAACGGCTAAAACCCTTAAAATAAGCCATACAAATTTTACATTAAATGCGTTATTCATTAATCCATCAGGTTTCAATTTATTTTTCAATACCGTCGAACAGATGATAGATAAAACACCTGAAATAGTAATTATTATTACAATAATCACTGGCATCGCATCACCTAATAAATCTTTTAATAGACCTGCTAAAAATGCCACTGGTAAAGTCGTTTGCTTTTCACCATCTTCAGTCACGGTTATAGGAATCAAAAATAGAATAATCCCCAAAACTGACATCAAAATGAATTTTAATCTTCCTTTGATAATTTGTGCTTTACTATAATCGTCCATTTCGTTCACCCCTTAGGTGTGTATATATTTTCATAAACACTTTAAAAAGCAACAGCAATAATTATAACCTATTTTGTATAAATATGTAAATCAAATTTTAATGTCTTTTTAATGTCATTTCTTTTTATAGCTAATAAAAGGAGTGGGACAGAAATCTAATTTTATTAAATAGATTTCGTCGTCCCACCCCGATAAGGTTGACTAGAATTGAAAAACTTAATCTAAAGCGCGTTTTCAGTTCAATCATTTTCTGTCAATATGAAGTGAGGTTGGTACAAATGCATGTTGTCTCAGCCTCTACTTTAAATGAAAGCGCTTTCGTTTTCAATCTTTTATATATTGAATTTATAATTTTCTCAATAAAAATAGAAAATATGGTACACCAACAATTGCGACAATGACACCAACAGGAATATCAATTGGCGGATGGATGCCTCTTGCTAGACTGTCGCTTATCATTAAAATTAAAGCACCTAATAAGCCAGACATAAGCGTAATATGCTTATGTTTATGACCAACTAATTGTCTAGCTATGTGAGGTGCAATGAGACCTAAAAAGCTCAGTCCACCAACTACTGATATTGAAGCACCTGCTAGGATGACAGCTAAAAATAAAAGAATTGCTTTTACCTTTTTCACTTTTGCCCCGAGTGCAATCGCTATCTCATCCCCTAATGTCAAAATATCTAGTTGATGACAATAATAAAATATCACCGGTAACGCAACAATAAACCAAGGTAATATCACCCACACATTTGACATACTATGACCATATAAGCTACCTGTTAGCCAGACTAATGCCGTGTTAGCGTCAAGCGGGTTACGTATGAGCATATATTGTACAATTGCTGTACATATTGCACCTATCGCTAAACCAATTAATGCTAACTTAGAGCCCTTTACATTAAATCTTGATATTAATATAGTTAAAATTAAACTTATGATTAATGCGCCTGCAAATGATCCAAATGGCAATATGAATAAAGGCGCTGATGGAAATAACATGATGATTGTAACGGCAGATAAACTTGCACCTTTGGTAATACCTATCACATCAGGAGAAGCCAGAGCATTTCTTACTACGCCCTGTATCAATGCACCGGAAATAGCAAGGCTACTACCTACAATTAATGCCAAAAACATTCTTGGCGCTCTATACTCGTTAATTATAAAATTATTTTGCGTAAAAAGGCTATTTACCGCTTCAAACGGATTGATTAAAACAGCACCTATTGAAAGGGACGCAATTGACGCAATCAATAACAATACTGTAACTAACAAATAGCGAAATATGAATGGACGCCTCATAGCCTTCTCACCCCTTTTATTGTAAATGCTAAGAAATAAAAAGCACCTATAAATGACGTTACTATACCTACAGGTGATTCAAAAGGAAAGGCAATCAATCTACTTAAAACGTCAGATAATAATAATAAGTTTGCACCGATAATCATCGTTAAAGGCACCATTAATCTATAATCTGTTTTAATATAGTGTTTAACAATATGTGGCACTATCAGTCCTACAAAACCAATTGGACCTGCGATTGAAACAGAAGTACCTGCCAACACAATGACTAAGATACCAATGATCATTCTTATCAATTTAACATTTTGGCCTAATGAGGTGGCCAAATCTTCACCTAATTCCATGATTGTCAATTGTTTAGCTATGATAACTGTACAGATAAATGCAAGTATCAACCATGGCAAGATACCTAATACTTGTGTCCATGTAATCGAAGATAAAGATCCTACTAACCAAAACATCACTGTTGATGTTGCATCTTCATTTAATAAGATAATACCCTGTGTCATACTTGAAAAAAATAAATGGATTGCCATTCCGGCAAGCGCTAACTTAATTGGAGTCATCCCTCTAGTTGAGCCAGATAAAGCGTAGACAGTTAGACCACCTATGAAGGCACCTATAAAAGCTAATATCGTTGCATAAGATGACAACGATGGCACAATCATAGTAATCAATACAATCACGAAAGATGCACCTGAATTCACGCCAAATATTTGAGGAGAAGCTAAAGGATTTCTAGTCATCGCTTGCATTAACAATCCTGCTAACCCTAGCGCTGCACCTATGAATAAACCAGCTAACATTCTTGGTATTCGTACATTATGTATTAAAAAAGTTTGTTTCGTTTGTGAATGCGCAAAAAAATAATCATTAAAGTCATTGAAAGTAATATGAGATGCGCCTATACTTAAATTAAAATAAATAATGACAAAAAGCGCACACACACTCACAATAAATGTGAGTGCTGTGCGTTTGTTATTTTTCTTGTCTTCAGTTTTGGTTTGGTTAATGCTATTAGACTTAGTCATTTACCGTTCACCTTACTTTTGTTGTTTATCATTTTTTTCATCTTTTGAAATCTCTACTAACTGTTTAGCAATCTCTTCAGAAGAAATGATACCTCTTGCACGAGCCCAAGTATTTCTATCTACAATAGCAATTCTATCATTTTTAACAGCATCTAAACTTTGCCAAACTGGCTCTTCTTCTTGCTTTTTCAAGTTTGGATCAGCTTTTCCTTTGTCCACCATGATAAACATGCGTCCTGGATTAATGTCTGAAAGCACTTCTGAATTTAGTTGTAAGTATGGTCCTTTTAAATACTTAGATAGATTATCTGTTTCAGTTTTATTAAGCGCGTTGTTAAAACCTAATTCTTTTAATAATTCACCTACATATGTATTTTCTGGGTGTGCAAGCAAACCAGATTTGGCAATTACTGTAGCTAATACTGGTTGAGATTTGTCCATTGTTATTTCTTTCTTATATTTATCCATTAACTCATTATGTTCTTTTAATCTTTCTTTTCCTTTATCTTCTTCACCTGTAGCTTTAGCAATTGTTTTAAATGCCTCTAAGTTGTCTTTATAATCACTATCAAAGCTTGGTAACATTATCGTAGGGGCAATTTTTTCTAAATCTTTTTGTATGCCTTTATGTCTATTACTATCTGCGATAATTAAATCTGGTTTCTGATTACTAATTTCTTCCAGGTTTGGTTGTTTACGTGCACCCACTGATTGATAATCACCTATTTTTTCACGAATCGGTGCTAAAATTCTATCTTTTTTACCATCATCAGCGACACCAACCGGTTTAATATCCAATGCCGCTAATGCATCAACAAATGAAAACTCAAGTGCAACTACACGTTTAGGTTTTTTATCAATGTTAGTTGTTCCTCCATCATGCTTAATCGTTGTGCCGTTTTTACTTTTGTCGTCATTTTTAGATTGGTCAGAACCATTATCACTAACTTTACCACAAGCCGCTAACAGGATAAGCGTTAATGTGATTAATAATAGACCCATCCATTTAGATCTCTGCTTCATCGTTTTCACTCCTTAGATATGTATCATTACACATCTAATTTTATTGATAACGATTCTCAATGTCAATAATTTTTTTATTAAAATTTGATAAAAATCAAATTTTATTCAATATTCTCATATTTTTGATATAACACATTTTTTCAATAACATCATCACTCTGATAATCTTTAGCTAAATTAGGTACAAACATACTTTGTGCTAAAGCTTTGTAACCTAAACTGAACTGTATTTTATCTCCGATACGGTAATGATCATTATTTAATAAATTTATCATAAGGTGATCACTCGTCGCACCCAAAACTTTCACTTGATGATGTAATGGTTTAATGTCATTAACGTCTGTGTCTAAATTTCCTATATCTACAATTGCTTGTAAATAGTGTTCTCCATCATTCATGTTAATACGTGGTTTGATTTCAACAATTTCTGTTTCTAAAATGATGGCATTTTGATATAAAGTAGCAAATGAATTATTTGTAGTCGTTTCAATTCCTCTAAACAAAGTTTCTCCAACTCTTAATTCATTAATTTTTCCTAAATCGTTATAAAGCATTTGTAATAGCATACTAGAATTGCCACCTGAGATTATTTCAAATTTCATATGTGTTTCTTTCTCGATTGAAGTTATAAACTGATTGATCATCTCAACGTCCTCTTCGGTTGGAGCAATAGCATTAAAACACATAAAATTAAAAGCCAATCCTTTGAGGGAAATATGATGCATGTTAATAATTTCTCTAATATAGGCAATTACATCGTAAGTCAGCACACCTTCTCTAGCATCTTTCCAATCAACCATTAATAATATTTTATGTTTCACATTATAATTACTTGCGATTTCATTGATTTGTCGTATTGTTTCTAATTCAGTTTGGATGCTCATGTCAATGTGGCGTACTACATTTTCTAATTCATCATGGTTACTATTTCTAATTAATGTATAAGATATGGCTTCATCTGTACTTTTTAGAATATTGCTGATCCTTGCGTCTGCAACATGTGTAATGCCAATACTTTTCAACGTTTCAACGATTGTTTTATCACCCGCTACACATTTAATCACAGGTGTAAAAGCAATGTGATGTTGTTTTAAAAGTGTGTTTAATGTCATGGCGTTGTATTTAATTTTAGAAAGATTTATGTTGATTTTTGCCATAATTACACCTCATTACTTAAAGGATTATCTAAATCTACAGTTAAATAATTTTTAACCTTACCTTCCATTCGCATACGTAGCAATGCTTTCACATTTATTTTAGCTCCAAATAAGGTTTGTCGTAGTATGTGTGCATGTGCTTTTTTAGAATCAATGGATTGTTCAACTGCTTCGCGTACAAGGTCAAATAGTTCGTCTGCTTCAATACCATCATATTGCGTAAAATGATGTATTAGTTCTGAAATTTGATTTTGAATGACAGCATGTTGAAATTTTGCAATGACCGCTTCAATATTCTCGACGATTAAACTTTTATTAGTAACATTAATGTTAGGTAATTGAGCTTTTAACGTATCTAAGTCAATTCTTGAACCTCCTAAATCTCTGATCATAAACTTCATTTTAAAATCGTGGTTCAAATTAACAATTGTGTTTTGCATGTGCGCTTCTAATGCAACACCGTAATCTTGGATATAGGCTATTAATGGTTTTATAAGTGTTAATGCATAATTACTAATAAATTTTTTAATTGTCTCTTTGGTTAACTTTAGACCAAGCCATTCTATATAACTATCGACAATGATTTGATTATCTACAGGATTTCTATTGACCAAACTTCCAGTTACTATCGTGAGACCAGTGTTTGAAATTTGTGGCTGATAGCGCACAATACAAGCTAATTGGCGTGCGATATCTTCATCTGTATCAGCATATATACCATAGGGCTCCAACGCGACCTTTAATTGAGGATACACATCCATCATATCTTGCAGCTCATAACTTAATTTAGGACCGTCAACGGTTGTTACTGCTGAAACGGTTCTCACTGCACTTGTCGCCTGAACATTTATTGGTAATTTGACATGAAATGGTTTATTGAGTAGCTCCATTGTTCTAAAAGACAGTGTTGCTTTGGATTCTAAGTCAAACGGTGTCGCTACAAGACGTTGTGTTTCTATCCAATGTCCAAATTGTTGTGGAATAACATTTTCATATTGCCATGGATGTACAAATATAATTCGATAATCTGCTAAATCTAAATCATGTGAATCTAGAAATGCTTTTATTTTAACTTTATATTCAGGAATGACTTGATTGATGATATATTGTTCATCGTCTTCCATCGCAGTTGCTATACAAAATTGTTTATGGATAAGCATGATTTTCAATGGAATAATTTTTTCAAATTCAGGCGCATATAATTTAACTTCTTCATTCGTTAAGGGTAACTTTGTTTTAGTTAAAGGGTGTGTTGGATGCCCCTCCACTACAAGACTTTCAGAATAAATTAAATCATTAACATCATTATCTTCTTTCATATGTTGGAGCCATGTAAAAAAGTTGATCGTAATTGGCATTCTTGAAAAATTCAAACTATCACGAATGTTAGATTGTCTATTATTAAAATGTTCATAACTCATCGCTAGTCCTTCTCGGCTTGATTGTAACTCTGCTGTTAGTCTAGTACTGATAGGGATATCAAATTGATTTGTTAATAATTCAAGCAATTGTTCCAAAGATTCAATATTAAAACTTGCGTCACCTTTAATATAACGTATCTCACCTTCAAAGACATAACGCATTAAAGTACTCTTTCTTATATAGTTAACATTTAATGCTTGTCCTTTGTATTGAAGTTCTAGGCATTTATCAAAAGACTTAAAGAACATTTTATCAGGAAAAATATGTTCTTTAAGAATCGCATTAAACATGCGGTATTGAATATTTAAATCTGCTAATTTCCATATATGATGCATCATACAACATTGCCTCCATTTGTTCTTTGTCTGTTAATCGTGCCAAATATTAATGCAATCGTTAAGGTACTTAATCCCATAATAATGAAGGTTTCTATAATACCTATGTACTCAGTTAAAAAACTCATGATCATGGCACCTAGGGGAATCATCCCTCTATCCATCATTACAACACTTAGTATTTTCCCTCGATGTTCTGATTTAACACGATGTTGAAAATAAATCCTATTAGTGGTACGCATCCATTGACTGAACAGACCAATTAAGAAAACTGAAATAAAAAAAACAACAATATTCTGGCTAATACTACCTAATAAAGAAACGCCAAATAATATCGAACTATAATAATACATCTTCACCATAGAGATGTTTTCTAGTAAATTAGGTAAAATCATCGTCGCAATAATACCACCTATTGCACAACATGTCATTGCTGTCCCAAACATCGTTACTTGTTCAGGGAACGTCTTATCTGTTAAAACTGGTAATAATGAAGTATATGTAAAACCACTAGCCATTATAAATAAAGATGTTACAAATATCCTAGTGCCAACGCTATTATCTTTAAAGTATTCAAACACAAATTTAATACTCATTTGTGTTTGTGCTTCATTATCTCTCGGTTGTTCAATCTTAAGAGGCAAGCACAGCATTAAAGATATTAAGTAACATACCGCTTGTATAATGAAACTTATTTCTGCGTTATAGCTCGCCATTACTAAACCTGCTATAGCAGGACCTATAGATCTACAAATATTAATAATAAATGAATGGTACGAAACAACCTGTGTTGTTGTTAAACGGTTCGTCAAATCTGGTAGTACAGATTGACGAACTGGCGTTTCTATTGCACTCATAATACCTCTACCCAATGAATATAATAAAAATACTACAATCGGTATATCCCATTCTTGAAAGATTAAGACACACAATAAAGTGGTAAGTAAGAAAGAAGAAGAGATAGTTATTTTCAATAATTTCCCCCTATTACATCGATCTGCTAATGCACCAGCCCATACACTTATGAGTAAAATAGGTACAAGACGGAAAAAATTAATGAGTCCAAGATGAATTGCGTTATGATATAACGTATACACATACCAATTTAAAGTGATATGTCCAATCCAATTTCCTAAAAATAATAGGAACGAACTTGGGAAAAAATACTTTGCCATAATTTCACCTGACTTTTTTAATTGATAATAATTATCATTATCGATATTATGGATTATACAAATATCTTATACTTTTGTAAAATAATTTTTAGAGGTGCTTTATGAATTCAAAAAGTATTAACAACAATTTTTTAAATAATATTAACAATGACGAACAACATGCATTTGATTATTTATCATCAATCAATGAACAATGGGCAAAATTGTTCCTAAATATGCTTTTAGAAAGTCGAGATAAAATATCTCAAAGATTAATTTCTTCATTACATAGGGAAAATTTAGTAGAAAGTCGGAGCCACAGTAAGGTTATTTCTAATCAAGATTTGAACATTGTACACTTACCAGCAAACAGTAAATTGTTATCCATTGCGTTTCCTAAACTTAATAAGACACTATATGCAACTATAACAGGAGAACATGCATTTGATCGCTTAGATGTTCAAGGGCCATTTTATATTGAACACAATGGCAGTTACAATAGAGTACAACATCCAAATGAAATATTAAACATCATTTTAACAATATCGCCAGAACTTGATAATGAAGCTAGCACTCAATTTTATGAAGATTTGAACAATAGTGTCACAAATATGGCAATTGCATTAAGCTATCAAGCATACACATTAGAAAACAATAAAAAAAGTTTATATGATTTAATTATAAATTCAGAGGATAGTTATTTGAGTTCTGAACAGTTTGTTATTGAAGGACACCCAATTCATCCGGGAGCTAAATTACGAAAAGGAATGACACCAGAAACTGTAATTAATTATTCAGCGGAATTTGGTAATGCCATATCCTTACAATTTATTTTAATACATAAATCAATAGCAAAAGCTCAAACTTATATTGAAGAAGAAAATGATTTACTTTTTAGAATGTTTGAAGGGTTAAAAGCAGCTGTTATGAATCATGTTGGTCGTGATCAAATTAATCAATATTACGTAATGGTCGTGCATCCATGGCAATACGACCATATATTATTACAGGAGTACAAAGCAGAATTAAATACCAAGAAAGTGATACCAATTGATTATCAACAATCATATTACGCAGGACTATCATTTAGAACATTAATGCCCAAATATCCTGAAAAATTACCTCATATTAAGTTATCAACTAATGTTCATATTACTGGTGAGATAAGAACATTATCTGAACAAACTACAATAAATGGGCCACAGGTAACACGTATCCTTAATGATATTAAACAAAATGATTCATTGTTTAAGCATATAAACGCTGATACAATTGATGAGCTTGCCGGTATTCATTTTTATAACTCATTGGATGAGACAACTATCAGAACAAAAAGAAGTGAACAACTAGGTACATTATTTAGAACCAATATTTATCAATTGATCAAAAATGATACTACACCCATCATTCCTTCAGCATTAGTTACTTCAACTATATATAATGATGAACCATTAATTGTCTCGTTAATTAAAAAATATAAAGAAAAAAATAAACTTCCGACCTTTGAAATAGCTGCTTTATCTTGGATACAACAATACAGCCAAGCCTTAATAGATATCACGATTCCTCTATATGTGAAATACGGAATCGCCCTTGAAGCGCATCTACAAAATTCAATCGCTACATTTACCGAAGATGGGCTTTTAGATACACTTTATATACGTGATTTTGAAGGGCTACGTATAGATCAAATGCACTTAAATAAGATGGGCTATAGTACTGCAAAATTTCATGAAAAATCTTTAATTTTATCTGACCAACCTCAAACAGTATTCAATAAAGTTTTTTACTCAAGTATTCAAAATCATCTCGGTGAATTAATTGTCAGTATTACAAAATCAAGTGAGCACTCTAATTTTGAAACTCAACTTTGGCAATTGATCCGTGATATTTTAATTGCTAAATTAAAAGTTATTGCAAATGATATAGATGACCAACAACGCGTAGAAAATATTAAATCAATTCTATTGGCACCAAAAATAGATTATAAATGTGTTACAACGATGCGCCTCACAGATGAAGCGGATTATTATACTTATATCAAGGTTAGCAATCCATTATATCAGGAATAAAAATACGCTATATGAACGTACAAAAAAACTACCGGTAAAGTAATTACTTTACCGGTAGTTTTGTATTAAGCATTATTGTAAGCCTTTATTTTCGTTGTTTGAATCTTGGCTTTTTTCATTTTTTTGTGACCATTCTTTTCTAGTCATCACGTCTTCAACACGCATATTCACTTCTACAACTTCAAGACCAGTAATATATTTAACTTGTTCTTTTACTAAGTCTGTCACTTTGCGGAAGATTTTAGGTGCAGATTCACCATATTCTAAAATAACTTTTAAATCAACTGCCGCTTGTTTTTCGCCTACTTCAACGCTAACACCTTGTGTTACGTTGTTACTGCTACCAAATGAACTAGAAATGTTATCAACGAAGCCGCCTTTCATTTCTAAAATACCATTTACTTCGCGTGCAGCAATACCAGCAATTTTTTCAATAACTTCGTCTGAGAAAGTTAACTTATTAGTGAATTCTGGTTCTTGTTGCTGTTGTTGCTGTTCTTGCTCTTTTTCTTTTACTCCAGTTTGATTATCATATGCTTGTTTTGCTTTATTATTATCTACTGCCATAATTAATTCTCCTTTTTTATATAAGATTTTAAAATGATTAATTTACTATTTTAAATTAATTAACTCCATCGATTTAAGAAATTCAAAAAATCCTGCTTACGGTCTTTAGTATACCCAATACCAATACCAATTAAACATAAAACAATTATTAATATTGTACTCCAGAAACCTAACGTTAAAAATAAGATAGCGATAATTAGAAATGCTAAAAATCCAATTATTCTCCATTTAAACGTTTTGAAAAAATCAACAACTTCTTGTGTAGAATCTTGTCTTTGTTGGTTATTATTGTTAGCCATGATAACCCTCCCTTACAACACACGTTTGCCTGAGGCTTTTTGATCTCTAACATTAACCTCTAATTTTGAAACTGGTAATTCTGTGAAATGCTCAACATTTTGTTTAATGTCATTTCTTACTTCTTCTGTCAATGAACCAACTTGAACATCACCTGGAACAAAGAAATCCGCTTTTAAAGCAATATGTGATTTCTTTTTCTTGTTATATAGTTTCGCTATAACATTTGGTTGACGAATTTGGTCATATTTTACAAGTGTATCGTATGCAGATTTTTCAACTGCTTTTCTTGATACATAAATATGTCCATCTTCATAGTCTTTATAAAGTCCAGGTTTTCTGTACGTAGGTTTAAACAAGCTAAATACAAGTATTAGACCTATTAAAATCAGTAGGGCTGCTAAGCCAATAAGCGTCGGTTCAAACCAATTAAATTGCTTGAAGTAGTCTTGGTACTCACTAATTCTAGAATCTTTGATATACATAAATAGTAAAAAACCAACGATGACTACGATTAATAGACCTAGTATAAAATTTTTAATTCGCTTCACCTCGTATGACACCTCCTATAGTTAAATTATATGTACATTTCATACATCTTTATACCCCGTTAAATAAAAGTAAAAACATTTTAAATTGAAATTATAATGTATTTGGTAAAATAATTTTAATTACTGTCGTGATGCGTTTGTGATTGACTATTTTTTTCATGGTCTTGACTCGCTTTTCGATATTGTAAATATTTTTCATCTGAAACAAGTAATTTATTGCTAGGCCGTGGTTTTTCAATTGATAATGATTTGAATAACGACCAAATCATAAAGATAATAACGATTGAAAAAGGTAATGCTGCTATGATTAATAAGTTTTGTATTGACTGTGTACCACCTGTATAAATCATAATCATAGCAAATAGTGCTAAAATAACACCCCAACTTACTTTTACTACGCCAGATGGATTAATACTCCCTTTAGAACTCAACATACCTAGCACATAAGTTGCAGAGTCTGCTGAAGTAACAAAGAAAATCATAATTACAATGAGTGTAATAATACTGAGTAAAAATCCTAATGGAAAATGCTCAAGTGTTGCAAATGTTGCAGTTTCAGTTGCCTCTTTAGCAATGTTGGCAATGCCATTTTGCTGTAAATAAATCGCTGACGCCCCGAACACTGCAAAGAATAAAAAACAAACAAGTGCAGGTACAAAAAGTACACCTAAAATAAATTCTTTAATTGTTCTACCTCGAGAAACTCGAGCAATGAATATGCCAACAAAAGGTGCCCAAGAGACCCACCATGCCCAGTAGAAAATTGTCCACTGTTGCAACCATTGGAATTTCTCCCCACCTGATTGTGGAATACGTAAACTCATGTTAAAGAAATTAGCAATATAATCTCCCAATGAGTTAGTAAACGTATTTAAAATGTTTAACGTAGGTCCGACACAAAATAATGCGATTAATACTACAAAAGCTAAAAACATATTAATATTACTTAAGTTTTTAATGCCTTTATCAATACCTGACCAAGCAGACCACGTAAATAACACTGTAGCAATAACAATAATCACAACTTGTGTACCAAAATTAGAAGGTATTTTAAATAAAAAATTTAGACCTTCATTAATTTGTAATGCACCAAATCCAAGTGTCGCAGCAACACCAGTCACTGTGGCGATAATTGCAAGCACATCGATTGCGCCACCTATTGGCCCACGCATCATCTTTTCTCCTAAAACTGGTCTTAATGTAGCACTCACTAATCCAGGATAACCTTTATGAAAATTAAAGTATGCAAACACAAGTCCAACAATTCCGTACACTGCCCATGCATGTATACCCCAGTGGAAAAATGAGAACTGCATCGCTTCATTTATAGCAGTTTGTGTTCCTGCTTTATGTATCGGTGTTAATGTAAATGCATGACTGATAGGTTCAGCTGTTGTCCAAAATACTAAACCAATCCCCATACCCGCACTAAACAACATTGCAAACCATGATTTTAGTGAAAATTCTGGGTCTTCTCCTTCTTCTCCTAAAGTTATTGTTGAATATCTAGAAAATAATAAATAAATAGATACAACTAAAATAGCTAATACTAATAGTAAATAATACCATCCAAAATTTACTGCAATAAAATTGGTAATCGCTTGTGTAACCGATTCTAATTGTTTAGGCGCAATTGCGCCATAAATAACAAATAGCGTACAAATCGTTAGCGCTACCCAAAAAACTACTGTTAATTTTTTAAGACGCATATTAACATGACACTCTCCCTTTACTTTATGTGTCATATATACCCTTACATCGTGGTAATATGCGTAATTTATGAATTTAATTGTATTTAACACTTTAATTTATACATTTTATATCTTAAATTGTGCGTATATTCAAAAGTAATAATTTTCGATATTGATATTGTGAGAAACCGTTACTTTGAAAAAATAAAGGAGCAAAATAACAATCAAATATACTGTTTTGATTGTCTTTGCTCCTTTGTAGCAGCTATTTTATTGAAAGCTGTTAAACTTTTATAGTATTGCTTAACAATAAGAATTTCTCAATAGCAGTGTTCATATTTATAACATCGTGCACTTTTACTAAATAGAAATAACTAATTTGCCAACCATGCTGTGGTTTTCCATTTTTTTATGCGCTTCATAAATATTATCTGCTGTTAATCCTTTTAACACTTCATTTGCTGTTGGTTTATAGTCGCCTGATTCTACTTTGTTAGTGATATCTTTTAAATAGGTACCATGAATAGACATATCTTCTGTTTTATTTAACGGTCTTGAATACATATATTCATGTGTAAAGGTTACACTTTTAGGCTTCAATAAATTTAAATCTTGCTTATTGTTGAAAGCAACAATTGTAGCAATCTTACCGCGTGGTTTTACTAATTCAATCATTTTTTCGTAATACAAGTCCGTATCAAAAGTACAAAATATATAATCTACTTCACTAATTTCATATTTTTTAAATTCATCTGTCAGATTATTTTTATGATTCAACACGATGTCTGCACCTAATGATTTTGACCAATTATACGTTTCATTGCGAGATGCAGTGGTGATGACGTGTAGCCCGTAATACTTTGCTATCTGTGTTGCGATACTGCCTACGCCACCTGCGCCATTAATTATTAATATGGACTTGCCTTTATTTTCTTCTGGATTATGAGAAATATTAAAAACATCAAAAAGCGTTTCTGAAGCTGTTAAACCAGTTAAAGGGAGACTTGCCGCTTCAACATCACTAATATTACTCGGCTTCAATGCTACCAATCGTTCATCAACAAGTTGATATGTCTGATTCGATCCTTGATACGAAGGTGAACCTGAATAATAAACTTCATCGCCAATCTTAAATTGTTTAACATCTTCGCCTATAGCTTCTACAACACCTACAGCATCATATCCTAAAATTCTTGGCGACTCATTTATAGACGATTGTCTAATTTTCGTATCTACTGGATTCACACTAATAGCAGTTAAACGCACTAATAATTCATATTGCTGAGGCTTTGGCTTCTCTATATCCATTTCATAAAATTGATTACCCTCATCTAATGTAAACGGTCTATCTGCAGCAATTGCTTTCATATGTGCATCTCCTTTACTTATAAATTGTCTGAAACTTGGACCACTTGTTTACCAAAATTATCTCCAGTAAATAAATTTCTAAATGCATTAGGCACGTTTTCAAATCCTTCTACGATCGAAGTTTTTGTTTTTATTTTATCTTCATTTACCCACTGAGCAAGCTGTTGACTCGCTTGTTTAAAGTCATCAGCAAAATTTGCAACAACAAATCCTTTCATAAGTGCTTGTGATTTTATCAAAATCGGCTGAATACGTGGTCCGTGCTCAATACTTTTATCATTATAGCCAGAAATTGCACCACATACTGGAATTCTAGCAAATTGATTTAAGTGTTTCATTACTTCATCTGCAATGTGTCCACCAACATTTTCAAAATAAACATCTACACCATCTGGAACTGCTTGAGCTAATTGTTCTGAGAAGTTATCAGCTTTATAATCTACACTAGCATCAAATCCTAATTGTTCAGTTAAATATTTCGTTTTGGTTGTTCCGCCTGCAATACCAACCACACGCGCACCTTTTAATTTAGCTATTTGACCTACTACTGAACCGACAGCCCCTGAAGCTGCAGATACAACAACAGTTTCTCCTTCTTTTGGTTGGCCGATTTTTAGCAGACCATGGTATGCCGTTTGACCAGTCATACCTAATACACTTAGATATAAATAAAGTGGAATGTCTCTCTGAGTAATTTTCGTAACTTTTTGAGCTGATACATTTGTATATTTTTGCCAAGGTAACATACCTAATACATAATCACCTTGCTCAAAAGTGTCAGCGTTGGATTGCACTACTTTTCCAACAATATGTCCTGCCAATGGTTCATCTAATTGAAATGGTTGTATATAAGATTTACTATCATCCATTCTGCCACGCATATATGGATCTACCGAAATATATATCGCTTCAACTTGAATCTCATCATTACCAGGCTCATCTATTTCAATAGTTTCGTATCTAAATACATCATCAGAAGGTATGCCTTCTGGGCGTTTTGCTAATACAATGCTTTCTGTTTTCATTATTTTGCCTCCATTTCATATTTTCTTCTATTCTATAGTAATGAAGTTATGCAATCAATCAAATCGCTTATTTGATATTTTGTCCTCGTGTTATGATAAATAAAATGGAGCACTTAAATGATTGTAATGAAGGAGAGTGTAATATGCGATTAAGTATACTAGACTATGTTCCAATATTTGAAGGCAGCGATACTACTCAAGCGATAAATCATTCTGTTGAATTAGCTCAATTTGCAGAATCGCTAGGTTTTTATCGATTTTGGGTTGCTGAACATCACAAAGTATTGTCAGTTGCTTCTAGTGCTCCTGAAATGATAATGATGACTTTGCTAGAAAATACAAATTCGATTCGCATAGGCAGTGGTGGTGTTATGCTTCCTCACTATAGTGCATATAAAGTAGCAGAAGTATTTAAAATACTAGAAGGACGTCATCCCGGCAGAGTGGATTTAGGCATTGGCCGTTCTATGAGTTTTAAAAATGTAAATCAAGCATTAAATGAAAACAAAACAACCAACGTTGATTTTAAAACACAAATTGTGGATTTAACAAACTATTTTAATGATGACATTCAAAGACAAAGATTTCTTGGATTATACGCTACACCTTTAATCAATACACAACCTGCTATGCATTTATTGGGCACAAGCCAAAATAGCGCTGAACTCGCTGCACAACTTGGTTTACCCTTTGTCACTGCTTTAATGGGTAAGAATAAAGATAAGGTTAAACAATCCATCGATGATTATCGAAAACTATTTTCAAAACTTCATCCAAACCGAACACCTTATGTTATTATTTCAACTTTTGTAATCACTGCAAATGACATTCAAAAGATTAAAGAATTGGAACAAGCTTTTCATCTATGGTTATTGCGTATTAACTATTTAAAACAACCTAGTCACTATCCATCAATTACATTTGCTCAACAAAGACAACCATCTACTAGAGAACTTGAAAAAATGAGGCAAAATGAACCACGCTTTATCAGTGGTTTACCAAATGAAGTTTACACACAATTACAAGCAATCGCACATAACTACAATGCGGATGAAGTAATGATTCAACCACATGTTTATGGGGAGTCAAACCGCAAAAACGTGTTACAATTATTAGCAATTGAAAACAATCAATTTTAAGTTTTTTATAATGAGTAAATATAGTGACTTCATAACTGTTCAAAAGATAATTCTAATATAATAGAGTTATCTTTTTTATTTATAATTCCCAAAGAAATGCATTAATTTGATCTGTAACTTTTTCATTATCATGAAGCTCGCTATGTTCAGCTTTAGGTCCATAAACTTTGTATGTTTTATAAGTTTTAACATGATTTGATAATAAGTACCTTAACGATTCTGATGATACATTCGTTACTCTACCATCAGAATGCGTCCCGTCTTTTAAATCACCATAAATATTAAGAACTTCAGCGTTTTTAGGATAGTGTGCTTGCATGGATAATAAATCGCGGTATTCTTTTAACATCTTGTTGGGTTTGCCATTTTTGTCTAAATGTATATTTAAGTCTAAACCATTGATATCTACTTCTCCGTTAAAGTTTCCAGCTAAACTAACTTGCTTATTCAACTTAGGTAAAACACTATCATCACCATACTTTAACATATAATAACTAAAAGATTGATTTCCCATTGAATGTGCAACAAAATTAAATTTTTTAAAATGATATTTTGCATTAAAAGCTATCATAACATTTTTGATCCATTGTGCATTTTTTTCTAAATTTTTATTTTCATTATCTTCAAGTATAATTTTTATAATTGGACGCTTCATATTGTTAGATATATTTTTATTAAATGTCACCTTTCCATTTGATGAAACTTTAGCTTCAACAACGTCATTTGTAATATTATTTTGGACTGCCGAATTTACCATGTATTTTTCTGATTGAGTTGTTCCAGAATAACCATGTAAATAAAATGTCGGTACTGATGTTTCACTGGACATGTTTTTAATTAACGTTTTGTTAAACACTTGGTTCATGACCAAAAGAATAATGCTAGAAAAAATAATTAATATTAATACGATACTCAATTTTTTTAAGTGATGATTTAGTTTGTTGAATGTCATATGTATAACCTCTAATACTGTTTTATTTTATTATACTTCATACTATTTGAACTTACTAAAATAAAACAAATTCTTTCTATTTTTACGAGTACAAAAGTTGTATACATTTTTGATTATTTATAAAACAAAAAAACTTCCCATATTAATATGGGAAGTTTGAAACGTTTCTTCTGTTTGACATCAATTACCTAAGCAATTAATGTACCAAATCTGTGAGCGAAAAATATTCGCAACAACATTTGGGAAATTAACGTTTTGAGAATTGTGGTGAACGACGAGCTTTTTTAAGACCTGGTTTTTTACGTTCTTTCATACGTGGGTCACGTGTAAGTAATCCAGCGCGTTTTAATGAACCTCTATATTCAGGATCTGCTTCTAATAAAGCACGTGCAATACCATGACGGATAGCTTGTGCTTGTCCAGTGAAGCCACCACCGTGAACGTTAACTAATACATCATAGTTACCTTTAGTTTCTGTAACATCAAATGGTTGGTTTAAGTCTAAGATTAATGATTCGAATGGTAAGTAGCTACGTACATCAGTGTGGTTAACAGTAATGTTACCTTCGCCAGGTACTAAACGTACACGTGCTACTGAGTTTTTACGACGGCCTGTGCCTTTATATTCAACTTGTGCCAATGTAATTTCCTCCTTTTAATTAACCACGTAACTCGTAGTTTTCTGGTTGTTGTGCAGCGTGTGGATGTTCAGCGCCACCATATACAAATAATTTTTTGCCTTGTTTTTCACCTAGACGTGTGCTTGGTAACATACCTTTAATTGAGTTTTCAAGTAGACGTTCTGGGTTTGTAGCTTTTAACTCACCAGCAGAGATTGATTTGATTCCGCCTGGGTGGTTACTATGACGGTAATACATTTTGTCTTGTTCTTTATTACCAGTGAATTGAATTTTAGCAGCGTTGATGATAATTACATAATCACCTGAATCAACGTGTGGTGTATAAGTTACTTTATTTTTACCGCGTAGAATAGCAGCTACTTCTGATGATAAACGACCAAGTGTTTTACCTTCAGCATCAATAACATACCATTTGCGCTCAATGTTTGCTTCATTAGCCATAAATGTTTGACGCATATAATTGTCCTCCTAGAATAAATAAATGTTTCTTGTCTAATTAAAGTGATATTTAAACTTAAATTCATTTATTTTGTTAATTTATAATTTCTACGTGCTTCTATATCTTGTTACACAATAAGATTCCGGGGCTTATCGTGGGGTGATATAAAACAATACCGTTAGTTATCGTATAATTTTTATGGGGTTTTGTCAATGTAATTCAACTATTTTGTGTAGATTTTTTTTGATATATTTTTATATCTTCACCAAAGTCTCTTTTCAGTGCTTCGGGGGATAAATATATATGTTCCAAATACAATCCATCAGCTGGTGCAGTGAACGGAACTTTATTGCGATCTTTAGCAATTAATAATTGTGGAACTACCTCAGGTTGGAATTTCCCTTTGCCTACTCCAATTAAAAATGCTACTAACACACGCACCATATTATATAAAAATCCCGAACCAGTAACGACATAATCAAAACCATATTCTGTTTTTTCTATTTTACTTTCATATAACGTACGGACTTTACTTTCAACTTCTGTTTTTTGGGAACAAAATCCAGTAAAGTCATGTGTACCAATAAACAAATTGGCAGCTTGTGACATTTTTTCAAAGTTTAAACTTTCTGGTACGTGATTTTTTAAACCACATTCAAATGGATTTTTATTAGGTGATTGATAAACTTTATAGCGATAAGTTTTACCGACACAATCATAACGACAATGGAATGATTCATCTACAAATGAAACATCTTTCACATAAACATCATCAGGCAATGCCCGATTCATCGCATATCGCCATTGATCTGGTGAAATGTTAAGCTCTGTATCAAAATGAAAATATTGTTCTAATGCATGCACGCCACGATCAGTTCGACTACTAGGATGTATTCTAATATGTCGTTTGTGCATGCGTTTAAGTATTTTTTCAAATTGTTGTTGTACGGTTCTACCATTATTTTGAATTTGAAAACCTAAGAATTGACTACCCTGATATGAAATATTTACTAAAACACGAACCATTCTTTACACTCCCATATACTTTAACACAAATAATATTATTGCTATTGGTATAATTGAAATCAATAACAAACTATCAGACCATTGCCAGTCTAATTGACGATAACTTGTTCGCTGTTTGTTTGTTTCATAACCACGGACTTCCATTGCAATGGCTAAATCTTCTGCTCTTTGGAAAGCTGAGATAAATAAGGGTATCAATAAAGGAATAAATGCTTTAACTCTGTTGATTAACCCCCCAGAACTGATTTCAGAACCTCTTGATTTCTGTGCTAAGATAATCTTATCTAGCTCATTCATTAAAGTTGGAATAAAACGTAAAGCGATTGACATCATCATACTCAGTAAATGTACAGGAACTTTTATCAACTTTAATGGATATAATAATCGTTCAAACGCATCAGTAAGATCTAATGGACTTGTCGTTAAAGTCATGATCGTAGATACCATAATGATAAACATTAGCCTCAACACAATATAAATACCTTCTAAAACGCCTTGAGTATCAATTGAAATAAACCCTATCTCAAATATACGCATACCACCTTTAGTTAAAAACAAATGCATTAAAAAGGTGAAAATCAGAAAAATCCATATAGGTGTTAATCCCTTTATTAAAAACCAAGATTTTATGTGCGCTGCTTTCATCATGGTTACAATGATCAAGAATAACCATAAATAAGTGATAAATGAATGTGCAAAAAATATTAGTATGATAAATAAAAATACAAATATTAATTTGGCACGTGGATCACGACGATGTACAAAAGTGTCTAATGGAAGATAACGTCCTATAATAAACTTATCTCTCATGTTGTTGCCACTCCTTATACATCTCAGTGAATTCTGATTCGGTTAATGCCGTGCGCTCAAATTTAAATTGATGCTTTGCTTCAATATCTCTCTGTAATTTGACGATGTCTGGTACATCTAAATGCATATCTTTAACATAGTCGTCAGCATTAAACAATTTTCTTGGAGAACAGCTTTCCACTAACTTGCCATGTTTAATAATTTTCACTTCATCAACATATTTTGCAACATCATTCATTTCATGCGTAACTAATATGATTGTTTTATTTTGTTCAAGCTGAAGTTTCTTTAACATTTCCATGATTTGATTTCTACTTTTAGGGTCAAGTCCTGCAGTAGGTTCATCTAAAATAACAATATCTGGATCCATAGCTAATATAGAAGTAATTGCTATTTTTCTCATTTGACCTCCCGACATTTGGAAAGGTGATTGTTCAAGTATATCCCTATTAAAACCGAACTCTAATAATAATTGAAATGCTCGTGTTTTTACTTCTTCAAGTGGCATATTAAAATTTTTAGGTCCGAATAAAATTTCTCGTTCCACGGAGTCTTCAAAAAGTTGTGATTCTGGAAATTGGAATACTACCCCTACACGCTTACGCACTTGCTTTAAATATTTATCTCTAGTCTTGTGCGTAATCATGACCTCATCGACCTCTAAAGCGCCATGTGACGGTTTTAGCAATCCATTAATATGCTGTATTAATGTAGACTTACCAGAGCCTGTTTGACCAATCACTGCATAATACTTACCTTGTTCAAAAGTAGTTACAATCTCTTTCAATGCAAGATGTTCATAAGGTGTTCCTTTTTGATAAACATAGGACACTTGATTGAATTTAACAGTCATAATTTGCTTACCAACCCTTCATAAGAAATATAGTCAGTAACACCTAATAGTTGTTGGCTCATTCTCATTGCAAACGGTAAATCTAAACCTATTTGTGTTAATGCCTCTCCTTTATTAAAAATAACTTGAGGCAAACCTGATTGATATAGAAAGCCTTGGTTTAAAACAACTAAATGATCCGCATCTATAGCTTCAGATAAATCATGAGTGATGGATATAATTGTCACATCTTTTTCTTCCTTTAAACGATGTATGAGTGAAATTAATTCTGTTCTACCTTCTGGATCTAACATAGACGTCGCTTCATCTAATATGATGATATCTGTATTTAATGCTAAAACACCTGCGATAGCGACACGCTGTTTTTGGCCACCAGAAAGTGATTGCGGCTCATATGTAGCTCTGTCCAGCATATCTACATCCGCTAATGCTTTAGGCACAATTTCATGCATTTTCTCGTAAGTCATAGCATTATTTTCTAAACCAAATGCTACATCAAATTCCACAGTAGACCCAACAAATTGATTTTCTGGATTTTGAAATACAATTCCTATATGCTGTCTCAACTTATTTAAGTTATCGTCATTGATACTAACACCGTTTAAATATATTTGGCCCTCAAAAGGTTTTTGAATGCCTATCATCAGTTTTGCTATCGTTGATTTACCTGAACCATTATGACCTACTATAGAGGTCCATTTGCCTCTAGGAATGCTAAATGATACATCATTTAACGCAAGTGGTTCATCGCTATTATATTTAAAAGATACATGATCAAATTTAATTATTTCTTCTGCTTGCGTTATCATAACAGTTATCTCCTAAATCAAAAATATTAATCATATACTTAATCATTTTACATGAAAAACGATAAATAAGCACTTCATCTTCATTAATTTCTCTTTTAAATTTTATTTATTGAGACACGCATAAAGATAATTTTGAGCATAAAATACACTTCTCATTAATATAAATAGTTAACAATTATTGTTTCTTAGCAATTTATCTACTTTTAAATTTATGAACAAAATATTGCCTAGTTAGAACTTCTTATGCATTGGCTCTATGAATGTATTCCTTTACCTTACCCAAATTAAGGCTCAGCAGTTCGCTATTGCTTCGCAATTGCATAAGTCCCCCTAAATTCTTCGAATTAAGGCTCAGCAGTTCGCTATTGCTTCGCAATTGCATAAGTCCCCCTAAATTCTTCGAATTAAGGCTCAGCGGTTCGCTATTGCTTCGCAATTGCATAAGTCCCCCTAAATTCTTCGAATTAAGGGGGACTAACAAAAAAAAGCGCGCACCCCATCATATTTGAGTTCACGCTTTAAAATTTATTAAGTTTGATGGGGTACTCTGAGCTAGACAATATTTGTATGTGGCAAACATTATCGTTGCACTCATTTGCTTTATACATAGTAGTATGTGTATTTAAATTAAACTAATTCTATAATTACTGATTCAGCACCGTCACCGCGACGAGGGCCTACTTTAAGGATACGTGTGTAACCACCTTGACGTTCTGTATAACGTTCAGCAATTTCACCAAATAATTTTTGAAGTGCAGTTTGTGTTGTTTCATCTTCATTTAAGACTTCAACATTACGTAAAGTTTTAGCAGCTTGACGACGAGATGCTAAATCTCCTTTTTTACCTAAAGTGATTAATTTTTCAACAACACTACGTAATTCTTTTGCACGTGCTTCTGTCGTTTCAACACGTTCACTAACAATAAGTGAAGTAGCTAAGTCACGTAACATCGCTTTACGTTGATCAGAAGTACGACCTAATTTTCTGTAACCCATGAGTTAACCTCCTTTTTATTAATCTTCTTTTCTAAGACCTAAGCCTAGATCTTCAAGTTTATATTTAACTTCTTCTAATGATTTGCGTCCTAAATTGCGCACTTTCATCATATCTGCTTCAGATTTATCAGCTAATTCTTGAACAGAATTAATACCTGCGCGTTTCAAACAGTTATATGAACGGACAGATAAGTCTAATTCTTCTATAGACATTTCAAGTACTTTTTCTTTTTGATCTTCTTCTTTTTCAATCATGATTTCAGCATTTTGTGCTTCATCAGTTAATCCAACGAAGATGTTCAAATGTTCAGTTAGGATTTTTGCCGCTAGAGAAACAGACTCTTGTGGCGTAATTGAACCATTAGTCCAAACATCCAAAGTTAATTTATCAAAATCACTACTTTGACCTACACGTGTGTTTTCTACAGTATAGTTAACACGTTCTACTGGTGAATATAGTGAATCCACTGGAATTACACCAATTGGTAAATCACTAGTGTTATTTTGTTCTGCTAATGCGTAACCTCTACCCTTATTAGCAACAAGACGGATTTTTAAATGTCCACCTTTAGATACTGTTGCGATTTTAATCTCAGGATTTAAAATCTCTACATCACTATCATGCGTGATGTCGCTTGCAGTAACTTCGCCTTCATCTTTTACATCAATCTCTAATGTTTTATCTTCTTCAGAATAAATTTTCAATGCTAGCTTTTTGATGTTCATAATAATTGTTGAAACATCTTCTACAACATTATCTATTGCTGAGAATTCATGTAATACACCTTCGATTTCGATGTACTTAACGGCTGCACCTGGTAATGAAGATAGTAGGATACGACGTAAGGAGTTTCCTAGTGTAGTACCGTAGCCACGTTCTAGTGGTTCAACAACGAACTTACCGAATTTAGCATCTTCACTAATTTCAATTGTTTCAATTCTAGGTTTTTCGATTTCAATCATTTACAAATATCCTCCTTGATTACGTCGACTTGAATTGTACTGTGTTTCTCAGTGACTTGCGACAATAACGATAATATTATACGCGACGACGTTTTGGTGGACGACAACCATTATGTGGTACTGGAGTAACGTCACGGATTGCAGTTACATCTAATCCAGCTGATTGTAATGCACGGATCGCTGATTCACGACCTGGGCCAGGACCTTTAACAGTAACTTCAACAGTTTTTAAACCATGTTCCATAGCTGCTTTAGCTGCAGTTTCTGATGCCATTTGTGCTGCAAATGGTGTTGATTTTTTTGATCCTTTAAATCCAAGTGCACCTGCTGATGACCATGATAAAGCATTACCAAATTCATCAGTAATAGTTACGATTGTATTATTGAATGTTGAGCGGATGTGTGCCACACCATTCTCAATATTCTTTTTCACTCTACGTTTACGAGATACTTGTTTACGTGCCATTTAAAATTTGCCTCCTTTACCTATTATTTTTTCTTGTTAGCTACAGTTTTAACTGGGCCTTTACGAGTACGAGCATTGTTTTTTGTCTTTTGTCCGCGTACTGGTAAACCACGACGGTGACGGATACCACGGTATGATGAGATTTCCATTAAACGTTTAATGTTTAAGTTTTGCTCACGACGTAAGTCACCTTCTACTTTATAATTGTCTACTACTTCACGGATACGACCTAATTCGTCATCAGTTAAGTCTTTAACGCGAGTATCTGTAGATACATTAGCTTCTTCAACAATTTTTTGAGCTGTAGTAGTACCGATACCATATACATAAGTTAAAGAAATAACAATACGTTTTTCACGTGGAATATCTACTCCTGCAATACGTGCCATAATTATTTACACCTCTCTTTATTAACCTTGTCTTTGTTTGTGTTTTGGATTGCTACAAATTACCATTACTTTACCTTTACGTTTAATGACTTTACATTTTTCGCAAATTGGTTTTACTGATGGTCTTACTTTCATTTTAATACCTCCCTATATTATGGAGTGACGATTATTTATAACGATACGTAATTCTTCCGCGTGTTAAATCATACGGAGACATTTCTACAGTTACTTTGTCGCCAGGTAGAATTCGAATATAATTCATTCTGATTTTACCACTTACGTGAGCTAAAATCTCATGACCATTTTCTAATTCTACTTTAAACATTGCATTTGGTAAAGTATCTAATACTGTACCTTCTAATTCAATAACATCTTGCTTAGCCATTTATTAACTTCCCCCTTTTTACAATAGTTGGTTATCGTCTAAGATCAACTATAACCATACGAGTCTATAAGTGTTGTTAATAAGTTCAACAAAATTAAAATGAATTACTATATCGCATTGTCACTCTTTTTCGTTTATACTCTTGGCATTACATAGACCGTACAAAGTTGATACTATTTTAGGTTCTCAAGAATATCGATTACGTTTGAAGTAACCTCATTAATATCTTTTGAACCATCAATGTTTTTCAATACATTTTCATTATCATAGTATTCTAGGATTGGCTTAGATTGTTTTACATTGACATTTAAACGATTTGCAACTGTTTCTGGGTTGTCATCTTCACGTTGGTATAATTTACCACCGTCAATATCACAAATGCCATCAACTTTTGGAGGATTGAATACAAGATGATAAGTGTGCCCGCATTTTTCGCAAATTCTACGACCAGTAAGGCGGTTCATTAATTCTTCTTCAGGTACCTCTATATTGATAACAGCATCAATTTTTCTATCTAGTTCTTGCATGATTTCACTTAATGCTTTTGCTTGTTCAATAGTACGAGGAAAGCCGTCAAGTAAGAATCCTTTTTTTGCATCGTCTTCAGAAATTCTTTCTTTAACAATGCCCACAGTAACTTCATCAGGGACTAATTCTCCACGATCCATGTACGATTTAGCTTCTTTTCCTAAATCAGTTTCATCTTTAATCGCTTTTCTGAACATATCTCCAGTAGATATGTGTGGAATTGGGAATTTCTTAACAATTTCACTCGCTTGAGTTCCTTTACCTGCGCCAGGTAAACCCATTAAAATGATATTCATAAGTGCCCTCCTACAATTTATCTACCACCAAAGCCTCTATAATCTTTTTGACTCACTTGAGCTTCAAGACTCTTCATTGTTTCAATCGCAACACCAATTACAATAAGTAGACTTGTACCACCGACTTGTATCGATTGTGGTAAGTCCATCACCTTAGTAGCAATGATTGGTAGTATAGCAACGACAGCTAAGAATATTGATCCTACAAAGGTCAATCTGTAGAGAACTTTAGTAATATATTTTTTTGTTTGTTCGCCAGGTCTAATACCCGGAACATAACTGCCTTGTTTTTTAAGGTTATCAGACATCTTTTCAGGATTGACTTGTACAAATGCATAGAAATATGTGAATGCAATAATAAGAATCACATAAACAATCATCCCTATATTATTTGATGGATTTGCAACGTCAGATATTTTTTGCGCCCAACTTGCATCAGGGAAGAACAAAGTTAATGTTCTTGGTAATAAGAAGAACGCCATTGCAAAGATGACTGGGATAACCCCTGCAGAGTTAACTTTCAAAGGTAAATATGTTGCTTGTGAACCTAATCGTTGTGCAGACTGTTTTTTCGCATATTGAATTGGTATTTTTCTAATAGCTTGTAGTACGAATATTGCACCAACCGTTAGCAATACCATTCCAACAATTAATCCAATAACTTTTAACCATGCTAAAGTTGTATCATCTTGTCCTACAAAGGACTGTTGGTAAAACTGGATTAATGATGAAGGTAATGAAGATAAAATACCTCCAAAGATAATGATGGAAATACCATTACCAACACCGAATTGAGTGATTTGTTCACCTATCCAAATTAAAAACGCTGTACCAGCTGTTAACACAACAGCTATTGTTAGGTAGCTTATTACGGACTGATCCATAATAAGTTGACCTTTCAAATAATTATTAAATTGGAACGCCATTCCTATTGATTGGATAAAAGCAAGTACAATCGCAAAATAACGGGTTACGTTATTAAGTTTTTTTCTACCTGCATCACCTTGTTTTGCCCACTCTGAAAACTTTGGAACAATATCCATTTGTAATAACTGCATCACAATTGATGCAGTAATATATGGCATTATACCCATGGCAAAGATAGAAAAGTTCTGCAAGGCTCCGCCACCAAACGTGTTAAGTAAGTCAGTGACACCTTGAGAACCTTGTTGACTGTCAAAAGCAGCTGGATTTACGCCAGGTGCTGGAATATAAGTACCTATTTTAAAAATAACTAACATTGCGAGCGTAAAAAAGATCTTGTTACGAACTTCTTTTGTAGTAAAGAAGCTCACAAGCGTTTGAAACATTAGATCACCTCGTGTGCTCCGCCTTTAGCATCAATAGCTTCTGCTGCAGAAGCAGAGAATTTGTTAGCTTTCACTGTTAACTTCTTGTCAAGTGAACCACTACCTAGTACTTTAATACCAGATTTTTCACTTTTAACTACACCAGATTCTACTAATAAAGCAGGAGTTACTTCAGTACCATCCTCAAATTTATTAAGTTGGTCTAAGTTAACAATAGCATATTCTTTGCGGTTAATGTTAGTAAAACCTCGTTTTGGTAAACGGCGGAATAAAGGTAATTGTCCACCTTCAAATCCTGGTCTAATACTACCACCTGAACGCGCTTTTTGTCCTTTTTGTCCACGGCCACTAGTTTTACCGTTACCAGTAGCTGCACCACGACCTACGCGGTTACGAACTTTACGAGAACCTTCTGCTGGTTTTAACTCATGTAATTTCATTTCGGCACCTCCTTAATTATTTTTCTTCTACTGTCACTAAGTGACTTACTTTGTTGATTTGCCCACGAATAGCAGGGTTATCTTCAACAACTACTGAAGAGTTTGTTTTTTTCAAACCTAAAGCTTCAACAGTTTTACGTTGTGTTTCTGGACGACCTATAACACTACGAGTGAGGGTAATTTGTAATTTAGCCATAACTTATTTTCCCTCCTTAATTATATAATTCTTCTACTGACTTGCCACGTAATTTCGCAACTTGTTCAGCATTTTTAAGGTTTTGTAATCCATTAATTGTTGCACGCACCATATTGATTGGTGTGTTTGAACCTAAAGATTTACTTAAGATATCAGTGATACCTGCTAGTTCTAATACTGCACGAACAGGACCACCCGCAATAACACCAGTACCAGGAGCTGCTGGTTTCATCAATACACTACCTGAACTGAATTGTCCAGTGATCATGTGAGGAGTTGTACCTTCGACACGTGGAACTTCAACTAAGTTTTTCTTAGCTGCTTCAACTGCTTTTTTGATTGCTTCAGGTACCTCTTGTGCTTTACCAGTACCGAATCCAACGCGACCGTTTTTATCTCCAACTACTACTAAAGCGCTGAAACGGAAACTACGACCACCTTTTACAACTTTTGCAACACGATTAATTGTAACAACGCGTTCTTCAAATTCTTTCGCTTCTTCTCTACGAGCCATGTAAATGTCCCTCCTTTAAATTAAAATTGTAAACCATTTTCACGAGCTGCATCTGCTAATGCTTTAACACGTCCGTGATATAAATATCCTCCGCGGTCAAATACAATTGTTTTTACGCCTTTTTCATTCGCTCTTTTAGCAATTGTTTCGCCGACTTTAGCTGATAAATCAACTTTAGATCCAGTTTCATTAGCTAGATCTTTTTCTTGTGTTGAAGCTTGTGCTAATGTTTTACCATTAACATCATCGATAACTTGTGCATAAATGTGTTTGTTTGAACGATAAACATTTAAACGTGGTTTTTCAGCAGTGCCAGATAATTTGTTACGGACACGAGCATGTCTTTTCAAACGCACTTTGTTTTTATCAATTTTGCTGATCATTTTATTACTCCTTTCTTCTGAAAGTTATTTATTATTTACCAGTTTTACCTTCTTTACGGCGAACGTATTCACCTTGGTAACGAATTCCTTTACCTTTATAAGGTTCTGGAGGTCTTACTGAACGAATGTTTGAAGCAATAGCTCCAACTTGTTCTTTTGAAATACCTTCTACAGTTACTGTAGTGTTTTTATCAACACCGAAAGTGATACCATCTTCAGCTTTAAATTCAACTGGGTGTGAGTATCCAACGTTTAATACTAGGTCATTACCTTGCATTTGAGCACGGTAACCTACACCTACAAGTTCAAGTGTTTTTTTGTAGCCATCTTTAACACCTAGAATCATATTATTAATCAAAGCACGAGTTGTACCATGAACTGTTCTGTCATTTTGAGAATCAGTTGGTCTTACAACTTCTAATGTGTTTTCATCTTGCTTATATGTCATTCTTTCATTCATTGTTTGTGATAATTCGCCTTTTGGACCTTTAACAGAAACTGTATTTCCTTCGATAGTTACTGTAACGTCACTAGGGATGTCAATAATTTTTTTACCAACACGACTCATGTTATCGCACCTCCTTGTTATTAATTATTACCAAACGTAACCTAAGATTTCTCCACCAATATTACGTTTTCTTGCTTCTTTATCAGTGATTACACCTTCAGAAGTAGAAACTAATGCAATACCTAAACCATTTAACACTTTAGGCACTTCGTTTGCTTTAGCATAAACACGTAAACCTGGTTTTGAGATACGTTTTAATCCAGTGATAACACGTTCATTGTTTTGACCATATTTAAGGAATAAACGAATAACCCCTTGTTTATCGTCTTCAACGTATTCTACGTTTTTAATGAAACCTTCACTTTTTAATATTTCAGCAATTTCTTTTTTGATATTTGATGCAGGCAATTCTAACTTATCATGGCGCACCATGTTTGCGTTTCTTACACGAGTTAGCATATCTGCAATTGGATCGTTGATTGTCATTGAATGTTGCCTCCTTTCAGACTTTTTTCTATTACCAGCTAGCTTTACGAACGCCAGGGATTTGGCCTTTATAAGCTAATTCACGGAAACAAATACGGCATAATTTAAATTTACGATATACAGAATGTGGACGACCACAGCGTTCACAACGCGTATATTCACGTACTTGGAACTTTTGTTTTTTTTGTTGCTTAGCAACCATTGAAGTTTTAGCCACTTAATTAGCCTCCTTTAGAGATTATTTTTGAAATGGCATACCGAATTGTGTTAACAATTCACGAGCTTCCTCGTCAGTGTTAGCAGTTGTTACGATAACGATATCCATTCCTCGTATTTTACTTACTCGGTCATAGTCGATTTCAGGGAAAATTAATTGTTCTTTAACACCTAAAGTGTAGTTACCTCTACCGTCAAATGCTGATTTTGATACACCACGGAAGTCGCGAACACGTGGAAGTGATACCGCAATTAATTTATCTAAAAAGTCATACATTCTTTCACCACGTAAAGTTACTTTAGCGCCGATTGGCATACCTTCACGTAAACGGAATGTAGCGACAGATTTTTTCGCTTTAGTTACTAATGGTTTTTGACCAGTGATAGCTTGTAATTCTTCTACAGCATCATCTAATACTTTAGAGTTTTGTACAGCATCACCAACACCCATGTTCACTACAATTTTTTCTATTTTTGGTACTTCCATTACTGAACTATAGTTGAATTTTTTGACTAAGTCCGTTGTAATTTCAGAATTAAATTTTTCTTTTAAACGATTCACAGTGGATCCTCCTTTCAATTAGTTATTCATTATTAGATTTGATTTCTTCGCCAGATTTTTTAGCGATTCTAACTTTTTTACCGTCTTCGAATTTGAAACCTACGCGAGTTGGTTCATTCGTTTTAGGGTCTAATAATTGTACATTAGAAACATGGATTGCTGCCTCTGTTTCTAAGATTCCACCTTCAGGATTAAATTGAGTTGGTTTTTGGTGTTTTTTAATAGTGTTAACACCTTCCACAACGACACGGTCTTTTTTAGGTTCTGTAGCTACTACTTTACCTTCTTTACCTTTGTCTTTACCTGCGATAACTTTTACGTTGTCACCTTTTTTGATATGCATGTGTGGCACCTCCTTAAATTTATATATTTATAAATAATTTATTAAAGTACTTCTGGAGCTAATGATACAATTTTCATGAAATTACCTTCACGTAATTCACGCGCAACTGGTCCAAAAATACGAGTACCACGTGGGCCTTTGTCGTCACGAATGATGACACATGCATTTTCATCAAATTTGATATATGAACCGTCATTACGACGTACACCTGATTTAGTACGTACAACAACAGCTTTAACTACTTCACCTTTTTTGACAACGCCGCCTGGTGTAGCATGTTTAACAGTAACGACGATAACGTCACCAATGTTCGCTGTTTTACGACCAGATCCACCTAATACTTTGACTGTAAGTACTTCACGTGCACCAGAGTTATCTGCTACTTTTAATCGTGTTTCTTGTTGGATCATGAGTTAAACCTCCTTTATCTTCACTGTTTATTAAATAATTACTGATTCTTCAACAATATCTACTAAACGGAAACGCTTAGTTGCTGATAAAGGACGTGTTTCTTGAATCTTAACGATGTCCCCTAATTTAGCTGAGTTGTTTTCATCATGTGTTTTGTATTTTTTAGAGTATTTTACTCGTTTGCCATATAGTTTGTGTGTTTTGTATGTTTCAACAAGTACAGTTACTGTTTTATCCATTTTATCGGAAACGACTCTACCTACATAAACTTTACGATCATTTCTTTCGCTCACTTTAGTAACCTCCTCTTTCAATTTGATTATTGATTAGCCTTACCTTGTTCAATTTCTCTTTCACGAGCAACAGTTTTTAGACGTGCAATCGTTTTTCTCACTGTACGAATACGTGCAGTTTCCTCTAATTGACCTGTAGCTAACTGAAAGCGTAGGTTAAAAAGCTCCTCTTTTGAAGATTTGATTTGTTCTTCGATTTCAGAAGTGGTTAAGTCTCTAATTTCCTTAGCTTTCATTTGTTTCACCACCCAATTCTTCACGTTTTACAAACTTAGTTTTAACTGGAAGTTTGTGACTAGCTAAACGTAATGCTTCACGCGCAACTTCTTCGTTTACGCCTGCAACTTCAAATAAAATTCTACCTGGTTTTGCAACTGCAATCCAGCCTTCAACGGCACCTTTACCAGCACCCATACGAACTTCTAAAGGTTTTTTAGTGTAAGGTGTATGTGGGAAGATTTTGATCCAAACTTTCCCGCCACGTTTCATATAACGAGTCATTGCAATACGAGCTGATTCGATTTGACGAGATGTGATCCAAGACGTTGTAGTTGCTTGTAAACCATACTCACCAAATGTTACATAGTTACCGCCTTTAGAACGACCAGTTGTTTTAGGACGATGTTGACGACGATATTTAACACGTTTTGGTAGTAACATTATTATTTTCCTCCTTCACTAGTGTTCTTAGTAGGAAGAACTTCTCCACGATAAATCCACACTTTGACACCTAACTTACCATAAGTTGTGTCTGCTTCTGCGTGTGCATAGCCTATGTCAGCACGTAGTGTATGAAGTGGAACAGTTCCTTCTGAATATTGTTCTGCACGAGCGATATCAGCACCAGCTAAACGACCAGATACTTGTGTTTTGATACCTTTAGCGCCTTGTTTCATCGCTCTTGTAATAGCTTGTTTTTGTACACGACGGAATGATGCACGGTTTTCTAATTGACGCGCAATATTTTCTGCTACCAATTTAGCATCTAAATCAACTTTTTTGATTTCAATTACGTTGATGTGTACTTTTTTATTTGTTAATGAATTTAATTTGTTACGAAGTTTTTCGATTTCTGAACCGCCTTTACCGATTACCATACCTGGTTTACCAGTGTGAATAGCGATGTTGATACGATTAGCTGCACGTTCAATTTCTACATGAGAAACTGATGCTTCACTTAATGCGTTATCAATAAACTTACGGATTTTTAAATCTTCGTGTAATAATGATGCGAAGTCTTTTTCTGCATACCATTTAGCTTCCCAATCACGGATTACACCGACACGAAGTCCAATTGGATTAATTTTTTGACCCACAGTGTTCCCTCCTTAAGATTTTATTAAGCTTCTTTAGCTTCTTCTTTACCGTCACTTACGACGATTGTAATGTGGCTTGTACGTTTGTTGATCGCACTTGCACTACCTTGTGCACGTGGACGGAAACGTTTTAAAGTTGGTCCTTCATTAGCATAAGCTTCTTTAACTATTAATTCATCTGTGTTCATATCATAGTTATGTTCTGCATTAGCTAAAGCGGACATTAATAATTTTTCAATTACTGGTGATGAAGCCTTGTTTGTTAATTTTAAAATCGCTATCGCTTCACCAGCGCTTTTGCCTCTAATTAGATCTAATACTAATCTAACTTTACGAGGTGCGATTCTTATTGTTTTAGCAACCGCTTTTGCTTCCATTCCAATTTCCTCCTCTACCTGTTAGATATTATCTTCTTGTTTTTTTATCGTCTGCAACGTGACCTTTAAATGTACGTGTTGGTGCAAACTCTCCAAGTTTATGACCAACCATATCTTCTGTTACAAATACAGGCACATGTTTACGTCCATCATATACAGCGAATGTATGTCCGATGAAATCAGGGAAAATAGTTGAACGACGTGACCAAGTTTTGATTACTTGTTTTTTCTCGCTTCCGCTTTGAGCTTCTACCTTTTTCATTAGGTGATCGTCAACGAAAGGTCCTTTTTTAATACTACGAGCCATAGTGGCGCCTCCCTTCTTATTATGTGCGTGCAGCGTTTAAGCCGCACACCCAAATAAGTTATTTTTATTTTTTCTTACGTCCACGAACGATAAGTTTATCTGATGATTTTTTACCGCGACGTGTTTTCTTACCAAGTGTTGGTTTGCCCCAAGGTGACATTGGAGAAGGCATACCGATTGGTGCGCGTCCTTCACCACCACCGTGTGGGTGATCGTTAGGGTTCATTACAGAACCACGAACTGTTGGACGGATACCTTTCCATCTTGAACGTCCAGCTTTACCAACGTTAACAAGTTCGTGTTGGATATTACCAACTTGACCAATAGTAGCGCGACAAGTTGAAAGAATCATACGAACTTCGCCAGATCTTAATCTGATTAATACATATTTTCCTTCTTTACCTAATACTTGTGCACTAGCACCAGCAGAACGAGCAATTTGTCCACCTCTGCCAGGTTTCAACTCGATGTTATGAATAACAGTACCTACTGGAATATTTTGTAGTGGTAGGGCATTACCTACTTTAATATCTGCTTCAGCACCACTTTCAAGTACTTGACCTACTTTTAAGTTTTTAGGTGCAATAATATAACGTTTTTCTCCATCAGCGTAAAATAACAATGCGATATTTGCTGAACGGTTTGGATCGTATTGAATTGAATCAACTTTTGCTTGGATACCATCTTTGTTACGTTTGAAATCAATTACACGGTATTGACGTTTATGTCCACCGCCATGATGGCGAACAGTCAATTTACCTTGGTGATTTCGTCCCGCTCTTTTCGGTAGCGGTTGTAATAATGACTTTTCAGGAGTAGTTTTCGTAATTTCTGCGAAATCTAAACTAGTCATATTACGACGACCGTTAGTAATTGGCTTATATTTTTTTAGAGCCATTGTCGTTTACCTCCTTATTGGTAATTTTTTAGTTAAATAGATCGATTGATCCTTCTTTTAATTTAACGATTGCTACGCGTCGTTTGTTTGTATAGCCTTGGTAACGGCCCATACGTTTTTTCTTTGGTTTGTAGTTAATGATATTTACACTATCAACTTTTACATCAAAGATTTCTTCTACAGCGATTTTTACTTGTGTCTTGTTAGCACGAGTATCAACATCGAATGTATATTTGTCTTCAGCCATTGCAACTGAAGATTTTTCAGTGATTACGGGGCGCTTAAGAACGTCTCTTGCTTCCATTATCCGAGCACCTCCTCAACTTTTTTAGCAGCTGCTTCTGTGATTACTACACTATCAGCGCTTGTTAAATCTAGAACGTTTAAACCTTGTGCAGTTGTTACTTGAACACCAGGGATGTTACGTGCTGAAAGTGCAACATTTACATCTTCAGATTCAGTAACTACTAACACTTTTGTAGGTTGTTCTAAGTTAGAAAGTACAGTTTTGAATTCTTTTGTTTTTGGAGCTTCAAAACTTAATGCATCTACAATTGTTAAGCTATTTTCTTGTGCTTTGAAAGATAATGCTGAACGTAATGCTAAACGACGCATTTTCTTAGGCATTTTGTAAGCATAGCTTCTTGGTGTTGGTCCGAATACGATACCACCACCACGCCATTGTGGCGCACGAATAGTACCTTGACGCGCACGTCCTGTACCTTTTTGTCTCCATGGTTTACGTCCACCACCACGTACTGCTGAACGGTTCTTAACAGCATGTGTACCTTGGCGTAATGAAGCACGTTGTAAATTAATTGCTTCAAAAAGAACGTTATTGTTTGGTTCGATTGCAAATACTGCATCGTTTAATTCAACTGAACCTGATTTAGTTCCATCTACTTTTAATACATCATAATTTGCCATTATGCATTTCCTCCTTTCGCTCTATAATTATTTATTACCTTTAATTGATGAAGAGATTTCTAAGTATCCTTTTTTCGGACCTGGTACATTACCTTTTACTAAGATAACATTGTTTTCAGTGTCAACTTGAACTACTTCTAAGTTTTGGACTGTTACAGTGTTTCCACCCATACGTCCTGGCATTTTTTGTCCTTTGAAAACTTTTGAAGCATCAGATGCCATACCTACTGAACCAGGTGATCTATGGAAATGAGAACCATGTGACATTGGTCCACGTGCTTGGTTATGACGCTTGATAGCACCTTGGAATCCTTTACCTTTAGATACGCCAGTTACATCAATGATGTCACCAGCTTCAAATGTATCAACTGAGACTTCTTGACCTACTTCGTATTCATCAACATTAACGTTTCTGAATTCACGAATGAAGCGCTTAGGTGCTGAGCTTGCTTTTTTAGCATGGCCTTCAGCTGGCTTGTTAGCATATTTGCTTGACTTGCTTCCTTTTTTGTAAGCTGCTTTATCAGCATAGCCTACTTGGATTGCATTGTAGCCATCTACTTCTTCAGTTTTCTTTTGTAATACTACGTTTTCACTAGCTTCTACTACTGTTACAGGGATTAAATCACCGTTTTCTCCGAAAACTTGTGTCATCCCGATTTTTCTTCCTAAGATTCCTTTGGTCATCGAAAGTCCACCTCCTAATTTTTTCTATTATAATTTGATTTCGATGTCTACACCAGATGGTAAGTTTAAGCCCATAAGAGCATCTACTGTTTTAGGTGTAGGGTTAACAATATCGATTAAGCGTTTATGTGTACGTTGTTCGAATTGTTCACGTGAATCTTTATACTTATGCACGGCACGAATTACAGTATAAACTGATCTTTCAGTCGGTAACGGAATTGGTCCAGACACATCTGCACCAGAACGTTTTGCTGTTTCAACAATTTTTTCTGCAGATTGATCGATAACTCTGTGATCATAAGCTTTTAATCTGATTCTGATTTTTTGTTTTGCCATAATTTTCCCTCCTTATTCGTCTACATTTAAGTGATAGACTTCTCCACGAAAACTATCTCACACAGCGCCATGGCAAAGCGGCCGGGTGTGTCAGTAACCTTTCGCTTCATCGCGTGTTCTTAAAGTCCAACATTAGATATGTTACATGAAAAGCAGTGATTTATCAAGCTTTTCTGCAAAAGTTTTTACTATTTGCCTAACACATACCTTGTTATTATACTTGAACTACTTATTCAGTTCAACCACTTTTAGGAAATTTTTAGTTTTTGTAATTTTAAATGTTTATTTGCCCTTTTTTATTTTCATTTGATTTATTTCGTTTATACTATTATTAGTTAGGAGTGAATATTAATGAAAAGTGGTATCCGTACGACACTTATAATCCTTAGTTTAATATTAATTGTTGGCGAGTTTATTTATGGCATCCCATTTTTAGGTGGTAGTATCATTTTCAGTTTTGGTTGGCAGCCTTTATTAATCAATGCATTACTTTATTTTATAATCGTGATTATATTAATAGTTGATAAACAAAATTCTATTAAACCAATGTTAATCATACCATTGTTAGGTGTTATTGGTTCTTTTATAGCATTCATACCTTTTGTTGGGATGATTGTCCATTGGGTTTTATTTTTCTTGATGTTGTTCTTTGTTTTGATTATTTTCTCTACGCCGCTTTATGTTCCAAACAAGCATGCAAAAGTTGTTTACACGCAACAAAAGCAAGAGAATAATAAATTTTAAAGTTATACAGCCATGATTATTATATTATAATGAAGAAACACGACTTTTTTATAAACTGAATACAGATAATTAACACGTATAAAAAATCCCTTTGCTTCGATATGGATCGACTGCAAAGGGATTTTTTATTTAGCCGTGAACAAATACAAAATATAATATAAACAGTATCATTAAAGCATACATGATTGGGTGGACTTCTTTATGTCTTTTAGAAATCAACATTGTTATTGGATAAAAGATGAAGCCACAAGCAATACCAGTTGCGATTGAATAAGATAACGGCATCATAATAATCGTGATAAATGCCGGTACTGCAACTTCGAATTTTTTCCAGTCTATTTCCGCAAAATTAGCAGCCATTAATACACCTACGACTACAAGCGCTGGTGTAGTCACTGCACTTGTTACTACTTCCATTAAAGGGCTGAAAAATATCGCTAATAAGAAACAAAAGCCTGTAACAACACTAGCAAATCCTGTACGAGCTCCTACAGCGACACCTGACGTTGACTCAATATAGGAAGTTGTTGTTGTCGTCCCAAAAATCGAACCAACTATTGTTGCTAATGAATCAGAAAATAATGCTCGACCAGCTCTAGGTAATTTATTATTCTTCATCATACCTGCTTGTGTTGCCACCGCAACGAGTGTACCTGCAGTATCGAAGAAGTCTATAAATAAAAACGTTAAAATTACAATTAAAAATTGTACTGTGAACAATTGACTAGGATCTTTAAATGCTTCAAAAGCAGCTCCGAAAGTAGGCTCAATACTAGGGACTTTGCCCACTATGCCACTTGGCGTATGTATTAGTCCTGTAAGCATTCCTAAAATAGATGTTAAGACCATACCTATAAATATCGCACCAGGTACTCTAACAGCATATAATATCACTGTTATTATAATACCGAATATCGTTAACAATACAGGGCCATCAGTGATATGACCCAAAGTTACTAATGTAGAATCATTATTAGTGATGATTCCTGAACTTTGTAATCCAACAAAAGTAATAAATAAACCAATACCTGCTGAAACTGCCATTTTCATTTGATAGGGTATTGCGTTAATAATGGTCTCTCTTAAACCAGTCATAGTCAAAATTGCAAAAACCACACCAGAGAATAACACGCCGGTCAAACCAACTTGCCATGGAATACCCATTGTTAATACCACTGTAAATGCGAAAAATGCGTTTAAGCCCATGCCAGGTGCTAAGGCAATTGGATTTCTAGCTATCAAACCCATAAATAAAGAACCGACAAACGCCGCTAATGCTGTAGCAACAAAAATAGCGCCTTGGTCCATTTTCATATCTTCTGAAACACCTTTTACGCCTGCTAAACTAAGTACTTGAGGGTTGACAGCTAATATATATGCCATTGACAAGAAAGTTGTAAGCCCACCAAGTATCTCTTTCTTATAGTTTGTTTTATGCTTTTCAAACTTGAAATACTTTTTCACGGTTTAGTTCTCCTTTTTTTAAAATACCTACACATTCTAATACCAATTACATTATTTTACAATAGCAAACACGAACTTCTTGTTAAAATTTATACTTTTTGTTCGATTAATTTAAAATTTTAATCCTTTTAGTGCATCTTGGAATGGATTGTTCTCTAATCCATCATCGTTATTCATATATTTTTTCAAATCTTTTTTGTTAACTTTATCTGATTTTTTGTTTTTGTGACGTTTATCCATTTGTGCTTGTGTTTCAGTATGGCCACATACACAACGATAAACTGCTTCTTTGCCTTTTCCAAACAACATCATTTTTTTGTGACAATTTGGACAACGTGCATTGGTTTTTCTTTGAATATTCTTTTTAGTTTTACATTTAGGATCCTGACAAACGAGCATTTGACCATTTTTAGTTTTAACTTTAATCATAAATTTGCCGCATGTAGGACATTCCGTCGTTGTTAAATTATCGTGTTTATAATTTTGTTCACTTTCTTTGATTTCATTAACGACTTCATGTGTGAAAGATTTCATTTCAGAAATAAATTGAGTGGCATTATATTTACCTTGCTCTATTAATGATAGTTTTTCTTCCCACTCAGCAGTTAATAATGGTGATGTTAATTTTTGTGGTGCAAGTTCTAGTATTTGCTTTCCTTTAGATGTAACTCTTATCTTACCATCACGAGATTCAATTGCATTCATGTTAAATAACTTTTCTATGATATCTGCTCTAGTAGCAACAGTTCCAATCCCACCTGTTTCTTTCAATGTTTCGTTATATTTTTTATTATTTAATTTAAAGAATTTTTGAGGGCTTTCCATCGCTTTTAATAAAGTACCTTCATTAAAATATGATGGTGGTGTTGTTTCATGTTGTTCGATTTTAGGATGTGTTATGTGCAATTTAGATGATTTGGTTATTTTATCTATTTGTTTGTTGACTGCTGCTTCAGTTTCATAAATCGCTTTAAATCCTAACTTTTTAGTAACTTTATCTTTAAATTCAAATTTATAATTCCCTGCTGCGATATTGATTGATACAGCTTCGTATTCATGTGGTGGCATAAGATTTTCTAAAAATCTTTGAGCAATCATCAGATAAATTTTTGTTTCACGTTGTGAGAGCTGATTCATATCAGGACGTACTTCTGTCGGTATAATTGCATGATGATCAGATACTTTTTGATTGTTTATAAATTTTTCATTTGTTGAAAATGATTGTGCTATTTGAGATTTTGCAATTTCTTTCAATGATGTTCCCATGATCGCTTGAATTCTATCTTTAAGTGTACTTACCATATCGTCAGTTAAATAGTTAGAATCTGTACGTGGGTAAGTTACAAGTTTGTGTCTTTCGTATAATGTCTGTAAAACATTCAATGTTTCTTTTGGACCAAAGTGATAGCGTTTATAGGCTTCTTGTTGTAAATCTGTTAAATTAAACAATTTAGGTGCATATGATTTTTTATGTTTTTTATTAATACTTTCAACCAAACCTTCTTTATCAATAACTTCACTTTTTATCTTTTCAAAAACTGATTTATCATTACTAGACTCCGGCGTCATACATTGGAATGTGAGGCCTTCGGCAACGATATTCATCTTAAAATAAGTTTGCGGTATAAAGTGATTAATTTCATTTTGTCTCATTTGAACAAGTTGTATCGTCGGCGTTTGAACCCTACCAAGTGACAATTGCGCATCGTATTTTGTTGTTAATGCACGAGTTGCATTGATACCAACAATCCAATCTGCTTCACTACGAGCAAGCGCTGCATAATATAAATTATTAAATTTGCGTCCATCTTGTAATTTTGCAAAACCATCCTTAATTGCCTTTTTAGTTACTGAGCTAATCCACAATCTTTTGATAGGTTTCTTATTATGAGATTTATCTAAAATTAAACGCGCAACAAGTTCCCCTTCTCTACCAGCATCTGTTGCGATAATAATGTCTTTTGTATTTTTATTATTAATTAATGATTGTACAATAGAAAATTGTTTTTTAGTTTTGCTTATGACAACGGTCTTCATACGTTTAGGTATAATAGGGAGATCGTTAAGCTTCCATTCTTTATAGTTATCATCGTATTGTTCTAGTGTAGCATTTGTAACTAAATGCCCCAGTGCCCAAGTGACAATATACTTATTATTTTCGAAGTAGCCATTACGTTTATCATTTATATTTAATGCTTGCGCAATATCTCTGCCTACAGACGGTTTTTCAGCAATAATGAGTGATTTCATAATTTCGTCCTTTCAATTTCAATGATATTCTTATTGTAACATGTGTATAGCACATCAAAACTTCCATTTACATGAAAAAGTTCTTATAATTAACTTAATAGTTCATCATATGGAGGTATTATATGAAAACAACAAATCCGAACGATGTCGATCAAATCTTGGAATTTTTGAATAATGCTAACTATCAATCTGCTTCCTATTTGTATAAATTGCCACAAATGCATAATGACATTAGGACCGTTATTACCAATGCAATACAAGACCCAGGTGTATTTGCACAAGTGAACAATCAAGATGAAATTACAATGCTGCTTTTGGCTTTAAAATACGAAGACAATAAATATAAAGTATTAGGACCATTCATAGACAAAAGCATCAAGCCTTCTATCGATGAGATGACACAACTTTTCGATGCATTAGCGCAAAGTAAACCTGATACTGCAAATTTTAATTTTTCATTTGAAGAACATGAGCAAACATATTTACCATTTATGAAATCTTTAGGTGCATCCTATAGTTTTACTGATTATTATCTCATTTCTACGAAAGATATTGGCGACGTTGGTAATGAACAGAATATTATTGAATACCAACCTGCGTATTACCGTTATTTTAGTAAATTACACAATCAAACATTCAAACATGATGTAATGACTGCTGACGAAATTGTAAAATCATTAGATGAATACCATCGTCTATTTATATTCATGTCTGAAGGGTTATTAAAAGGCTATTTATATCTTGAAATCGCTGAAAATAACAATGTAGCTGAAATCAAATATTTTTCTTCTCACTCTGATTACAGGTTAATGGGAATTGCTTTTGATTTACTCTCATATTCTTTACATTTTGCTTTTTCAACATTTGATATTGATAAGATATATTTTAAAATACGCAGTAAAAATACTACGCTTGTTGAGCGTTTCAATGAATTAGGTTTTAACATTAATTATGAATATAAAAAATTCAAATACGTAGCGGCATACATTTAAATTGTAAGCGTTCTACATTTTTACATTTTTAATATATACACACACTATTTTAAAAATTAAAAAGCTGAACTGTAATCTAATGTTTTTACTATTCGATGCCTTTACTTTAAAATGAGTATCTAGGGCAATCTTCAGTGATTGTTTTATAGAAGGAAAGTAAAATTAAATAGAGAGTGAGTGAAGCTTAGTTATGGATTTATTAATTGCCCTACTCCCAGCGTTATTTTGGGGGAGTGTTGTTTTAATTAATGTGCTAGTTGGTGGTGGCCCTTACAATCAAATTAGAGGGACTACTTTCGGTGCACTTATCATAGGTATCTTATTATTACTTACTGGCAATACAAAATTCGATGACCCCATCGTAATTATTGTAGGTTTAATATCTGGTGCTTTTTGGGCATTGGGACAAGGTTATCAATTAAAATCAGTCAGTTTAATTGGTGTATCTAAAACAATGCCAATTTCAACAGGATTACAACTTGTAGGTACTACTTTATTTAGTGCTATATTCCTAGGTGAATGGAGCACGGGTACGCAAGTTATACTTGGCCTAGTTGCAATGATTTTACTTGTTGGAGGTATTGCACTTACATCAATTAAAGGAAAAAATGAAGCTTCAGAAAGTACTAAAAACTTTGGTAAAGCAATTCCTATCTTGTTAATTTCCACTGTTGGTTATGTCGTCTATGTTGTGGTTGCACAAATTTTTGGTGTTGATGGCATGAATGCCCTATTCTTCCAATCTATTGGTATGGCAATCGGTGGATTAATATTATCTGCTAAACATGAGACTACTATTAAAAGTACCGTGTGGAACTTAATACCAGGTGTCATTTGGGGTATAGGTAACTTGTTTATGTTCTATTCTCAACCCAAAGTAGGTGTGGCGACAAGCTTCTCATTTTCACAATTATTAGTAATTGTTTCTACACTTGGCGGTATATTCCTTTTAGGTGAACGAAAAGATAAACGTCAGATGATAGGCATTTGGACGGGTATCATTTTAATCGTTATAGCTGCCTTTGTTTTAGGTAACATTAAAGCTTAGATAAAGCATTATTATTAAATTTTATTCGACTTATAAACTTTTATAAAAACTAAATTTATGCCGAATAACTAGGAGGAATCTTAAATGTTTGAAGATTTAGCAGGAAAAGTAGTTATTATTACAGGTGCTGGTAGTGGTATTGGAAAAGCGATGGCAGAACAATTTGGTGAAGAAAAAGCGAATGTTGTATTAAATTACAGATCCGAACGTCATATGGACGCTATGGAATCCTCAATTAAATTAATTGAAAACGCTGGTGGTAAAGCGATAAAAGTTCAAGCAGATATCTCTAAAGAGAATGATATTGATCATCTCATCCAAACTACTGTAAATCATTTTGGTACATTAGATATCATGATTAATAATGCTGGATTTGAAAAAGCAATACCAACACATGAAATGCCTTTAGATGAATGGCAAAAAGTAATTGATATTAACTTAACTGGCGCATTTTTAGGTGCCAAAGCAGCAGTTAATCAATTTCTTAAAGAAGATAAGAAGGGTGTTATTCTTAATACCTCAAGTGTACATGACAAGATTCCTTGGCCTAACTATGTAAATTACGCTGCAAGTAAAGGCGGTTTGAAATTAATGATGGAAACAATGTCTATGGAATATGCTCAATATGGCATCCGCATTAATAATATTTCACCAGGGGCAATTGTAACTGAACATACAAAAGAAAAATTTTCAGATCCAACAACTCGTGCAGAAACATTAGAAATGATTCCAGCAAAAGAGATTGGTGAAGCAGATGAAGTAGCAAACGTAGCAAGATTTCTTGCCTCTGATTTAGCAAGTTATATTCATGGAACAACTATTTATGTTGATGGTGGCATGACTAATTACCCAGCATTTATGGGAGGTAAAGGATAAATTCCTCACGTTCCATTCAAAAAATGAACTTAGCCATTAATATCTTTGCTCAAAATAAAAGAGCTAATCCGTAACGGATTAGCTCTTTTTTATATTTAAAGCCTTACAAATAATCAATTAAACAAATAATGCTTGATATATATATAAAATAATAATGCTGATTAAAATCGTTAAGTTGCTCACCATACCAACAAGCGGCAACGTCTTATACTTAAATTGAATTGAATAAGGTATAATAGCAACACCTACTGGTAATAACCAAGCAACTTGTAATGTTGTTTTAATCATATTATTATCAACAGGTAAAAAGAAATAAACCAACAATCCTGCGATGACACCTAATCCATAATGTAAACCTAAATATTTCAAAGCGATAGGTAAGAAACGCTTATCGATACTAAAGTTGAGCATTAAGCCCAATAAGATCATTGATAATGGCATGTTAGCACCAGATAATACTGAGAAAAACTTAATTACAGGTTCTGGAAAATGAATATTAAGCATATTCAAAATAAACATGATGATATATGTCATTAAAGGAACCGATTTTAGTAAATTTTTGCCTAAATACTTAAAGTCAAAGTTATCACCAGCACTGCTGAAATAACTTCCAACAAAGTATGTAACACCAAACATAATCACAGCGCCACCAATATCTGCCATTCCAAAATATATCATTCCTGTTTTAGGCCAAATCGCTTCTACAAGTGGATAAGCAAATAAACCAATATTTAGCGAAGCAGTCATCATTCCAACTGTACCACGGATATGATTATCATATTTTAAGAAAAACCAAATTACGATGACCTTAGCGATAACACCATACAAAATCATCAATATCGGTAGTACTGATAGTGACAAATCTAAACTTGCACCATTTAAATTAACAATCACTAAAGAAGGTAATGTTACGTTTAAAACGAGTGTTGAAAAAACTTGACTATCATTAGCTTTAAAGTAATTTATGCGTTTAAGTGTATAACCTAGTGCAATTAGTAAAATAATAATGATAAATTGTTGGGTCACATTAATCCTTCTTTCATCCAATCATCTGTTTTCATTCTATTTTCATACTTTAACATAAGTAGCAACCATTTTAGAAGCTTTCGAATCCATGTTATAATTTAATTTATATACGAAACGCTTACATTAGACAAAAAGGTGGTAATGGAATGGATTTAAATGACAAATTAGCAGAACTGAAACATGATTACGTTAGATTACAAGGCGACCTCGAAAAAAGAGAATCAGTCAATCAATCTGTGGACCCTTTAGTTAAACAACTTGAAAAGATAGAGCAAGAAATGTCAGAAGTACGTTCAGAAATTAGACAAAAAGAAAATAAATAACATCCTAGTAAATCAATAATTTACATGCTAAGATTAAGGGCGAACATAGAAAGGATGTAATAAATGCAACTGTATCTTATATTTTTGCCAGTGTTATATTTAATCGTAAGTTACATAAGTATATTTAAAATGAACACCATTATAACGCGTATTTTACGTATTATTATGTCTTTACTTTTATTATTCGTAGTAGCTATTACAACTTTATCATTCCCTGCAATAAATTGGTGGGTCTTTATTGTACTACTGCTTATCATAAGTAATGTAGAAATTACAGCTTTCAAAAACAGCAAAAATGATCAAAAAGCCGTCCAAATTTTAAACATTATGAGCGTTATTTTATTTGTAATTTATGTTATTTTGACTTTAGTTTTATATTAAAAAACATTATTTTAAAGATACGATAACGTAACATATATAAAATCAGCCCCGAAAAGCTTTCTAATTATAAGAAACTTATCGGGGCTAATTTTATATATTTATACTTCGTAATGCTTTCAACGCTTACCTCGAACAGGGCATGGTCTTGTACTTTCCAAAAAATATTATCTTTCATACCTCACAGTAATCATTACTTAATCAACTTAGAAAGAAACTCACATCATTTATATTTCCAAACGCCTAATTATATAAGTGCGGACATACAAAATCTTTAAAGGTAGGTAATCTCGTACGTCCGCATTATATTTTATTCTATTTTCGTTTTCTCAAGATTTTCGCCTTAAAAGTAAATAATATTTCATATATTACTGGTACGACTATTAAAGTTAATAAGGTTGAAGAAATCAATCCCCCTACTACAGTTGCTGCCATACCTTTTGAAATAATGATAGAACTATCTTCACCAAATAACATAGGCATCAACGCTCCAATAGTTGCTAATGCTGTCATGAGAATTGGTCTGATACGTGTTCCACCTGCTTCTAACAATGCTGCTTGCATTTCCATACCTTGTTGTTGTTTATTTATCACTCTGTCAATTAAAACTATTGCATTGGTTACAACAATACCAATTAACATAAGCATACCAATCATGCTCGGTACAGAAATTGTCTCACCAGTTACTACTAAAGCAACTACAACACCTATAACTGTATATGGTAATGAGAATAATATAGTGAAAGGTGCCAATGCGCCTTTAAATGTTAACACAAGCACTAAATAAACTATTATAATTGCTGCTAACATCGCCATAGATAATTGGGTTACTGCGTTACCTATATCTTCATTTGCGCCTCCCATGTTGACGTCTACGTTATTAGGTTTATCTATTGTATTTAATTTCGATAACACTTTCTGTGAAGTCCCACCAACATCATCATTTGTAACTTTTCCAGAAACTTTTGACGTATAGTCTCCCGCTTTAGTTTCTATTTTATTTGGCGTCGTTGTTTTTTCTAATGTTGCGATGTCACTTAATTCAATAGCTTGACCAGTAGCTGTTTGTATTTCAGTGTTTTCAAGTTTTTCTTCTGTCCAATCCGTTTCTTTATCTTCTTTAATTTTCACATCTATCGATTTACCATTTTCCTTTACGGTTGTGACACTTTGCTCAGGTGTATTCTGATTTAATGTCATAGCTAATTGAGATGCAGACAAACCATAACTAGAGGCTTTATTTTGATCTACTTTGATATTATATTGTTCGTATGTTTGAGATAAATCAGATTTAACATTAGCTATACCATGAATATTTTTCATTTCTTTTTCGACTTTATTGACAGTTCCTTTTATTGCATCAAGAGATGGTCCAGTAATTGTAACTGCTAATTCATTATTTGTTCCACCTGTGCCCATATCTTGATTTGCCCAATCTCCAGGATGCTGATATTTGTTGATATGTTTTAAAACTTTATCAGGTTCTTCATCAAAATTAGGTGTATTACTATCATATTCAACCATGATAGCCATGCTATTTGAACTGCCTGTAGGGTCTGTTGGAGTTGATCCACCAACGGAATACTGAACTGTTTTAACTTTATCTTTATTGTTCAAATACTTTTGTACTTGTTCAGCATGTGCTAATACCCCTTTTTCTGTTTCACCCGGTTCAGGTGTATAAGTTAATGCCATAAATTTATCTTCCCCAGTTGAGATAAAGCTAGTGCCTAATTTTGCTGCACCTAAACCAATACTAGCGATTAAAATAACCGTACTTAAAATCATTACAATCCATTTGTGCGCTAATGACCAGCGCAATATACGCTTATATCCTCTTCCTACCAAACCTAATGTTTCTTCTTTACGTTGTTTAACACCTTTTTTGAAAAAAGTAGCACTTAAAGAAGGTACGATGGTAATCGAAACAAGTAAAGAAGCTAGTAAACTAAACGCAATCGCTAATGCAAATGGTCTAAACATCTCACCTACTGATCCATTGACAAATGCCAATGGTAGAAAGACTATAATGGTAACGATTGTCGACGACATTATCGGTTTAAATACTTCACTCGTCGCACTAATAATGAGCTTATTACCACTTAATGGTTCTTTTTTATCTGATAAACGTCTATAAATATTTTCAACAACAACAATTGAATCATCAATAACTCTACCTATTGCAACTGTTAGTGCACCAAGTGTTAATATATTTAATGATACATCTGTTAATTTCAATGCAACCATTGCAATTAATATAGACATCGGTATTGAGACGACTGAAATTGCAGTTGTTCTAATATTTCTTAAAAATAATAATATAACAATTATGGCAACAATCGTGCCGAGTGCTGCTTTTTCAATCATTGTATATAGTGAGTCTTCTATAGGTTCCGCAGTATCCATAACTTTTGTAGCTTTTATATCTTTATTATCTTTGGTAAATTCATCAATTTCTTTTTTCGTGTCTTTCGCTACTTTAACAGTGTTAGCATCTTGTGCTTTCGTCACTTGTACATTGACTGCATCTTTGCCATTTGTTTTAGAAATTGATTGTCGTTCATCACCTACTGAAATATTTGCAATGTCTTTGAGTTTAACAGAAGGCATGCTACTTTCTCCGTCTTGAGCATCTGAACTAGGCATTGCTGTTGCCATGTTACCGCCTTGTGATGAACTTTGAGCACTAGAACTCTGATTTGCACTTCCTTCGTTGCCACCTTGAGCACTCATGCTTGAAGCTGATAATGGAATTTCAAGGTTTTCCAATGCATTTACTGAAGTGAATTGGCCATCAATTACTACCGACTTTTCAGTTTTACCAAACTGAAATAAACCTAATGGGGTTTCACTAGTTGCACCCTTTAAGAATTGTTCCACACTATCTACAGTCAATCCTCTATCTTGCAATTTTTCTTGGTCAAATTTAATTGAAACTTCTCTCGATGTCTGTCCATTCAATTGTGCATTTTGTACGCCATTGATTGTTTGAAGTTTAGGTAGTAACTGCTTATTAACTTTTTTGGTTGTATCTTTTAAATTATTATCATTTGTAGTAAAAGAATAAGCTACAATTGGAAAAGCATTCATTGAATTCCTTGTTAACTCTGGTTCTTCAACGCCTTCTTCGAATTTTATTTTATCAAGTTCTTTTTTTAAATCGTTTTCAGCTTTATCCATATCTGTGCCATTTTCATATTCAACAGAAACCATAGAAGCATTTTGAATAGATTGTGCATTAACATTTTTCACACTTGCCATTGACCTTATTTGGTCATCAATTTTATCACTAATGTCATCCTTTACCGTTTCTGGTGTAGCACCTGGCATGGTTGTTTGTACAGTAATCACTGGAGGTTCAACATCAGGTAATAATTCAAGTTTCATTTTCGCACTTGAATAAACACCGCCTAAAATGACCAGCAATACCATAAGAAAGATTGCAAATTTATTTCCTAGCGAAAACTGCAATAGTTTTTTTATCATATCTTTTCTCCTCTCAAATAACATTTTAATTCGATATTGCATTTATTTTCTTTATGTATAATCATATCTATGTATTTTCTAAACTCATAAAAAATGCACGTTATAAAGTTTAAGTTGCATATTAAAACTTTATAACGTGTCTACTTTTTTACAAAACTACAAACAAAACTATTTACGTTTTAATTTACGTGAAAGCTTAATTTTAGTCTTAGTCAACTTCGGCTTAACATTTTCAATAACTTGATATAATGGTTTATTTAACACATAATCAAATTCACCTATTTTTTCACTTAAATACGTTCCCCATACTTTCTTAAATGCCCATAATCCATAATGGTCTGATTCCTTGTCTGGATCATTATCTGTACCACCAAAATCATATGTTTTTGCGCCGTGTTCTCGAGCGTATTGCATCATAGCAAATTGCATGTGATGATTTGGCAAGAAGTCTCGGTAGTCATTAGATGATGCACCATAAAGATAGTAGGATTTATTTCCAGCAAACATTAGCAATGCACCTGATAAATATAATCCCTCTGGGTGCTTAGCTTCTAACGCTTCCATTTCATTAATAAGTTCTTGTGTTTTTTTCATTTTATTGTCAGCATCGTTTATTTTATTTAATGTCTTTTTATCTTGTTTTTTGTCAGCCAGCTTTACTTTTTCCGCTTCTAATTGTGCGATGTCTTGACGTAAATCTTTAAGGACTGGTTTAGGTTCCAATTTCACTAAAAATAATTCCGCATCTCCATCTGGATGTAAAGCATCGTATATGTTTTGGAAATAGCTAATATCTCTAGTTAAAAAGCCATCTCTTTCGCCAGTGATTTTCATTAACTCTGCAAATGTTTTCAAACCTTCTCTATCAGAACGTTCTACTTTCGTACCACGCTTTAATGCTAACCTTACTTTTGAACGATTACGTCTTTCAAAACTTTGAATTAACGCATCATCGTTTTTATCAATCGGTGTTATCATTGTCATTCTTGGTTGAATATAATCTTTCGAAAGTCCTTCTTTAAAACCTTTGTGTTTAAACCCTAATGATCTTAAATGCGTTAGTGCATCAGCACCTTTATCTACTTCAACATCGGGATCAATTTTAATTGTATAAGCTTTTTCTTCTTTTGCAATTTGAATTGCGTATTCTAGCAATGTTTCTAATGCTAATTTATTACTATAATCCGTTACAAAACCTCTTGAAATATAGCATAGCGTATAAGGTAATTTAGGAACCTTTTTAAATAATAACTGCGCCACACCTAAAATTTCACCATCTTCACCTACTGCGATACACTTTGAGTACCAGCCAGTCAATTTCTTTGTTTCTGCCCACTTTGTTAATTGCAATAAGTCACCTTGAGGGTGCGCTTTAACAAAGGCATCATGCGCTTGGTTCGTTATATTCATCTTTTCCATAAACCTGATATCTCCTTTTACCATTACATACTTTGTTATTATACATTGCTTCACACATTCTTTCACATCATTTCCCATTATTTGATATAATAATATACGAAATGAGGTGTTTTTGTGCGTATCATTATCTTGTCATTACTTTTTTTAATAAATTTAATTTTTGTAATCCAAACATTTAATACAACTTTTAATGTTTCATATTTAAGTATAAGAATTATTCTCGCTGTTTTTACATTTGTAGTAACGGGTTATTTACTACTTTTATCTAATAACAATAAATGGGGAACTTACTTAACTATTTTAACACTAATAATTTCTTTGATACACATCATTGTTATTGCACATAGTATGTATGTTTACATTTATTAATCTGCTTCAACTTTGTACTTAAGCCCTCTAATGATTAATGTATATGGTGAAGTTGTATTATCATCTTTCAAAGTAACTGCTTTATAACCCGAATATTCACCATCATATATATGATATACAATATCATCGTTTTCCAATTTTAATGTCGTGAATGTTTCTGTGTTGTTCACGATTTCCATTCCAAACCACTGTTGCCATTTTTCAACCGTATGTGCTCTTTCTGTGCTATTAATTTCAATACTTTTTATGCTAAAAGCATTTTGGCGTAATGGTTTTAACTTTTCTTCTCTTGCTTCAATATTTTCATTCCATTGAATAAAAAATGGCGGCTTCACCCTATAATCAGGATCAGCTATATATAACAAGCGCCATGTAGTCTTTTCTCCTTTTGTGTTTTCTCGTTGCATTTCAACAGGACCTATGACATCTATACTTTGTGCTTCCAGCGTTTCTTTTAATTTGGTAATATCTTGCGTTTGAAATGCTATTGTTTTTAATCCTTCTTTATAATGATCTTGAACAATTTTCGAAGGAAACGACACTCGACCTTCTTCACTTTTTACAATTTTTTGCAATTTCTCTGGTTTATAAATATCTAATAATTCAATGTAAGCATTATTTAAGTAGGCTAAACGATTGTATGTGCCCAATTTCTCATGTTTACCACCTTGATATAGTGTAAATAAATGACCTGGGAATTTGAAATTATCTAATTGTTGTACATAATGAACGATATGATCTAACTTTAAATCTTGCATACCTTTATCCCCCTAATTTTCCTTTACATTTATTTTAACAAATTGTATACATGTTTACTTCTGATAACCCATTATAATGATTTAAATTGCAATTATAAATTTATCTTTATTCAGATATCAAAAGCATCACTTAATAAATAGGTATTGCTTTCCCTGTCCAAATAGGCTAAAATATAACTTGTTCAAAATTAAGTTAGCTTTGCTAACCATTTTCGGAGGTATGCTTTCATGCAAAATAAATTTGTATTTGATAACATCATCGCAATTTATAGACCGTATACAAAAATGTTCCAACCTATCTTTGAATCATTTGATCTATATCCTGCACAATGGCTCGTTTTAAAAGATATTTCCTACAATGCACCAACCACTTTAGTACAAATTTCAAAACGACGCTCTATTGAGAAGCCTACCACAAGAAAAATATTAAAAGTACTTTCTGAAAAATCTCTATTAACTGTTGAAACAGGTACAGATAAACGAGAAAAATGGCTTTCACTTTCTCCAAAAGGAGAAAACCTTTATAAAAACATCAGTTCACGTGTAGATAAAGTGCAAGACGAAATTATTAAAAATACAGGTTTATCAGTTTCAGAAATTGAACATATTACAAAATCACTTCAACTTATTCACGCGCAAATTTTAGAAATGGAGGAATTTTAACATGAATCAAACAGCATCGATGAAGTCACCAATTTGGACGAAAAATTTTAATATCAATTTCATTACAAACTTTTTAGTTTACTTATGCATGTATTTGCTTATCGTCATCATAGCGAGTTATACAAAAACTGAATATCATGCGTCAGACAGTATGGCGGGACTCGTGTCTGGATTATTTATTATCGGTTCTTTAATTGGACGATTTATCACTGGAAAGTATGTTAATAAAATAGGTCCTAAACGTATTTTAATCATTGGTTTAATCTTATTAATCATCACACAATTGTTTTATTTTATAGAAGGTGCCTTAGCTGTTCTAATGTTCACGAGATTAGTTAATGGTATTGCTACTGGGGTTACTACGACAGCAACGGGGACAATTGCTGCTTATGCAACACCACAAGAGAGAAAAAGTGAAGGTATTAGCTTGTTTTCTTTAAGTTTAGTTATAGGCGCTGCAATCGGCCCATTTTTTGGCCTTTTACTTATTAATACATTCCCAATTCAATTGCTATTTTTGCTTTGTTTAATGTGCGGTATCATCAGTTTTATCATTTCATTTTTTATTAAGTTAGATATCGATATCACTAGTGATATCCCGAAAACACAAACAACTGAAAGCAAAAAATTTAATATTAATAATTACATCGCCAAAGAAGCATTACCTGTGGCAATTATTATGCTCCTTGCAGGATTATCTTATTCGTCTATCCTGACATTTTTACAATTTTTTGCCCAAGAAATCAATTTAGTTACAGTATCTAGTTATTTCTTTATTTTTTATGCTATTGCATCACTCATTACAAGACCAATTGCTGGTAGAATGATGGACCTCAAAAACGAAAACGTCATCGCTTATCCTGCTTTTGTCTTTTTAATCCTTACATTTTTAACATTAAGTATTACAAATAATAGTTGGTTATTAATTCTTGCTGGGTTACTCCTTGGCGCTGGTTACGGCAATATTTCATCTTGTATGCAAGCCATTGCAATCAAAGTATCTCCACCAGCTAAATATGGTATTGCTACCTCAACCTACTTTATCGGTTTAGACTTAGGATTAGGTTTTGGACCTTATGTATTAGGCTTTGTAACATCTACAGTGTCATTCGCTCAATTATACGCTATTATGGGCGTATTGGTTTTAATTACTGGTGTTATTTATTACTTCGTTCACGGTAGAAAAGTAAAACACATGAATGCTTATTAATTTTTTCATAAAACAATAAGTTAAGGTTACTGTAAATTATTTGCTTTAGCTGCCAACAAAACTATTTTTGTTGGCAGTTTTTTTGTACTCATTTTAATTATGAACCATCCAGTATTACTTTATATATTTAAATTTGAATAATAGTTATTTCAAGGTTATTATTCAATTTGAATGATCGTATATTTTAAGTTTATTAAAAAAACCAAATGCTATTATAGCACTTGGCTTATCTCTTATTTATATCATTGTCATTGATAATTATCTAATTGTAACTTTAGTGATTAAGCAACTTTTATGTTTTCAATTTCTTTTATAATATCATCTATTACTTTTAACTGCTCATCAGTGTAATAATAGAACACTTGTCTTTCATCTGTTTCTGATCGAACTTTTGAGATCAACTCTTTTTTATAAATCTTTCTTATAATCACATCTATTTTACTAGTGTCCCATAACATTTCAAAATGTAAGGTATCTCTTAATTCTTTTCCACTAATTTTATTAGCTTCATAAACTTTAAACAACACTACAAATTCTTCAATAGATAAACGGTGAACTGACTTCAACCAATGTTTCAACTGACTTAAAGCCCTCTCAGATGTAATATAAAATGATGCTTTACTTTCCATAAATTTGGCCTCCTCATGATTTACTTTCATTGTTAGTATTGGCTTTATATAATGAATAAGCTTTTAAAATATTATATAACACTTTCTTCATTAAATCTATTATTTTAAAAGAAACAGATAAATAAATTTTACTATTGTAAAGTTTTTATATAGCTACAATTGATTATGGTAATATTTTTCTATTGTTCATTATCTTTAATCGTTAAAAAAATACTTATGTATAATACATTTTCATATAAAAATATCTTTCCACATTTTTGAAATCATTTCACATAAGATATGAGTTCAAATTATAATAAAAAAGAGTAGAAGATAATTCAAATTGAAACTTTGAATTATTTCCTACTCCTAATATTTTTTTAATAATCACAATAGTGATTATAATTATAAAGTTATTAGTTATTTAAACTTTTTAAATATTTAATAGCTGATTATCATGGTCAAATGTTCAGTTCTCATAAATGCTATCTCCTAATAAATCAGCCACCAATATAGTTCATATTGATTTTTTTACGTTTTCTATTGGCTACTGTTTGCGCTGTACGTTCATCTGAATATCTATCATCACGAATATTCCATAAAGCTTTAAACTGTTCAAACAGTGCCTCATCTGACACACCAGATCGCATAAATGATTTCACATTAAACCCGTCCACGGTACTAAATAGACAACCATAAAACTTACCATCTGATGATAATCTCGCACGTGTACATGTAGAACAGAATGATTCAGACACACTTGTAATCAGACCAAATTTAGCACCATTATCTTTATGTCGATAATATTTTGCAACTTCACCAAAATACTTGGGTTCCACAGGTTCAATATCAAATGATGACTCTACCATTTTTAACATTTCATCTTTTGTTACAACCTTACTGAAATCCCAACCATTATCATTACCGACGTCCATAAATTCAATAAAACGTATTTCAATATCTTTATCTTTAAAATATTGAATCATAGGTAAAATTTGATCATCATTCACACCTTTTTGAACAACTACATTTACTTTTACATGAAAACCTATTGAGACCGCATAATCTATTTGTTGTAAAATCGTGGAAGCTTTAATATTTCGATTATTTATAGCTTGGAACACTTTGTCATCAATCGCATCTAAACTCACATTAATACGTCTTAAACCAGCATCATATAATTTTTGGCCGTGTTTTTTTAATAATAAACCATTAGTGGTTAAACCAATATCTTCTATACCATCAAGTTGGTTCAACTCATATATTAATTTATATAAATCTCTTCTTAATAAAGGCTCTCCACCTGTAATACGTATTTTTTTGACTCCTAAACGTGTATAAACTTTAGCGATACGTACCATTTCATCAAAAGTGAGTAATTCATCTTTGGGTAGGAAAACAAAGTCATCGCCAAATATTTCTTTCGGCATACAATAGTCACAACGAAAATTGCAACGATCTGTAACTGACAACCTCAAATCTCGAATTGGACGTCCAAGTTTATCAGTTATTTGTTCTACCATCTGATCAGCCTCCTATATATTCATAATGTCGTGATGTAAATCTATTAAGTCTTGTTGATAGTTAATATTTTTGTACCAATAATCAGATGAACCAATTTCACGCACATCTAACCAATCACTTTTGACTTTTGAATAGACATTCTTAAGGCTGTAATCGCCTGATTCCAATGCTGATTCTATAAAAGATAGAGTATGCGGGCTGTAAAAAGCCATCGTTGGAATGGGCATTCCATCTTCTTGGAAACCGGCGATATCTAGTTGATCTTCTATTAAATGTTCCACCATAAATTGATACAATTTACTTATTGCTTTTTGTGTAATCATAGGTGTATCTACAGATATGACAAAGAAAAGTGTTTCGTCTGAATGTTGTCTCATTACTGAGTAAATACCAACCAGTGGACCTTTACCTTTGTTTTTAGCATGATCGATAACAATCTTATCATGATCAAATTCATGTGCTAACGTTTCATTAGTACTAATAATTATTTCATTAAACATATTAGTAGCTTCTAAAACTTCAATGATACGTTTGTAAAACATTTGATAGTTAATCTCTGCAAACGCTTTTGGTTTACCAAATCTTTCTGATTGTCCTCCAGCTAGTATAATTGCTTTCATATGTCTATTACCCTCCACTAACTGGTGGTATCAACGCTACAGTATCATTAGACGTTACGATATCATCACCTTTGACAAATTCTTCATTAACTGCAATTTGAAACTTTTTGTTATTAATATTAGGGTAACGCTCAAACAAATCTGTTACAAATTCATCAACGGTAATATCATAACTTAAGTCAATATCTTCTGAACTTTTACCCAAAACTTCTTTGATTTCCGCAAAGTATAATACTTTCATAACTATTCTCCTCCAACTGCATCCTCATGGCTACCATGTTGGTGACCTTGCCATTCAGCACCATCTTCCCAAATTTCTTTTTTCCAAATGGGTACTACCTCTTTAATACGTTCAATTGCATATTCATTAGCACGATAAGCATCTTTTCTATGTGGCGAAGAAACACTTATCAATACTGCAATATCTGATATCGCTAGTGGCCCAATTCTATGAACAATAGCCGTTTTTGTCCCCGGCCACTTTTGTGAAATCTCATCACCTATTTGTGCCAACTTTTTTTCTGCCATAGGTATATAAGCTTCATACTCCAAATATTCTGTTTTGACTCCCTGTGTCCACTCACGTACATGACCTGTGAAAATAACAACGGCACCTTGATGTTCATTGAGAACATACTGACGATATTGTTCTGTTGCTATTGGCTCGTTTATAACCTCAAATTGTTTCATTCAATCCATTCCTTTTTCATTAACGAAAGATAATAACCATTGTTCAAATTTTTGAAGTGCTAATGGTTGCTCAATATTAATATCGTACTGAATATTTGATAATTTATTTAGCTGTTGGTAATCAGCATTATCACGATATATCAGCACTTTATCATAATTTGCTTCTTTGAATCCTTCTACTAAAATGATGTCACTGTCTATTGTAACAGATTTATCAATGATTTCATCCAGTCTTTGATTTTCAATTCGTGTAACTGTTTGTTGTAGATGGTGACCTTGAACGATACTTTGATCCGCACCAGCATTAAAATGTTTCATGTGATCAACAGTATCCGTTTGAAGTTCAATATCTGATAGGTTTAAGTCATGTTGACCATGATGTTTAATCGTTGCTACGCAAAAACCATGCAATTTTAAAAATTTCACTGCATGTGTCATCAATGTTGTTTTCCCTGAATTTTTATAACCTATAATTTGTAATATCATAGCGTAGTGTCCACTTCATATGTTTGCGATTCAGTTAAAATGACATCAACTGTGTGACCTTTTTGATATCCTCTTGTACCACTTGGTAACACAATCATTGCATTGCTATGTGCAATTGCTACTACTGCACCAGACTTATTAAATCCTGATGGTACCACTGTCATCTCTTTACCATTAAAAGTCACTGTTGCTCGAATAAATCTTGTAAACGGATTTGGCTTTTTAAAGTCTTCCATAAGTGTAGCTTGTACAATTTGTGGATATATAGCTTTGGCGCCCATCATGTGCTGTATTGCAGGTTTGACATAGAGTTCAAATCCAGTGAAACAAGCAGATGGATTACCTGATAATCCAAATAAATATTTATTATTAGCAACAGCTACTGTAGTTACACTACCGGGACGCATGGCAATTTTGTTAAACAGGACTTGCGCATTGACCGCTTCATAAATTTGAGGCAAATAATCGAAATCTCCTACAGATACACCGCCAGTAGTGATTATAATATCATGCTCAGCCATAGCTTCACGCATCACTTGAATACTACTATTCAAATCATCTTGTTGAATTTTATAAGCATTGACTTCTAAGTGATGCTTTTTAGCTAAAGCAGTTATCATAGGGCCATTTGAATTACGAATTTTTCCTGGTTCTAAATCATCTCCAACATCCAATAATTCACTTCCTGTAGCGATAACAGCCACGCTAGGTTTTTCAAAAACCGGAACTTCTGTATAGCCATATGTTGCTAAAACAGCTATAGACCCTGGATTAACACATTGACCTTTTTCTAATAAAATATCTCCAACCTTTGTCTCTTCACCTTTTAACGAAATATTCTCATTTTCGCTAAATGTTTTTCTTATTGTAAAATCTTGTTCTCCTTCGACAGTTTGTTCAAGCATAACGATGGCATCAGCACCTTCAGGTATTTGTGCACCTGTCATAATTCTCACGGCTTCAAATGCTCCAACTGTTTTAGTTGAAACTGACCCCGCTCCAATGTGGTCAATAACTTTAAATTTAATGCGATTGTCACCGCTTGCACCTTTTGTATCAATACTTCTTAACGCAAAACCATCATATGGTGATTTATCAAACCTTGGTATTTTATGGGTCGCTATAATATCTTCAGCTAAAATGTAATTTAAGCTTTCTGCTAAAGGTAAAGTGATTTTATCCATAAAAATTTCTTGGTTTATCACACGTTGAATTGCTTCACTCACTGGAATTGGGTTTCTTTTCTCTACAGACATCGCAAATCTACTCCTTATAATTAATAATTTCATGATATACTAGAACACGATTAGGAGGGATACTTTGACTGAATTTACGCATATTAACAAACAAGGGAATGCGAAAATGGTAGACGTCTCTGATAAAAACATAACAAAACGTTCAGCTACTGCGCATTCAAGTATAACGGTAAATCCAGCGATTTATGAACAAATCGTTGATCACACTAACCAAAAAGGAAATGTGCTTAATACTGCTCAAATTGCTGGTATTATGGCAGCAAAAAATACAGCTGATATTATACCGATGTGTCACCCGTTACCTTTAACTGGTATAGATATCACATTTGATTGGCAAAAAAAAGCACAATCATTCATTTTAAATATACAGGCAACCGTCTCTACAACTGGAAAAACTGGTGTGGAAATGGAAGCACTTACTGCCGCTTCAGCTGTAGCACTTACAGTTTATGATATGACAAAAGCTTTAGATAAAGGCATGGTCATTGGCGAAACTTACCTACTCTCAAAAACAGGTGGCAAATCTGGTGATTACAAAAGATAATTGTCTTAAATATTAATATGTAAGAGATAGAGTCCGACGAACATATAAACGTTGGGCTCTAATTATTTTGTAATCTCTTGAACTAAATGATTCAGTTCTGGTTTAATGAGCTTATTCAATGCTAATTTCACTGCGCCCGTAGAGCCAGGTATACTAAAAATCAATTTATCATTTACGGTACCTGCAATAGCTCGAGATAATAACGCACGTGTTCCAACATCTTCTGCATAACTTAAATATCTAAATAATTCTCCAAACCCTTCGATTTCTTTAGTAATCAAACTGGATACAGCCTCTATCGTTACATCTCTTTGTGCTATACCAGTTCCACCTGTAGTGATAATCACATCAATATCTTCTGCTAACCATTGCTTAATTTGCTGAGTAATTGCTGTTTGCTCATCTTTAACAATCTTATAATGCGATTCAGAAATCGTAACATTTAATGTAGAGATTAGCTCTTTAACTAATTTACCACCTTTATCTGTTTCATAATCTCTTGTATCAGAAACTGTTAATACTGCACATTTAATATATCTATCAAGTTTAACATTTGTATGCATATTGAACCTCCTTAGCCAAATAATTGGTTGATTAACGTCATCGCTTGTTGTGGGTTAGTCATACCATGAATCAATAACCTTCCGCCTTTAAAGCTAACTATTCTATGTGCTTTATATTCAAAATGTAACATGTAAGGGTTGCGTTGATATGGAATCTCTTGTTGTTGCAAAAATGTCTCCAACATTTCCTGGGAAATTTCAGGGTTTTCATATTGAACAGTATCCCTTCCACATAAAGTTGCAAATTGCCTTTGTGTTGTATTGAGATACGGATATGTTGGTTGTGTGCCACAAGTTTTACAAGCGCTATCTTGCAATTTTTTAAATCCAAATGTAAAATGTGTGCCTTCCCAGATATCACCGTAAGTAACTTTAGGTGCAATTGTTGCGCCTGTTAATATTTTCAATGCATCTTTTAATTGTAAACTAGTCGTCATAGTGACTGCTGGCTGAATGACACCTACTGTATCACAAGTCATATTAATTGCAGGTAGCTGTGGAATCAAACAGTTAAAACAAGGTGTTTGTTCAGGTATAAACGTCGCTTCCACATAAGTACTTTGTACCACACCACCATAAATCCAAGGTATAGCAGCTTTATAGGCAAAATCATTTATCAATTGTCTCGTTTCAAAATTATCTGTTGCATCTAAAATAAGTTGTACATCTTGCGCGTATGTTTCTAAAAATAACCGATCGACATGTGCAATGTGTAAATGCAATCTCAAATTTTGACGTATAGCCATTAAATTACGTTCTGCTGCAACTACTTTTGGTAATTTATCTGCTGCATCCATTTCTGTAAACATCGTTTGGCGTTGTAAATTACTATATTCAATATAATCTCTATCTACAATTGTTAGTTCACCTACACCAGCTCTTACTAATCCTTCTGCTAGGTGCGTCCCTAAAGCTCCCATACCTATAATTAACACATGTGCATTCATAATTTTCTCTTGCCCAGATGTTCCTATATGTTTAAATAACATTTGTCTAGAATAACGTTCTACACTCACTATGAAACCCCTCACTTTGCGTCATTATTTTCATTATAAATCTTGAAGGTCTATGTAACAACGGTTTAAATTCATTATGCAAAAATCCTATATGCCACTTTTATTCATATTACCAATGCAAAACTTAACAAAATAAAAGAGTAAGAACGAAATCAAATTTAGATAGTGATTTCATATTCCTACTCTTTATCGCAAAACAGTTTCAAAAGATATAATGATACATTTATGGTGATTACTGATACTTTGATTTTTGACATTAAAGTCACTAATCATTATTTAAATTTGAATTTTTAATCCATCAAATGCAATGGTTGATTTTAAGCCATCTTCTTCTAATTGCTCTTCTAATTGTTTAATTTGTGCCTTCGTTAAACTTTCAGTAGCTTCAATATGAGTAAAATATGTATGCTTAGCATTAATAGCTTTAGCAATAGTCACACATTCATCAAATGTAGCCTCTCCTAAAGCATTTAACATACCTTCTGGATGAATACGTTCATTAGTTATAGGATTAACTTCATTGCTACCAAAAGGTAAAATAGCAACATCAACATTATTCAATTTCTCCGTTGGTCGGAAACCTTTAATCTCATCTGGAATAATAAGTATACGATTGGTATTTGTAGTTAAATAAAAACCAATCGCGAATTGTTCTGCTAATTGAATCCATTCTACCTTTGTGTCATCAAAATTAATTTCTGCATCATTGTCAACAATTACTAGGTTAATTACGCCTAATGATTCTAAATATTGAACATATTCCCAACGCGCAAAATATGCTTTAAAATCTTCCACTTCTTGAGTTGTAATATAAACCGTTGACGTTTTGGACTTAGGTACTTTGTGAATAAAATCAAAATTGAGTGTTTCCCATATTCTAATCCCCATCGTGTGATCTGGATGCCAATGAGAGTAAATGCCATATTTTATATCATAAATTTTTGATTGTCTTAGTTGTTGAAATATATCTTCTGAAGTGTCGATGAGTAATTGTAAATCATGAATGAAGATACCAGGCCCTGTTCGTTTTTGTGCATCTTTATGCTGTGAAACTGATTGATAAAGTGTTGGTATACCCCCAGAAGTTCCTAAACATTCGATAATCATTACATCAACCCTTACTTATTTATAAATGTGATTATAATTATTGCTCAACCATTCATAAATTATAGTTGCATATCACCCTATATTAATAATTTCATGTGCCAATATTTCAGCTTCATATTGCGAATGTGTAACAAAGATAATTGGTATATTCCATAATTTAAAAATTCGTTTTACTAACAAAATACTTTCTTCTTTCGTTGCATCATCTAAACTTGAAAACGGCTCATCTAGTAACATCAAGTCTGGTTTAGTACTTAAAGTTCTAGCTAATGCAACACGTTGGGATTCACCACCAGATAAGCGAATTGGAAATTTATCTTTTAAGTGAACAATATTTAGTTGATTCATTAAATTATCTATGTGCTGAGAGTACTGTGTCATAAAAGTAATATTTTGAAACACAGTCATATTTGGAAATAATTGATAATCTTGAAACAAATAACCGATATTGCGTTTTTGAATCTTCACATCAACATTTGAAGTAGTGTCTGTCAATATATGGTCGTTAATCTTTATAAACGCTTGGTCTGGTTGTTGTAAACCAGCAAGCATATTTAAAATTGTTGTTTTACCTATACCTGAAGGTCCTTTAATGGCATAGATTTTAGGTGTAGTATCATCTATTTCTACATGTATTTGCGTACTATTTAAAAGATGATCCAAAGATATATTTAGCATTAACGAACCTCCCGATAACCATCTTTATTCAATAGATTGATTGTACCAATTACAGTAACCGCAAATGCAACCAATACAATCACCCATAACCATGCTTGATTTTCTTTCCCTTGCTCTACTAAAAAGTATATTTCTAAAGGTAACGTGTTGGTTTTGTTAGGAATATAGCCTGCTACCATTAACGTAGCACCAAATTCTCCAATTGCCCGTGCAAAACTCATCATTACACCAGCAAGTATTGAACGCTTAGATAACGGTAAAACCAATTTAAAAAATATTTTACTTTCACTCGCGCCCATTGTTCTTGCTGTATTCAACATCTTGGGATCTATGCTACGAAACCCTTGTACAGTATGCTGATACATTAACGGAAAGCTTACAATGATAGATGCAAATATGGCACCAGTTAAAGTAAATACAACTGGCAAATGTAAAAAATCGCTGAAGAACCTACCAATCACACTACGAGGTGAAAATATAATCAGTAAAATAAAACCCATCACTGTTGGAGGTAACACGATTGGTAAAACAATGAAACTTTCTAAAAGTCTCGTTATAAAGCCACGACGCTTATACAACCATCTTGATATAAAAACACCTAATATCGTAACGATAATCGTGCTGATAACCGCAACCCTCAATGATATCCAAAATGGCGTGACATCTGGCATTTTTGCTACCTCCTATACTTTGAATTTATATTTTTTTAAAATTTCTTGTGCTTCATCTGTTTTTAAAAATTCAACCCAATCTGTTGCTAATTTTTTATCTGAAATCGTCGCTGACTTATATGTGATAGGCTGTTTTAACTCAGCTGTTTGAATTTCTTGCACATTACTATCACCATTTTTTTGACTTTGATATAAATCTGTTTTATAAACATAACCTAATTGGGCATTGCCTTTTTCAACATAATTTAATACTTGTCGCACGTCTTTGGCAAAAACTAAATGTGGTTTAACATCCTCATACAATTGATGATCTTTCAAGTATTGCTCAGCATATTTACCTGCAGGCACAGATTTAGCCTCACCTATAGCTAACTTTTCACCTTGCTTTAAATCAGACACATTTTTATATGTACTATTAGATTCACCTATAAGCACTAAATCATTTTGTGCGTATTCATATTTATTTTGAGCTTGTTTTCCTAATGCATCAATATCTTTTGTATTTGCAGACATAAATACATCTACAGGCGCCCCTTTCTCAATTTGCTGTCTCAAGGCTCCTGATCCACCATAATTAAATGTGATTTTAGCATTTTTATGTTTTTTATTAAATGCTTGTTCTAAATCTTTAGTAACATCTGTTAAACTTGCTGCAGCTGAAATATGTATTTCTTTTTTATTATCATCTTTATTGCTAGTATCTTTTTCACTATGATTATTTTCGCTATTAGAGCACCCAGTTATTAACATACAAATCATAATAGTAGCAATAATTAAAAAATGCCAAGTTCTTTTCATTTGATTGCCTCCTTTTTCATATAATTATATGCCTCTTTATTTCAAAAAAAAAGAGCGTATACTAAAGTAAAAATAACTTTGTATAGCTCAATTTTCAAAATATTTATTATAGCGATGTAATAAAAGTTTTAAATGCGTTTTGACCTTGTGGTGTGTTTTTAAATACACCCGCATCCTCTAGTACGCGTTTGAATTTAAAACCAAGTTCTTTTTCAATAATTTCCTCTACGTTCTTTTCATTAATATCATATCGTTGTGTCATGTCTTCTGCCCATGATTGATGTATACCTAACGATTGTTGTTGGTCACCTAATAAAAATGCCTTAACCTGTTGTAATTCTTGTTTTAATCTACCAGGTAAAATAGCAGTACCCATGACTTCTATTAATCCAATGTTTTCTTTCTTAATATGTTGGACGTCTTTATGAGGGTGAAAGACACCATCTGGATATTGTTCCGATGTTTGATTATCTCTTAAAACAATATCAAGTTCATATTGTTGTTCCTTATAACGTGCAATAGGCGTTACGGTATGATGACGCTCGCCATTTTTACTGTATGCGCTTATATCAACAGTTTCATCTGAATAATTATTCCATGCTTTTCTAATAAATTCTGCCGCCGCCACTAAGTCGTTTTTATCTTCACTTTTCAATCGAATGACGCTCATTGGCCAATACAAAGTCGAAGCTGCAACTGTTGGAAATTGTTTTAAACTAAAGTTGTGCTGTTCCTTAGCGTTGTCCATCGGAAATGTGTGTCTACCCGATTGATAATGATTATGCGTCAAAATTGAACCGCCAACGAGTGGAATATCTGCATTCGAACCAATAAAATAATGCGGAAATTTATCTACAAAATCCAACAGTTGTACAAATGTTTGCTTATCTATGTTCATAGGAACGTGTGATTGAGATAAAACGATGCTATGCTCTTTAAAATAGGCATATGGAGAATATTGAAATCCCCATTGTTCTTGTCCTAAATTCAATCTGATGATACGATGATTGGTTCTCGCTGCTTGTATTACAGAGCCTTTAAACCCTTCATTTTCCATGCATAGTGCACATTTAGGATAATCTGTTGCAGGCGCTTCTTTCGCTTTGGCAATTTGTTTAGCATCTTTTTCTGGCTTGGATAGATTGATTGTTATTTCCATGTCACCATACTCACTTGCTGTGTTGAAATTTATATTATGCGCAATTGCATCTTCTTTCACATAATGATTGCGTTTGGTTATGTTATAAAAATAGTCTGTCGCTTTCTTCGGACACTGTTGATATAATTCATAAAACTTTTGATTCAGTACAGATGGACGAGGTGTGATTAAATCTAATATTTGTGCTTCAATGATTTCTTTGCTATATAATGCGTCATCTATACATTTGGAATTGATCGCTTCTTGAATCCAGTGTTGTGTTATCTCAAGTGCAGTTGTCTCTGAATTAAATTTGGAAGTGGTTGTATCATCTATGCCTGAAGCATTTAAAATACTCAGCAACCTATTTTGAATATAAATGGCGTCTTCCGCTTCATAATCCCCATGTGCAATAGCGTGAGATACAAATAATTGGACAGCGTATTTATTCAATAACATGCATTATACCTCCTGATATCCGTTAGGGTGCTTTTCATGCCATTGCCAAGCAGAACCAATAATATCATGTATATCATCATGTTTAGGTTTCCATCCTAATACTTGCTGCGCTTTATTACTTGATGCAATTAATTTGCTAGGGTCTCCGGCTCTTCTTTCACCGACAACGGCATTTATTGTTTTACCTGTAACTTTTCTTGCTGCTTCTAAAATTTCAAACACAGAATAACCTTGGCTACTACCTAAATTAAATGCACCTGACTCTCCACCATTTTTCAAATGTTGAAACGCTAAGATATGCGCATCAATTAAATCGACGACATGTAAATAATCTCGTATGCAAGAGCCATCTTCCGTATCATAATCATCACCAAAAACAGTTAGTTCATCTCTTTGCCCTAAAGCTGCTTGTAATACAATTGGAATTAAATGCGTCTCAGGTCTATGGTCTTCTCCAATTGTGCCATCCTCTTTTGCTCCTGCAACATTAAAGTAGCGTAGTGCAGCATAATTCACACCATAAGCTTCATGACTCCAATGCATCATTTTTTCCATCATTAATTTACTCTCACCATAAGGACTTGTTGGCGTTTTAGAATCATCCTCTGTAATTGGCACAGAATCTGGTTCACCATATACAGCTGCAGTTGATGAGAAAACAATATGCGCTACCTCATGATCATACATAACTTCTAACAATACCTGTAAACCATTAACATTATTATTGAAATAGGTTAGTGGTTTTTCAACAGATTCACCAACTAATGAATATGCACAAAAATGAAATACACCTTCAATATTTTCGTTATTAAATACATTTTCTAAAAATGCCTTATCACGAATATCACCTTCGTAAAATTTTGCTTTGTTGTGTATTGCTGCTTTATGTCCAGTGCCTAAATTATCTACAACAACAACATCATAACCTCTATGAATTAATTGATCTACTGCATGACTTCCAATATAACCTGCGCCACCTAATACTAGTACACCCATGAAAAAATCCTTCCTTTTTTAATTTGATTTTAAATTGTTTTTACACCATCACTAATGCCGACATGATAAAACGATGGTTCATAACCAATTTTTTCTATATATTTTTTTGTAACTTTATCTTCTAATGCTTGGATTTGATTTTTGTGCACTAATGCAATTGCACAACCTGCAAAACCTGCGCCTGTCATTCTAGCACCGAGCACACCTTCTACTTGTTGAGCTGTTTCTGCCAACGTATCAAGTTCAATACCTGTTACTTCATAGTCATCTTTTAAAGATGCATGTGAATCATTTAATAATTGCCCAAATTTTTCAAAATTATTATCGGATAATGCTTGATAAGCAAGTTTCGTACGTTCATTTTCTGAAACGGCATGTTTTGCTCTTCTACGTTTTACGTCATCTTTAATAAGCATTTGATGTGCTTTAAATTGGTCCATTGTTAATTCACCTAAAGATTCAATATTCAACTTTTGTTGTAATGATGACAGCGCAGATTCACATTCACTTCTGCGTTCATTATATTTACTTTCAGTTAATGAGCGACGTTTATTGGTATTCATAATCGATATGACATAGTCTCCAAATTTTGCCGGTACAAATTCATAATTTAACGTTGCAGTATCTAGTAATACGGCATGTTCTGCTTTCCCCATCCCTATTATAAATTGATCCATAATTCCTGAATTGACACCCATAAATTGATTTTCAGTACGTTGTCCTATCTTAATGAGTTCTAATCTCTCTAAATTTAAGTTGAATAACTGTTTTATCAGCCAACCGGTTAATAATTCTATTGATGCAGAAGATGAAAGACTAGCGCCATTTGGAATATTACCTTCTATCAAAATATCAAAGCCTTGTTTAATTTCTGAAAAAGCTTCTACTAAATATTTAATAACACCTTTGGGATAATTCGCCCAATCATGTTCCTTATCAAAATCTAAATGGTCTAAATCGAAGGTGATCATACCGACCGTTTCAAAATTATTAGAATATAGGCGAACCAAATTATCTTCTCGTTTAACCGCTAAACCATATGTGCCTAATTCAATTGCAGCTGGAAAAACATAACCTCCATTATAATCCGTATGTTCTCCAATTAAGTTAATTCTTCCTGGTGCAAATGCACGCACTTCAGGCTGTTTGTTAAATATTCTTTCAAATTTCTCACGCATAGCTTCTAACATAATATTCCGCTCCTTTAAAAAACGATATAAACCAGAATCGAACTCCTTAGTAAACTTAAGTAAAGTTTACTTGTTTACTAAATGTTTTGTCAATATACATTACTTGTTAACTTTAAAGGTCATTCTTTCTTTTAATTGTGCTTCTGCTATAACATGTATGGCAATTTGTCTTGTTTTATTTATTCTCTCTTCAGCCATTCTTACTGCTATTTTCCCATAGTCGTCTATTGGGATATGTACACTACTGATAGAAGGAACTGCATACTGAATGACTTCTAAATCATTAAAACTTATCAATTTTATATCATCAGGTAAAGTGTATTTTTTTAGTTGTAATTGTTGCAAGATACCTATTGCAATCATATCGTTACCTGCAATAAAAACTTGTGGCAAATGATGGTTTTGTAATAATTCGTTTACTGCATTTATACCATCTTCTTTATTCCAACCATTCATCAATAATCTACCTTTTCTTTGATGCTTGTCACACCAGTCAGTAAATGCGGTATATCGCTTATCTTGAATATTTGGACTATTCAATGTTGGCATACCAGCAAGATTTTTTATTGTATGCGTACCACCTACATAAACAATATCCTTTAAACCTGAACGATCTATATCATTTAATAATTGAATCATAGCATCATATAAATCTGAATAAACAGCATCAACAGATTTAGGTGTGTTAGCGTTATTGATAACCACAATATTCTGATTGTAACTCTGCAATTCTAAAATAGCTTCTGAAGCAAAATTCCCCACAACAATAATTGCACCAGCCTTTGCTATTTTAGTGAAATCAATAGGATCATGTTCACCATCAATTCGAAGCGTTCTTTTTAATGATAAATTTAAACGTTTCACCTCCGCTTCAATGGCAAGTCTAATCTCACGATAATACGGATCAGACATTTCTTTGGCTCGTGATGCATAAGTAATAATTTGTATACTTTTATTTTTTCTTTCAGACTTTTTATATTGAAAATTATCTGCTATATCATATATTCTTTTTCTCGTTTCTTGAGCGACAGATAAGGTAGGGTCGTTATTTAACACACGAGAAACCGTACCTGGACTCACCTTTGCTTCTTTCGCAATATCTCTTATACTAGCCATTCATCGAGTCACCTCTCAACTTCATGTTTACTATAAGTTTACTTCTAAGCATGATATATATCAAACATATATTATAGTTATAAGTATGTTTATGAATACAGTTTATTTTTTTTGCAACAAAAAATAAGCTAAAATAGTTAGTGAATAGGAACTGGGGGATAAATACTATGAATGAAGATGTTTTGACAAATCAACATATTGTTAGATATGAAAACGGCAAACTTATTGAAACAACAGATCACTACGTCACAGAATTCCCACTGACAATCATGGTCAATGGAGAAGAATTTGTTACAGTCATTTGCAGTCCAAATCATATGGAAGAATTAGTCTTAGGTTTTTTAGCTTCAGAAGGTGCTATTTTAAAAAGTGATGATTTAAAATCTATCCAAATAGACGACAGTAAAGGTTTTGCCCATGTAGAATTAACCAAATCACTTAATGACCGTTTTGAATACTCTACGAAACGTATGATTGCATCATGTTGCGGTAAGAGTCGTGAATTTTATTTCCATAATGATGCTGCTATAGCGAAAACATCTATGTCTAAAATTAAACTTACCCCTCATCAAGTACTTAATATGATGACACGTTTACAAAGCGCAAGTAAAATTTTCAAACAGACTGGTGGCCTACATAATGCTGCCATTAGTGATGGAGAGACATTTTTTGAACACAGACAAGATATTGGTAGACATAATGCTTTAGATAAACTTTATGGTTATTGTATACAACGACATATACCTGTGCGAGATAAAGTATTAATTTTTAGTGGGCGCATATCTTCTGAGATTCTTATTAAAGCTGCGAAAATTGGCGTTGGTGTTATTTTATCTAAATCCGCACCAACTACATTAGCTGTAACGCTTGCCAATGATTTAAATATTACAGCAATTGGTTTTATTCGCGATGGTAATTTTAATGTTTATAGCCATCCAGAACGCATAACATCATAATGATAAAAAAAGTATTCCTCACTCTGTGAAAATATCAAATTACAGGCAAATCTTATGTGATATGTCACCTAATTTTTGTTTTTATATCCATTGAGTTATGCAATATTATAAAAGCACGTATACTCATTCACTATTAAAATATTGAGTGTGAATTGGTGCAGACACATACAAAAAAGCATTAGCCAAATATGAAAGTATAAAGCTACGCCTTCAGAAATCGTGCATAAAAAATGTCGACAAAGTTGGAGACTTTGTCGACAAGCTAATATCTTCACTATGTGAAAATACTTTTTATATTATAGTAAAAAACATTGGAGCTTATTCAAATATCTTCTTTTACAATATGATAGCAAAAGCTTATAAATACATAACCTTGCTTCACATACATTTCTTTAGCACTATCTTCTCCATCGGCAATCAGTATCAATGGTTTTTGCATGGCTAATTCTGCGACAAAACTTTGCATCACGCTACCAACACCTTGCCTTTGATGACATGCTAATACGCCAAAACCATCAATTTCAACAGTTGTCTCATCTATAATCAAATCTAATATACCAGCCGGAACACCTTGCTTATAAGCTATAAGACGTGTTTTAGCATCATTAATATATTGATTTTTAATCATATTAGAACTTTCCCTGACATATTCCTCACCGTATGGTGCTGCGAACTGGCTATGAACACCGATATAATCATCTATGGTATGCTCATCCACCACTTTAACTTCGATTTCAGAATCTACATATTTTTCGAAATTTTGAGGTTCAATCGCATATAACTCCATTAGACCTAATTCAAATTGTTCTTGATTAATTAATGCTATCCATTGTTGATCCAATTCTATATTTTCAGGAAAGGTAAAGGTTAAATGATTAGAGCTCTGTTGCTTATGCATATGTGTTTGTGTAGCAATATCTGCTTTCCATTGTTTAATTGAAGGCATTTGTTTGTACACCCATTTATTTGCATCAAATACTAAAGGAATTTGAGGAGTTAAATAAATTACTTTATCTTCATCTTCAGCATAAATATTCCCAGGTTGGAAAATATTGTTTAAAGTAATGTTTGCCATCATTTTCACTCCCCTTTATCGAAACTGATTCTACTTAAGTAATTGTTTAAATCGACTATGATTTAACATGATATTACCAATTAAGCTGGCAATCAGAGCTTTAATAATATCACCAGGCATAAATACAAAAGAAAGCATAATAGATTTAGAAATCGGTAAATTTGTTATAAGTCCCATTATAATCGTACCAACAACATCTAATAAAACGACCCCTATCACTACTGTTGTTATCAATAATACAATAAAGTTGATTCTTTTCAAATATAAGTCTCTTACAAGTCCAATGAGATATGTAACAACAGGATACATAAATAAAAAACCTGCTGATGGCCCTGCAAATACACCAATACCACCACGACCACCTGATAGCAACGGTAAACCAGCAACTACTAAAAGTAATAAAACAACAATACTCAATGTTCCATATTTACGACCTAATAGAATAGCAGCTAGAAATATACCAATATTTTGTAAAACAATTGGAACAGGCATTATTGGTAACGGGATTGCAGGTACAAAACCTAAAACTGCAATAATTGCAGTCATTAAAGCAGTATAAACTAAATATTTCGTTGACATCATCAAACCTCCTTTAATGAAAAAAATTATACCACAAATGTAAACTATTAAAAACAAAAAGTTTACAATAAAAAATGCCCTTTTTATAAACAAAAACATGAGCCCGGACAACTTTACTTCGTCCAAAGCTCATGTTTTATTTTGATGATGTCTAATTAAGCCTCTAAAAAATTACTATAACCAACGCTTTATGAATTAGATTTCAAAAATTTCTCTTTCAAATCTTTTCTCATAAATTCCAATGTATAAGGATCGTTATACCAATAAGTTTCTGCTTGTACCTCTATGACATGATCATTTTTAACTGCAGATAAATTGTTCCAAAGATCGGTTTTTTTATAACCTGGTTTTGATTTACCTTCGCTTGTAGAAACAATATAATCACCAGCATAATCCGCTATTTTTTCTTGTTTAATTTCAGCCCAGCCTTCTTTTTTAACTAATTCGTTAAGTTTATCAGGCATTTTTAATCCAAAAGCTTGGTAAATGACTTCACCACCACGACCCCAGTTAGGACCGTATGTGTAAAGTTTTTTATCGAATTCATCAAATATTGATACTGTTGTATTTTCACCAATTTTCGCTTTGATTACTTCACCATCTTTTTCAGTTTGTGATTTCCATTTTTCTTCCCATTTTTTTACTTTATCTTCTTTTCCAAGTAATTTACCTAATTGTCTTTGTTGGTCTAAATATTTATGCTTACCATAATCGTAAACTACTGTGGGTGCAATCTTTTTATACTTTTTAATGTTTTTATCTGTAGAGTAAGCTACGATTAAATCCGGTTTTGTTTTAGCAACTTTTTCAACATCATTTTCTCCAACTTTTTCAACATCTTTAAATTTATCTTTTAAAATATTACTGCTATCGACTTGCTCATTAACTGCTACAATTTTGCCTCCTAAATATTTAATTCCACCTGCATATGTAGGTGCAACAACTGCAATACGTTCTGGATTTTTAGGTATATCAATTTTCTTTCCGCTATCTAATGTATAAGCTTTTGTATCTTCTTTTTTACTATCTGAGCCACTTTCAGATTGTTTCCCACAAGCAGCTAATATTAAAACCATTACAATAATTGGAAATATTAATTTTTTCATAAGGTCCCTCCGTTGAAAATGATTATCATTACCAATGAATTATATAATGATTATAAAATTTGTACAATAGAAAACGATAAAGTCCGTATAATTGT
>NZ_JAESKU010000026.1:0-18319 GCF_017892255.1 Staphylococcus sp. GDY8P94P
TTTACTTTGCAACAGAACCATATATTTTATAAACGCTTTTGATTCCTTGTCTGACATAGTCCGTTCACTACCGGATAAAATTTCACTGACTTTTTTAGAATCATTAGATTCTACAGCATCTTCAAATTTATTTATTTGTCCTAGGGCATCTGTTTTTCTAACTACAAATACAATTATTAAAGCAATTAAGATAATTATTAGTAATAAGAAACCATATATATATGGCTTCTTATTACGTGTCTTTTCATTTTCCATACGCATTACCCTTTTGTGACTTTACCTGCTAATTTAGAATAACTTTTCTTGATAAATGATAAAGCTCAATACATTCACTATTCCATTTTTTATATTTTTCGAAATTCCATTGATAAATTATAAAAGATCCCCTCATTTTCATTAAAATCATTTAATTTTTCTAAACAAATGGCCACTCTCATTATTGTGGATATGAGAGTGGCCATAAATTTTATTTGTTTACTTGTCTATTTAACAAAGGGGATTCTCATTGCATTTGTGAATAACTAACTAAATACTTTAAAGCTTTAAAATGATAGACATTAACGAGATTTTAGTTCGTCAGTTGTCATCCATTTATGATTTTTAACCATCTCATCGTTTTCTGTTGATTTATAATCCACCATATAAACGGTTGTTTTTTCTACATCATCAATTTGAGCTTCTGCACCTTTCATACCAGGCATATGGTCAGCTTCTAATTTAACTGTATCACCTTTCTTGAATCCATTTTCAGGGGCATCTGCAACTTCCTCATTAACGACCCATTTGTGATTATTAACTTTTTCATCACCATTTGTAGGTGTGTAACTCACGACATAAGCATAGGTTTTGTAAGCACCTTTAACTGTACCTTTAGCATTTTTCATACCAGGCATATGATCAGCTGTAATTGTTATTTTATCGTCCTTTTTATATTTACTGTCATCTGTACTTTTCATATTATCTGGGGCTTTACTTTCACTCTTATGATTCATATGTTTTTCTTGTTTTTGATCTTTAGAATTTTCTTCTTCTTCGTTACCAGTTGAACAAGCTGATAATACTAATCCTGAAGCTACTATAATTGAGCTCAATTTTTTCATCATATTGAATTCTCCTTATAAATTATTTTGTTACTTTTATTTGTCCCATCATTCCATTATCTTCATGCTCAAGTATGTGACAATGGAACATGTATGTCCCAGTATTTTTAAAAACCACTTCTATTTTGGCTTTTTGTCCAGGTTCCAGAGATATAACGTCTTTTTTGCCTCTCATATCTTCTGAAGGTTTCTTCCCATCCACTGATAAAACTTTAAATTGCGTTCCGTGGATATGGAACGGGTGCTTCATACCACCCATTTTATCTTTGACGTTTTCAATTTCCCAAGTTTCTTTCCGGTTTACCTTTTGTGTGAAATCTATTCTGTTAGGATCGAATTTTTTGCCATTAATAGTAACATTATCGTCCATACCTTCTAATTTGATTTTTTTATCTACTTTTGGAGTAGTGTCTTTGTTAGTACTTTTTTCTTTGTTAATAATTGGTAAAATTACTGTTTCATCATTATCAACAAGATTGACTTTTTCTTCTTTCATTTTAGATAAATCTATTACTATTTCTTTTCTTGCTGAAGGAGCTAAATTAATTTCTTTTAACTTTTTAGTCTTTTCTAAATGGCCGCCTTCTGAAGCAATATATTCAAAACTTTGATTATTACTTAGCTTAAGATTTAAATCCCGAGCATTGGAGCCATTTAAAAGTCTCAAACGTATTTTTCCTTCTTTTGTTGTTAATTTAGGATCTACTTTCCCATTCACAAGGACTGTATCACCTTGAGTACCATCTTCATCTTTCGTTTTTGTATAATTTAATTTTTTAGATACAAATGTTTTATCTTGGATTATTATAGGCAAATCATTTTTCCCATAATTGCTAGGATAATTATTCTTTTTGTCATCCTCTATATATAATAACCCTGATAAACCATTATAAACTTGTTTAGCTGTATTTGGGGAGGGGTGGGGATGATACCATAATGTAGCAGCCTCTTGTTTAACCTCAAATTTTATTGTTTTTTCTTTTCCTGGTTTTATAACTTGAGAAGGGCCTCCATCCACTTTTCCATCTATTTCTAACCCATGCCAATGAAATGTTGTATTTTCATCTAAGTTGTTGACTAACTTAATTTTAACCTTATCTCCTTTTTTTAATTTTAAAGTTGGCCCAAGTAAATTTCCATTGTATCCTAAAGTGTTAGAGAAATTACCTTTGTAAAATTCTGTCTTTCCTTTCTGCGCTTTTAATGTATAACTTTTATAACCATTGTTATCTTTTTTAGGATCTAAAACTTTGGGAAATGTTATTTCATTTTTTCCTTGTGAAGAATTCAAATTTTTTCTTTCGTCATGACTTTTCATATCCATCATATCATTTCGCTTTTGATCATTTTCTTTCATGTCCATCATGTTGTGCTTACCTTCTGCAAAAGTATCATTAGGAACCATAAACATTATAGAAAATAACGTAATTAAAATTGTGAACATTTTTTTATACATTATATTTACCTCTTTTATTTTAATTTTAATGTAAATGCATTAATTGCTACGATGATCGTACTTAAAGACATAAGTATTGCACCCACAGCAGGTGATAATATTAAACCAATAGAAGCTAATATACCAGCTGCAAGAGGAACTGCAATCACGTTATATCCTGCGCCCCACCATAAATTTTGAACCATTTTTTTCATCGTATTTTTTGAAAGGGACAAAAAATTGATAATATCAGAAGGATTACTTTTAACGAGTATGACATCCCCCGATTCAATAGCTACATCTGTCCCTGCGCCAATTGCCATACCAATATCTGCTCTAATAAGGCTTGGCGCATCATTGATACCATCACCAACCATCATGATTTTGCTACCATTGCTTTGATAATCTTGGATAATACTTTCTTTATCTTCGGGCATCAATTGCGCGTGGACATCACTAATACCTAATTCTTCAGCCACTGTTTGTGCCACTTCTTTATTATCGCCTGTAAGCATGACTGGCGTAATGTTTCTCGATAATAAATCCGAAACCATTTGTTTTGAACTTTCTTTAATTTTATCGCCTTGTGCGATAATACCAATAACTTGTCGGTCATGAATTAGATAACTAATAGAATTCCCTTGTTGAGCGAGATTCGTAAATTGTTCTTTATTATAATCAAAATTGCTTTTATCGAGATAAGAAACATTCACTATTTTGAGTTTTTTATTATCAACTGTGCCTTCTAAGCCTATACCTGGAATATTATTAACTTCTTGAGGAGTAGCATATGAAATATTTTTGCCTTTAGCAAAATCAACAATACCAGTGGCAAGTGGATGATTAGAATTACTTTCTAATGAAGCAAATAGACTCAATATTTCTTCATTATTTAACTCGTCTGTAAAACTTTCATAGTGATTCACTGAAAAGTTACCTTCAGTTAGTGTCCCAGTTTTATCCATCATGATGTAATCAATGTGTTGTGCGATTTCTACAGATTCTCTGTTTTTAATGATTAAACCATTATGTGCGCCTATAGAGGTAGAACGTGCTGTAACTAAAGGTATTGCCAAGCCTAATGCATGTGGACAAGCAATGACTAATACGGTTACTAGCCGTTCAAGTGCGAAATCGACGTTGTTTTGAATAAGCATCCATACAATAAATGAAATCAGGCCAATACTTACTGCAAAGTAAAACAAATAACCTGCGACTTTATCAGAGAGGAGTTCAGCTTTTGACTTATCGTTTTGAGCTTGGTTAACAAGACCCATAACTTGAGATAGGTAGCCATTTTCACCCGTAGCAGTCACTTTAACTTGTACTGTACCTGAACCATTAATTGAACCTCCAATAACATCATCATTATGAGTTTTATGAACTTTTTTTGATTCGCCAGTAACTAATGATTCGTCAATTGATGTTTCTCCTTGAACAATGATTCCGTCTGTGGGTATACTTTCGCCTGCTCTGACTTCCACAATATCGTCAATATGAATATCTGATATTTTAACTTCTTCTCGTTGATTGTTATCAATCAGCTTCACTGCAGTATTAGGTAAAAGTTCTGCCATTTTCTTCAGTGCATTGCCTGCATTACCTACTGCGTTCATTTCAATCCAATGACCTAATAACATGATTAAAATTAAAGTCGCTAATTCCCAGAAAAAGTCCATTGTATGTGTGGATGAACCACTGAAGTTATTCATATAAAAGGCGTATAAACTATAAATATAAGCTACTGAAATACCTAGAGCAACAAGCGTCATCATTCCAGGTTTTTTAGTTGAAATTTCATCTTTAGCCCCTGATAAAAATGGCTTTCCTCCGTAAAAGAATAAAATTGTAGCAAGAATTAATACAATCCAATCTGACCCTGTAAATGAAATTTGAAACGGTAATTTAACTCCCATCATGGGCGATAAAATAATAATCGGTATCGCAAAAATCAAAGAAATAAAGAATTTACTTTTAAAATTTCCATGATGGTGATGTTCATGATTACCATGACTAGTGTGATTTTCATGTTCTTGATGACTATGATGCTCATGATTACCATGACTAGTGTGATTTTCATGTTCTTGATGACTATGATGCTCATGATTTTGGTGTTTTTTGTTATTCGACAAAATTAAACCTCCTAATTTTATATTTTTAAAGATAGTAATAAGACAATTTGAGTATAACATATACGGTATAGGGGTATATACCATTTGACTTTTTTATTTTGTAATGTACAGAAAATAACCATTTATGTCACTATTTAAAGGAATAACAAATACAATCAAATGGTCATTTGACTATAATGTTTGAGTAGATCACAATAATAACCAAGTGGAGTTGATAGGCTCCCTTAAAGTACAAGCAAGACACTTGAAGAAGAAAAATGTATTATACTTGACCGCGTACTATGGTACGCGGTTTATTATTATTTAGAGGTGAACTATGTGAGTTATCGTATTACTGCATTTGCAGAAAAATGTGGGGTAAATAAAGAGACGATTAGATATTACGAACAAAAAAATTTATTACAAGAACCTTCCCGAACGAAAGCTGGTTATCGGATATATTCAGATGATGATGTTAAGCGTGTATGGTTTATTAAACGGATGCAAGAGCTTGGTTTTTCTTTAAGTGAAATCCACAAGTTGCTTGGTGTTGTAGATAAGGATGATGTGCGGTGTTCGGATATATATGAGTTCGTTTCTCAAAAAGTTGATGAAGTACAACAACAAATTAGAGATTTAATGCGTGTTGAGAATATGTTGAATGATTTAAAAGAATGTTGTCCGAATGAAGAATATTTATATTCTTGCCCTATTATTGAGAAAATGTTTGAGGGTTAAAATCAACTTTTTAGCAGGTGATGTAAATTGACTGTACAAAAGCGAAAAAATGTAAAGGATAATGATAAATTATTGTTTTTAGGAATACCAGCATTGTTGGTTCTATGTTGCGCTTTACCAATCCTTTTAATTGCAATTGGATTGAGTTCTATGGGTGCTTTCTTAATAGGAAAACAAGTTTGGATATTTGGTGCTGTTTTGTTAATTGTCGGACTGATTATGTTGGTAAAAAGAAGAGGTAGTCGTAATACATGTCAGTCGGATTGTTGCCATTCTAAATTCAGTGAAACAGAAGAAAAAGGGGGGGAGTGATTTGAAATCAATATTGTTCTTTAAAAGATTTTATTATCAGCTCTCATTATTGTAAGCCTCTCAGCATGTGGAATATCCAATGGAACCAACACGATAAACAATGAAAAAACACAACCAATAAGTTCCGAGAAGCCAACACTCATTTATTTCATGGCATCTTGGTGTCCGACTTGTGTAGCAGGGGAAAAGGTATTTAAACAGATTCATAATAAATATGGGAACAATGTTCAACTTATAACTGTTGATATGGATCCCCTACAAGATACAGAACAAGATTTAAAGGATTTCCAACGTCAATATGGTGGAGAATGGACACATTTAATCGATAAAGAATATGAACTCACTAAAAAGTATAAAGTAAAACAATTGGAAGAAGTTTTTTTAATAGATAGCAATCAAGAAGTTATATATCACGCGGTTAACCCTTCCTTCGATGATTTACAAAAGGAACTAACACGTATTGGAGTGAGTAGTTCATGACGTTTCCCTTTATATTTATTTTTTCAGCAGGAATAGTTGCTGCGTTTAATCCTTGCGGGATTGTTATGTTGCCTTCATATATTAGTTATTTAATTGGTGAAGGAGAGGTTGAAACAAGGCGTTCCTTAATAAGGACAATCTCAAAGGGGCTATGGTTAGGATTGTCTATGACGTTGGGATTTCTAACTATTTTTGTGATAGCCGGTTTTCTATTATCGTTATTAGGTAGAGCTTTAATCAATGTTTTTCCAATTTGGTCATTTCTAATGGGCGTACTTATCTTTCTTTTGGGACTAGGGATGTTGCTTGGAAAAAAAGTTTCTCTACCTTTAAGAGTTAATATTAAACAGGGTAAACGATCAGTTTATTTCTATGGTATTGCTTATGGAATCACATCATTAAGTTGTACGTTGCCAGCCTTTTTATTTGTACTCACTGAATCTATGCAAGATAATTCGTTATTGATGGTTATACTTAAATTTATTGTGTACTCAATCGGTATGGGTGTTGTCGTTACTTCCATAACCATTGTTTCTTTGATTTCAAAAAGATATGTCCAACAATTACTTTCTAAAAATATGGCAATGATCCAATTTATTTCCTCCATTGTTATTTTAATTTCAGGAATTTATATTTCTTATTATTGGGGGATTGGTCCGGGTGGCATATTTCGATAATTAAAAGGAGTGTTAAAAAATGACTAAGAAAATCAGTATGAAAGTTAGTGGCATGACTTGTATGGGTTGTGAAGAACATGTAGCAGTTGCACTTGAAAATATTGGTGCCAAGAATGTAGAAGCTAGTTTTCGTCACGGTGAAGTATTATTTGAATTACCCGATGATATTGGGATTGAAAGTGCAAAAAAGGCTATTGATGAGGCGAAATATCAACCTGGAGAAATAGAAGAAATATCATCACAAGAAAATGTGGTGTTAGGTAATGAAGGCGATTATGACTTACTTATCATTGGTTCCGGTGGTTCGGCTTTTTCAGCTGCGATCAAAGCGATTGAATACGGGGCAAAAGTAGCCATGATTGAGCGTGGAACCGTTGGCGGAACATGTGTAAACATTGGCTGTGTTCCATCAAAAACACTTCTTAGGGCTGGAGAAATTAATCATTTAGCAAAAGTAAATCCATTTACGGGATTACAAACATCTGCTGGAGAAGTGGAATTAGCACCCTTAATCAAGCAAAAAGATGAATTAGTGAGTGAGCTTCGCAATCAAAAATATGTGGATCTAATTGATGAATATGGAATTGACTTAATTGTAGGTGAAGCAAAATTTACTGATGAACAGACGGTTGAAGTCAATGGGGAGAAACTTTCCGCAAAACGCTTTTTAATTGCAACGGGTGCATCTCCTTCTCTCCCGCCGATTTCAGGACTTGAAGAAGTGGAGTATTTAACAAGTACAACGCTCCTTGAAATAAAAAAGGTACCTAAACGATTAACGGTGATCGGTTCAGGATATATCGGAATGGAGCTTGGCCAATTGTTTCATAACTTAGGTTCAGAAGTAACGCTTATGCAAAGAAGTGAGCGACTGTTAAAAGAGTATGACCCAGAGATTTCTGAAGTAGTAGAAAAAGCTTTAATTGAACAAGGAATAAACCTTGTAAAAGGGGCATCTTTTGAGCGTGTAGAACAATCTGGAGAGATAAAGAAGGTTCATGTTACAGTAGATGGCAAGAAAAAAGTGATTGAATCAGAGCAGCTGCTTGTTGCAACAGGAAGAAAACCAAATACGGATACGTTGAATTTAAATGCAGCTGGGGTTAAAGTCGGAAAACGAAAAGAAATACTGATAAATGATTATGCTAGAACAAGTAATGAAAAGATTTATGCGGCAGGAGATGTTACATTAGGGCCTCAATTTGTCTATCTAGCAGCATATGAAGGTGGAATTGTTGCCGATAATGCAATCGGTGGATTAAATAAAAAACTAGATTTATCAGTGGTTCCCGGCGTGACATTTACAAATCCAGGGGTAGCAACAGTAGGCTTAACAGAAGAACAAGCAAAAGAAAAAGGCTATGAGGTCAAAACCTCCGTATTGCCTTTAGATGCTGTTCCAAGAGCGATAGTAAATCATGAAACAACAGGTGTTTTTAAGCTTATTGCTGATTCGAAAACATTGAAAATGTTAGGGGTTCATGTTGTATCTGAAAATGCAGGTGAAGTGATTTATGCAGCGACTTTAGCCGTTAAGTTTGGTTTAACCGTAGATGATTTAAAAGAAATCCTTGCACCATATTTAACAATGGCAGAAGGATTGAAATTAGCTGCCCTGACGTTTGATAAAAATGTTTCAAAATTATCTTGTTGTGCGGGATAACAACACAATGAATCCACCGTTTGGTTAAGACGGTGGATTCTTTCAACCTTGGACAAGGTACGCGGTTTCATTAGATAGAAATAAGGCAAACGTATTATAGAGTCAATTCTGCGAGGAGGTTAATGATGATAAAGAAATACGATCTTATTGTGATTGGTACAGGTTCTGCGGGTTCAATCACAGCAGCAAAATGTAATAAAGCCGGCTGGAATGTAGCTATGGTAGATGACAGGCCGTTTGGAGGCACGTGTGCACTACGTGGATGTGACCCAAAAAAGGTTCTACATGGTGCTGCCGAGCTTATTGATTGGAACAAACGGATGGTTAAGAATGGAGTACCGTCTGAAGTCTCCATCAACTGGAAAGATCTTATGAATTTTAAAAGAACCTTTACAGATGATGTCCCGGAAAAAAAAGAGGAAGCATTGAATAAACAGGGAATCGATACGTATCATGGCAATGCATCTTTCGTGAGTGAGGACAAACTTGAAGTGAATAAAGAAGTGCTCGAGGGGAGTCATTTCTTGATCGCTAGTGGTGCGAAACCTACCCCTTTACCCATAGAAGGAGAAGAACATCTTACTTATAGTGATGAGTTTTTGGAGTTGGATGAATTACCACAAAGAATCGTCTTTGTTGGTGGTGGGTATATTTCGTTTGAATTTGCTCATATCGCGGCACGTGCTGGATCAGAAGTTCATATTATCCATCGAGGTCAAAGACCTTTGGAGAATTTTGATATAGATCTTGTAGATATCCTTTTAGAAAAGTCGAAAGAGATTGGCATACAGGTACATCTTCAACATTCCGTTGAATCCATTGAAAAAGAACAAGGAAAGTTTCATGTGTACGCTCGAAAAAAAGAGGATATAACGCGGTTTGAAGCAGACATTGTTATTCATGGTGCTGGACGGGTCCCTGCCTTAGATATGAATCTTGAAAAAGGGAATATAGAAAGGAAAAAACATGGTGTCCATGTTAATGAGTATTTGCAAAGTGTAAGTAACCCGAATGTCTATGCAGCTGGAGATGCTGCAGCAACGGATGGCTTGCCCCTCACACCTGTAGCCAGTGCAGATTCTCATGTCGTAGCATCTAATTTATTGAAAGGGAACAGCAAAAAAATTGAATATCCCGTGATTCCATCTGCTGTATTTACCGTACCTAAAATGGCATCGGTAGGTATGAGCGAGGAGGAAGCCAAAAACTCTGGCCGGAATATTAAAGTAAAGCAGAAAAACATCTCCGACTGGTTTACGTATAAACGGACAAATGAGGACTTTGCTGCGTTTAAAGTGCTGATTGACGAAGATCATGATCAAATTGTTGGTGCTCATTTGATTAGTAATGAAGCCGATGAACTGATTAATCATTTTGCAACAGCCATTCGTTTTGGGATTTCAACCAAAGAATTGAAACAAATGATATTTGCCTATCCAACAGTAGCTTCAGACATTGCACACATGTTGTAATTTTTATCATATGTTTTTCCAGCATGATTTTTCCATTATCTCTTGTACACGCTTATTCAGAAAAGGGCGATTGTTGAAAATCAAAAGCTTAATTTCTCACTAAAAATACGGAGGGATTAAGCTTTTTTATCTTTCAAAATCCTTAACGTCCGTATTTTTCCGACGGTACCTCGACTATTAAGTATTTGATTTGCATATATAAAATCCTCGTTCAATACTATCCCTCCAAACTGTTGTTAATCACTCTATGCTTGAAATAATTATCATAGTTCAAAAAGGATACGTTATAATTGCTATATTGATTAAATGTTCAAGGGGTGCTTTATGATTTATACAATTGTAGTATTCATTGTTGCAGGATTAGCTGAAATTGGTGGTGGTTATCTAATTTGGTTATGTCTCAGAGAAGGGAAGCCACTTTATTTGGGGATCTTTGGGGGAATAGCCATAGTTTGGTTCTGTTGCAAAGTCAGAAAAAATATAACTAATTATCATTTTAACATGGTAGTATTCCCTTAACTGGCCAACATGTGATTAATTTCGTAGCACGGCGAAAATCCGTAGATCTGAAGAGACCTACGGTTCTTTTTATATAGACCATAAATACATTCAATACCTTTGAGTGTATTCTTTGCCGTATTGACGCTTTGATATCTCGTCTTTCTCACTTTAATATGACGGTGATCCTGCTCAATGAGGTTATTAAGATATTTAGATGTACAATGACAGTCGGGATTAAGTTTAAAATCTTTAATCAACTTAGACATTGCCACCTTCGTCGAAGGTGCCTGGTCTGTAATTATCATTTGAGGTTTACCAAATTGTTTAATAAGTCGCTTAATAAACGCATATGCTGAATGATTATCTCGTTTCTTACGTAACCAAATATCCAATGTATGACCATCTGCATCAATGGCACGATATAAATAGCACCATTTTCCTTTTATTTTAATGTATGTCTCATCAACGCGCCATTTATAATAAGCTTTTTTATGCTTTTTCTTCCAAATTTGATACAAAATAGGAGCATATTCTTGAACCCAACGGTAGATCGTTGAATGATGAACGTTAACGCCGCGTTCTCTTAGTATTTCAGATATATCACGATAACTAAGCGCGTATCTTAAGTAATAGCCAACGGCTACAGTTATTACATCTTTATTAAATTGCTTATATCTAAAATAATTCATAGAGAACGCTCCTTTTTTGTTAAAATTATACTATAAAATTAACTTTGCAACAGAACCGTTAGTTTTATACTCTATCCTTTTTGTGTTTTGTTTTTTAAGTTTGTCATAACAGTTGTTTTAATATGTTACCCTTATTACTACATGGGACGTTCTGAAATGAACATGCCCGAAATGAATATGGAGCAAATGCAGCAGATGCAACAAATGATGATGGAACATATGGAAACAACAAAACAAATTAAACAAAAACTAGGCTACTTATCCCCTGTAAAATACAGAGAATTAGCAGCCTAGAACATAGTGTTTTTATTAAGTTCCCATTTTAAGGGTTCAGTGCCTTGTAGTTATTGTGTTTTTATATACTTTACTACTTATTTTCTTTGTTATCATCAAAGGACTGCATGAAGTTCGTGCATGCATTTATCATATTATCCATTCTCTGGTCATAATCAGAACCTTGGGTAAAACCAGTTTGTCCAATGACGATTAAACCAGCTAGTACAAACGACAGCACTAAAGGTAACTTCTTTTTCATCGCTTATTTCCCCTTTCATTCAAAGTATCCCTAATCTTTTTTTAACACTTTCTTTAATTTTTCATATTCATCTTCATTAATTTCCCCTTTGGCCAGCCTTTCCTTTAAAATTTGTAAAGAATCATCTGATCTTACACCTTTTGGTTTTTCTGAAGCTTTTGCAATTAATATATATACACCATAAAATAACAAGCCAAGAATGATAATCCAAAAAATCATGCCAATGAACCCCATTCCGCCCATCATATTTCCTATACCCATACAATTTGTCAGTCCTTTCCTTCTTTCTTGTTTTACAATTATACCATATGGGGTATTAGTATCCCAAAAAAGTGTTTTTAATATTAGTAGCAGAAGGCAATTCATTGTACCGCAAAATGGCCCGATTATTGAACTATTTTTTAATAAAATAATTCCTACGTTCCCAATTCCAGAAAGCAATAATACTAAAAGCTTCCTCATCTGCTTTTTCCTCATCATCTGTCATATAATCTGTATCTTTTATTGGATATTTTGCCGTTTCATCAACGGGAGATTGAATATCTGACTTATGCTTATTTTTTGGTTTCACAATTTTTGAGCGTAATATTTTCATGGGAACGCTCCAAATCAATATCTTTATTTGGCTCATATTTGCGTTTTAAGAGCTTATGTATGTTTTTAGGTTAAAAACTATATGATTTATACCTAATTCTTTAAAATACCCCCTTAAAATTCAAAATAAAGGTATTTAAATTTTAAATCGTTCTTGTGATAGAGTTTACTTAAAAAGGAGCGTTTTCTATGTCTATTTTAATGTGGATTGGGATTTTTGTTGCAGTTTTTATTGGTGGTATTGGAGTGTTTTTATCTTAATATTTTGGAGAAAAGCAAAATAAATAGACCACGTATTTATGCCGAGAAAATTTATTGACCAATTTTGACCTTTATGTTATATATATAGTGAAAATAGTTATATGCTTTATAGGGAGGGGTTGATATGAGTTTAGATAAAAATTCAAAAAAACTAATTCCTTTTAAGAATATGTCTAATTTTGATGGTGTATTTGAATTTAACCCTTTTGTTGAATTCGAATTCAACAGTAATTAGGAAGAGTATTTAAATGATTTGGATTATGTCAAAAATATTAATCAAAAAATAGGTTAAATATTATAAGGAGTGATCGTTATGAGTTATGGTTTAAAACCATTTGGAAGAGATTATTTTGATATGACACCTAGTGAATTGTTTAGAGATTTTGGAAGACAATTTTTTAGTAATTTTCCTAATGAACAAGGTATAAAAACTGATATTAGTGAAAAAGACGATAGATATGAATTAAAAGCAGAGCTTCCAGGATTTTCAAAAGACCAAATAGATATTTCTTATGAAAATGGGACGCTAATAATTTCTGCTGAAAATAATCAGGTAAATGAAGAAAAAGATGATGAAGGTAAAGTCATTCAAAAAGAAAGATCTTATAGTAACGTGAAGAGAATGTATTCACTTAATAATATAGATGAAGATAATATTGAGGCTAAATTTGAAGATGGTATTTTATCTGTAGATTTACCGAAAACTGAGAATAATCAAAGAAAAGTAATAGATATCAAGTGATAGTTAAAAAGAGATGTGAATCTAATTTCACATCTCTTTTTTTAATTTTTAGTCATAATTCTACAGTTGGAGTTCCAACATGCTTCCTTCTTCTGATTTCATGAAGCCGTTTTTTTTTATAAAAATTTTCTGCTAGTTCTCCGCCCGTGATTAGAAAAATTTTATATATTTCATCAAGTTTGAGTGAATCAGAGACAGAATTTATTAATTTTTTACCTACGCCATTCTTTTGAAATTTAGGTATAACATGAAACTCATCTATACAAAATTGGTTCATGCCATTGAAATAATAATCTATTCTGCCGATACACATTGCGATTACTTTATTATTTTCTTCGATTACATATCCTTTAGAATTAAATCCGCTCATTGTGGCTTCAATTCTAAGTAATGCTTCTTTTTCAGTCCATTTATTATACCATGGAGCTCCCTCATAAGCTGAAACTAAATTTTTAGCACAAGCAGTATAATCTTCATTTTGAATTTTTCTAAATTTCATATAGATCCTCCTTTTTGATTGTATTTTGATTATATATTTTTTTGGTATTACTGTTTTTTTATTATGGTTTTAGAAACGAGTTTCTTCTTGTCTTGATACTATAGAACAACACCAAATTTTATACGTAAATAAAGTACTATAAAATTTGGTGTATATAGGTATGTGTATGAATGTAGTTATGTTTATGTTGATACGTATACACATCATTATAGTGATAAGTGTGTTGATAGTTATTTGAATTGTTCTTCTATGATTTCTTGAAGCTCTTTATTACTTGTATTATCAAACTTTGAAATTCTGTTTAGTGCTAAAGTGCCTAATAGATTAACTGGATTACTTGGATAAAGCTTATTACCTAATGCAGATTCTATTTCCGTTTTAATAAACATATAAAAGAGATCTCTACCAATTTTTCCGTTCAACTTTTGAGACAGTAAAATTTTAAGTTTATTAAAAAAGTGCCATTGAAAAATAAAATGCTTAAATTCCATGAAAAGCATTGTCTCATCACTGCCTCTATTTAAGTCTTTTTTCATTTGTCGTATAAATGATTCATAACAATAGCTAGGAATGAGTAATTGAGTTTCTTGTGACGTTAGATAATATTGTTGATTAAATGATTCAATTTCACCAGTGTTAGTTAACTTTGCTAGATGTTCACCTATATTTTTAGCGTCAATATTATCTTGAATGTCACTAGTATAATTTGAAATCTCATTGATTGGAAAATCTAAATAGTTACATAGTGTCTGAATATCTTTAAAGTATAACTTTTTAGGATTTTTATATAAATTTTTCAATGTTGATAAAGGGATTAATGTATTAGAACTTAAGTTATTTAAGCTAATATTATGACACCTAAAGTATTCAATTAACTTTTCAATATTATGGGATGTGAATAGTCCTTGATCATATTTATGGGTATTGACTTCTAATAATAAGCCAATGGCATGCTCTATTCTTTCAACGCCATTTTTCAATGCATCATTCGATATAGGATCACGATGATCGGTAACAGATAATATACCTGCTGAATCATGTTTAATGATTAAACCACTATTATTTTTGTATAAATAATTTGGATAATGGAACTTAAAAGTATTTAAAGCTATTTCACATGTTGAGTAATCAATAACATTTTTTTCAAAGTAATCGTAATAAACTCTTTGGATAAAATCATACTTGGGGAATGAAATCCAATCCTGTTTATTAACTAAATTAAAATGAGATATAAGCTGAGAAAATTGATGAACTCGTGTTCTATTTTCATCAGGCAAAGGACAATATTTCGTAGTTTCATTTTGGAAGTAGTCAGTGAAATCCTGATTATATTCTGGCCATTTTTTATATAGTAAATCTTGAATTGTTAAATTAAAAAAGCAACACATTTCATCAACAACATCAAATTTTAAATAAGTCTCATCACTTTCAATGATACCTATTATTCTCTCTGTATAATATTTCGTTTTAAAATATTTATTAAGTGATTTTGCCAATTTCTTTCGAGATAGTTCTTCGTTAAGACGTTCCATTTTTAGTTTATAACTTAGTTTTATTTTGAACACTCCTTTTGTTATAGATACATCTTAAATATAATATAAAAATTAGTGTTTTAAATGTTTGATTCGGTATGTTTTTCATACCATGTAAGTAAAAAAACTATATGGATTTTATGAGCGTTTTAGAAAAAACGTGAAAATCGGTAAATATTTGGTAAGAGCATAAGGGAAATATGCTATCATTTGAAATGATAGGTCTGGCGAAGCCAGACATTTCAAGGGTTTAAATGGTTTGTGTTATGATATCAAAAAAATAGAAATGTCTCACTTTTGTGACACAACATATTGTGTTTGTCTCACCTTTGTGACACGATATATAGAAAATGTCACAAAGGTGAGACACCTTTTTTTGAAGGCATAATACTTTAATATCATTCTGGATTTCGTTTGAATTTCAAAATAATCTTAGTAAGTATATGTACGTAAAACATAAAAAAATAAGTAAAAAATTTTAAAAAAAGGAGTTCAAAATAATGAAGAAAGATTTACTAATTAGAGATGTAGATAGTGAGTTGTTAGATCGATTAAGTAGATTGGCTAAAGATAAAAATATATCAAGAAACAAATTAATTTTAGAGACTTTAGAGTTATTAGATCCACTTGAAAGTTATCAAAAATTATATGCAGAACAGTCACATCAGCAAGCGCAAAATACAAAAATTTTAAAAGAAGTTGCGAGTAAACAAGACAAAATTTTAGCATTACTTGAGTCAGTAGATTATTAAATATGAGAACAAAAGTTGGAAAAGTGTGAGCTATTTTATATTTAAAATGTATTGGAATTCAAAGCGTTCATGCAAAGAATAATTAACAAAAATATATCCTTTTTAACGCCAAAAGGAAACTTGATTGAAGATATAAATAAAGGTATAACAGAGAAGAATTAAAAGATTATTTATATCATAATGAGGTGCGAAAAGTGAGTGTAAAAGATATAGAATTTTGGATGAGTTTATACAATAATCTTAAAGATGTGTAGTTTACATTTGTGTATCGAACATGTATAAGAATTCTAAAGTACTACTTAGATAGTGATAGTAAAAAAATAGCAATCTAACATATACTTTGGTGAGTAAATAGAGTTTATTTAAACCTATTAGTATAATACAAATTACTGTTTTTTAGTGGACATACTAAAGCAACATGTTGCTTTTTATATTCTTATAAGTATGTAAAAAGCAAACAATATTATGATATTACTTTAAAGCATATATTATGTTTGCATAACTAATATATGCATAATGTATGCGTGCATACTGTATGCAAACAATTAGAAGAATTAAGTGTAAGTTACACAAATGTAATTCACACAAGTGTAACTTACACTTGTGTATAAAGCATATATAAGTTATTAAAGAGATTATGATGAGCTATATAAATTTATATTTAGAGGGATTAAAGGAACCGTAGTAAAAATCAAAAAGGTTTATCAACAAGAGGTACCTAAAAAATATTAAATAAATTACAAAAATAAACGGATCAATTCCACCAACGATAATAGTAGTTTGGTGGGATTGAGATGTTTTAATTAAGTATTTTTCAGTTTCTTTATTACTGTCTAGCTCTCTTACTTCATAAATACCTAATTTATTTTTTGTAAAGACTTCCTACTAAACTAGGAATAAATTGAACAGGTGATTTTATAATTAAGATGGTGATATCATCTGCTTTTTTAAATGTATAACTATAAAGAAGTGGAGAGAATGGTTTTCATAATTTAACTTATCCGAAGTGGATATGCTTAACAATTCACAGATGATATAATAATGAAGTCGCCTATCTCTCAGGCGTCAATTGACGTAGAGAGGAGGTGCATACGCGATGTCTGAAATCTTTGTAAACATCATGACCACAGCATCAAGTGGTTGTCTCGTTGCGCTATTTGCGCATTGGCTACGCAAGCGTAATGACGAATAGGCGACTAGTCACACCAAAAAATCCCCTTACTATGGCCGTAGTAAGGGGATTTGGTGCATACATGCCTGATAATCTTTGTTAATTGCATTATAACACCATAGTGGGTAGGAATGCAAAGTTCATAAAGTTTGAGCGTAAATATTATAATTACGGAGTTATTTTATTTATATCTGTAGTATATATAAATAGGAATAGGGTTAATGATATTTATAAAACATGCATTTTTAATTGATGTTTTAATAACTATACTGATATATGTTATATGTTATAAGAATCATTTTATAATAATGTGAGTCAGTAACATTTTTATATGGCTTAGAGAGGAAGTTTTAGAATGAAGAAGATGTTACGTATATCGATTTTCATAATAGTGGTCTCCATATTTATTGTTTTTAAATACTCTTATCAAATTGAGGGAATTCTAGAAGAATATCCAAATATTTTAAAAGCATTTGTAGCATTATTCACTCTCCTTACAACTGTTATCAGTCTTGTTATCGCATATAAATCATATGATAATAGCGTTAAGCAACAAGAAAAAGATAAAGAAGAAAAAAACAAACAGTTCGAAGAAAACAGCGATAGGATTATTAATAGTTTGAAATCTGATTTAGCAAAATATACTAGGAAAATAAATGTTTTTAGATTAGGATATACGAATTCAGATGTTGAATTCTCTGAACTTGCAAAAGAACTTTCTATAAAAAGTAATTTAGAGGAAATAGAAAAACTTACATCACAAGTGAGAAGTAGCAAAAGTACTGAACTTACTAAAATGGATGAAGTTAATATAGTCAATTTACATACTGCAAGTGATTCAGCTCTATTTTTATTTGATATTTATGAAAATACATCAAGGGAAAATGATGAGACTTTTGAAAAAGAAATTATAAAAGAACTTAACAAAATATGTAATATTGTTTTTTATACATCCTGATTATCGATAATATAGAATTTTGTAAATAATATATAGGCTAAGGAAGGTTCTGTTGCAAATTTGAATTTATATTATAATTTTAACAAAAAGGAGTCTT
>NZ_JAESKU010000027.1:0-1536 GCF_017892255.1 Staphylococcus sp. GDY8P94P
CAGTACAAATAAAGTGAAAAAAATATATATTATGACAAATATTATTATAGGTTCTTTATTTTTTATTGTGATTTTTATTTTTTGTATAATAAAAATTAATTTATTTCAGATAAAGTCCGTATAATTGTGTAAAAGTAAAAAGGCCATATAACAGTCCTTTTACGGTACAATGTTTTTAACGACAAAAACATACCCAGGAGGACTTTTACATGACCCAAGTACATTTTACACTGAAAAGCGAAGAGATTCAAAGCATTATTGAATATTCTGTAAAGGATGACGTTTCTAAAATTATTTTAACAACGGTATTTAATCAACTAATGGAAAATCAACGAACAGAATATATTCAAGCAAAAGAATATGAACGAACAGAAAACCGACAAAGTCAACGAAATGGCTATTATGAGCGCAGCTTTACGACACGTGTAGGCACGCTAGAATTAAAAGTACCCAGAACACGTGATGGCCATTTTTCACCCACAGTGTTTGAACGTTATCAACGAAACGAAAAAGCCCTCATGGCTTCAATGTTGGAAATGTATGTATCAGGCGTTTCAACTCGTAAAGTATCAAAAATTGTGGAAGAACTTTGTGGTAAATCCGTCTCTAAGTCCTTCGTTTCTAGCTTAACAGAACAGCTAGAACCTATGGTTAACGAGTGGCAGAATCGTTTATTATCAGAAAAAAATTATCCTTACTTAATGACCGATGTACTCTATATAAAAGTACGAGAAGAAAATCGAGTACTCTCAAAAAGCTGTCATATAGCGATTGGAATAACCAAAGATGGCGACCGTGAAATTATCGGCTTCATGATTCAAAGTGGCGAAAGCGAAGAGACCTGGACAACATTTTTTGAATACCTAAAAGAACGCGGTTTACAAGGTACGGAACTCGTTATTTCTGATGCGCACAAAGGATTAGTCTCTGCCATTAGAAAATCCTTCACCAACGTAAGTTGGCAAAGATGCCAAGTTCACTTCCTAAGAAATATCTTTACCACCATTCCTAAAAAAAATTCAAAATCTTTCAGAGAAGCTGTTAAAGGAATTTTTAAGTTCACAGATATTAACTTAGCGCGTGAGGCTAAAAATCGATTGATTCATGATTATATCGATCAACCAAAATATTCAAAAGCTTGCGCATCATTGGATGATGGATTCGAAGACGCCTTTCAATATACCGTACAAGGAAATTCCCACAATCGACTAAAGAGTACCAATCTAATTGAACGACTGAATCAAGAAGTACGCAGAAGAGAAAAGATTATTCGCATCTTCCCCAATCAAACATCAGCCAATCGCTTAATTGGAGCCGTTCTTATGGACCTACATGATGAATGGATTTATTCTTCAAGAAAATACATCAATTTTGATAAGTAGAAATGGTAAAAACATTGTATAGCATTTTACACAGGAGTCTGGACTTGACTTTTCAATTCAGCATTTAAAATAAATTATATGATAAAATAAAAATAATGACATAAAAACGAAGTTATAATAGATATTGAAGTTTAAAAGTATGACAATTCATACT
>NZ_JAESKU010000028.1:0-13751 GCF_017892255.1 Staphylococcus sp. GDY8P94P
TAAGCTTTTTTATGCTTTTTCTTACAAATTTGATATAAAATTGTGGCATATTCTTGAACCCAACGGTAGACCTTTTAATGATGAACGTTTACACCACTTTCCCTTAATATTTCAGATATATCACGATAACTCAATGCATATCTTAGATAGTAGCCAACGGCTACAGTGATAACATCCTTGTTAAATTGTTTATATCTGAAATAGTTCATACAGAAGACTCCTTTTTGTTAAAATTATACTATAAATTCAACTTTGCAACAGAACCTTATATTATATGATGAATTCAACGTATAAATTCAATTTTTCTTAAAATTTGATTCATTGAATAAATATGACGTATGCTATAATATGCGGTATTAAGACAAATTGGTGAGACTAGGAGATTTTCAATTATGAATAAGCCGAAATATCAAATTGTAGCGGACGAAATTAAAGAAAAAATAATTAACAAAAGCTATCAAGTTGGAATGCTCTTACCTACAGAAAAGCAATTTCAGGATAGGTATAATTTAAGTCGCTATACAATCAGACAAGCAATGGATTTATTAGTCAAAGAAGGATACATTAAAAAGAAAAAAGGTTCTGGATCATATGTGAGTTACAATTATTTAAATACAAATCAGAACAATGAAACTAAAAAAATAGGCGTAATCGTGACTTACTTATCGGATTATATTTTCCCGAGTATTATTCGAGGTATTGAGAATGTATTAAAAAAGAATGGCTATTCTTTAATATTAGCAAGTACGAATAACAATCATGAGGAAGAACGTAAATGTTTAGAGATGATGCTGAATCAAGGTGTGACGGGACTTATTATAGAACCTACTAAGAGTAATGTCTATAACCCGAATTTGTCCTATTATTCATTATTCAAACAGCGAGATATTCCGATTTTAATGATTAATGCTAAGTATGATGAGTTGAACTTGCCTTATATAGCAATTGATGATGTGAAATCTGGCTATTTAGCAACAAAATATTTAGTAGATCAAGGACATGAAAATATTGCTTTAATTACTAAAATAGACGATAACCAAGGTAAATTAAGAATGAAAGGTTATTTTAATGCTTTTGAAAGTAATCATATTCTTTTTAAAGGCGAACATATTTATACATTTGATACCGAAAGTAAGCCACAAGTCATCGAACAAATTGTTCAGCATATTTGTGAGAAAAAGATTAATATCACTGGCTTAGTTTGTTATAACGATGAAATTGCTTACGAGATCATCCAAAAATTAAAACAGCGAAATGTGCAGATACCAAGCGATTTATCTGTGGTTGGCGAAGATAATTCAGTGCTAAGTAAATTGAGTGAGATGGATTTGACTACAACGTCACATCCTCAAGAATTACTTGGTAGAAAAGCAGCAGAATGGATGATTACCGCGATAAATACAGATAAAAAACAAACGTCACAACTTATAGATACATATATTATCGAACGAAATTCTGTAAAAAAAATATAAAAGACAGGTTCAAATCAATCACGCTATTGGTTTGAGCTTTTTTATAATTCAAAACATGTACGGACATAAAATAATAAACATTGACATGTATGGACAAATATTATAAGGTATATTTGAAAACGGTTTCAATAGGAGTGTTTGAAATGGATGGTTTGAAGAAAGCATTAAGTAGTGAAGATATATCGATTGGTATTGAACTTGGTTCTACAAGAATTAAAACCGTAGCAATTGATCAGCATTTAAATACAGTTGCATCTGGACATTTTGAATGGGAAAACCAATTCGTAGATGGATATTGGACATATTCTATTAATGATATCTGGGTCGGGTTACAGAAAAGTTATAGTGCAATGACAACAGAAATGAAAGAAAAACATAATTTAACATTAAAACAAGTGAAGTCGATTGGTATCAGCGGTATGATGCATGGTTATCTAGCGTTTGATCATAATGAAGATTTACTTGTACCATTTAGAACTTGGAGAAATGGTAATACAGCAAAGGCAGCTACGTTACTTAGCGAAGCATTTCAATTTAATATTCCAGAACGTTGGAGTATTGCGCATGTATATCAAGCCATATTAGATAAAGAAGTCCATGTGAATCAAATTGAATATTTAACAACGTTAGCTGGGTATGTGCACTGGTACTTAACTGGAGAAAAAGTTGTCGGTATTGGCGAGGCTTCAGGCATGTTCCCAATAGATGTTAACAAAAAAGCTTATAGATCAGATTTATTAAATACAGCTAATGACTTATTTAAAGGAAAAGGATTTGAAAAGTCAGTATCAGCTATATTACCTGAAATTAAATTGGCAGGTGAAAGTGGCGGTCGTCTTACAAGTGATGGTGCAACATTATTAGATCCTTCAGGTAATCTCGAAGCTGGTAGCATTATGTGTCCGCCTGAAGGCGATGCTGGTACTGGTATGGTAGCAACGAACACAGTAGCGCAGAATACAGGTAATATATCAGCCGGTACTAGTGCATTTGCAATGGTTGTATTATCTGATGCATTAAAAGACATGTACCCAGAAATTGATGTAGTAACAACGCCCGATGGTAGTGAAGTAGCAATGATTCACACCAATAACTGTACTTCTGATATTAATGATTGGATGAACATATTTGGCGAAGTATTAAGCGTCATGGGTGTTGATTTTTCATCGGATAAGTTGTACGGACAGATATTCGAGCGTTCATTGGAAAGTGATGACAACATTGGTGGCTTACTTTCATACAACTATGTTTCAGGAGAAAACATTACAGACGTAGAGACAGGTTATCCATTATTTGTACGTGAACCAAACTATAATTTCAATTTAGCTAATTTTATGAAAATGCATTTATATAGTGCATTCAGTACTTTGAAAATTGGATTGGATTTATTGAAAAATAATGAATCGATTAACATAGATAAATTGATAGCACATGGCGGTATTTTTAAAACCAAAGGTGTCGCGCAGCAAGTATTATCATCAGCACTTGAAAATAAGATTACCGTAATGGATACGGCAAGTGAAGGTGGCGCATGGGGTGTCAGTGTTTTAGCTTACTATACCGCACAAGAATCTCAACAATCTTTAGCTACATTTTTAAATGAAGTTGTATTTTTAAACACGGAAGAAGTAACTACGGAACCAGTAGAACAAGAAGTGATTAACTTTAATAACTATGTAGAAAAAGTTAAAAAAGGTTTACCTATAGAACAATCGATAGCTAAATATTTAGGAGGCAAATAACATGTTAGAAACGTTAAAAGCTGAAGTTTTTAAGGCAAATTTAGAATTGCCAAACCGAGGATTGATTAAATACACATGGGGTAATGTGAGTGCCTTTGATGCAGAATCGCAATTATTTGTTATCAAGCCGAGTGGCGTAGATTACGATGTCATGAAACCAGAAGATATGGTGGTTTGTAATTTAGATTGTGAAGTGGTTGAAGGAGATTTAAAACCTTCTTCAGATATGCCAACGCATGCTGTTCTTTATAAAGAATTTGGTGATATTGGCAGTGTCGTACATACGCATTCACCATGGGCAACAACGTGGGCGCAATCAGGATTGAACGTGCCAGCTATGGGAACAACACATGCAGATACATTCTACGGCGAAATTCCGTGTGCTAGATTTTTAACGACTGAAGAAATCAATAAAGATTATGAGTATGAAACAGGCAATGTCATTGTTGAAACATTTAAAGAAAAAGGTATCAACCCACATGAAGTACCTGCAGTATTATTGCATGGTCACGCACCATTTATTTGGGGAGATAATTGTGAAAAAGCTGTGATGAACGCAGTAGTGTTAGAAGAAGTATGTAAGATGAATATCTTCACAAGACAATTAAATCCATTCGCAGAAACATTACCTAAAGCAGTACTTGATAAACACTTTGAAAGAAAACACGGCGCAAATGCCTATTACGGACAAAACTAAGGAGGAAACAAAATGACTACAACAAAAAAATTCTGGTTTGTGATTGGATCACAAGAACTCTATGGTGATGATGCACTCGCACAAGTTAAACAAAATGCACAAAATATTACGGACGAGTTAAACGCGCAGGCACAATTACCGTTTGAAATTGAATTACAAACGAAATTAGCAATTTCTGCAGATGTTATTACAGATATTATGAAAGAAGCGAATTATCGTGATGATATTTTAGGTGTGATTACATGGATGCATACATTTTCACCAGCGAAAATGTGGATTAGAGGTACTAAATTATTACAAAAACCATTATTACATTTAGCAACTCAATACAACAATGATATTTCATGGGAAAACATTGATATGGATTATATGAATTTACATCAATCAGCACATGGAGATAGAGAATACGGTTATATTAACCGCCGTCTTAATAAGAAAAATGAAATTATTTTTGGACATTGGAAAGATGAAAATGTACAAAAGCAATTAAGAGAATGGATGGTTGTAGCTAATGCTTATAATGAAAGCTTCAACTTAAAAGTTGCAAGATTTGGTGACAACATGCGTAATGTAGCTGTTACTGAAGGGGATAAAATCGAAGCACAAATCCAATACGGTTGGACTGTGGATTATTTTGGTATAGGTGATTTAGTAGAATATGTGAATCAAGTAACAGATTCAGAAGTAGATCAATTATTTAAATCATATGAAGATTTATATGACTTTGATTACAGAGCGTACAGTAAAGACGCATTTAATGCTTCTGTTAAAGAACAAATAAAATATGAAATTGCGATTAAACGCTTTTTAGATGAGGGTGGATATACTGCTTTCACTTCTAACTTTGAAGATTTACATGGCATGAAACAATTACCAGGTTTAGCAGTACAAAGACTTAACGAACAAGGTTACGGATTTGCAGGTGAAGGTGATTGGAAGACTGCTGCTTTAGACCGCTTACTTAAAATTGCTGCAGAAAATGAAGCAACAGGGTTCATGGAAGATTATACGTACGACTTAAGAAGTCACCAATCACATATACTAGGCGCACATATGTTGGAAGTTGATCCAACATTAGCAGACACGAAACCTAAAATCGTTGTAAATCCCTTAGGTATAGGCGATAAAGAAGATCCAGCAAGATTAGTATTCGATGGAAAAGCTGGCGACGGCGTAGTGGTCACAATGATGGATCTTGGCACACACTTCAAGTTTATTGTGAATGAAATTACTGCTAAACAATTAGATGAACCTGCACCTAACTTACCAGTAGCTAGAGTGTTATGGGATGTTAAACCATCATTAGAACAAGGCGTGAAACGTTGGATTGAAGAAGGCGGTGGTCATCACACAGTACTGTCACTTAAATTGAATACATCGCAAATAGAAATATTATTAAACATGTTTGATTCAGAATATACATTAATAAATTAAATTACAGTAGATTTGTCGTTAATCAAATAACGTAATGTAAGGTATATTTTGTTTTAAAAAAGGGTGAATGGGATGAAAATAAACAGTAAAGTTTCGAATCGCTTTATCTATTTCTTCGGTGCTTTTGGTGGGATACTTTTTGGTTATGACATAGGTGTTATGACCGGAGCGTTACCATTTTTAAGAGAAGACTGGAATATTAATAGTGGATTTATAATTGGGTTAATTACTTCGTCAGTAATGCTAGGCGCAATATTTGGTGGTATTTTAGCAGGTAAATTATCTGATACGCTTGGTAGAAGGAAAATGATTTTAATTTCTGCAATCATTTTCGTAATTGGTTCTGTTTTGTCAGGCATCGCACCACATGATGGTAGTTATTTCTTAATTATATCAAGGGTAATTCTTGGATTAGCAGTTGGTGCTGCATCAGCATTAGTACCAGCTTACATGTCAGAAATGGCTCCAGCCAAGTACCGTGGTCAATTGTCTGGTATGAATCAAACAATGATTGTATCTGGGATGTTGTTATCATACATCGTAGACTATTTCTTAAGAGGTTTGCCAGTTGAAATGGGTTGGAGATTAATGTTAGGTGCAGCAGCAGTTCCAGCAGTCATTCTATTCTGGGGCGTATTAAAATTACCAGAGTCTCCAAGATTTTTAATTAAAAATAATAAATTTAAAGAAGCTAAAATAGTCTTAAGCAACCTTAGAAATAACCAAAACGTAGATAAAGAATTTGAAGAAATAAACAAGACTATTCAAATAGAAAGTAAGAATAAAGTAAACCAATCATTAGCAACATTATTTAGTGGCAAATATAAATATTTAGTTATCGCTGGATTGGGTGTAGCTGCGTTCCAACAATTCCAAGGGGCAAATGCAATATTCTACTATATTCCATTAATTGTTGAACAAGCTACAGGTAACTCAGCAAGTACAGCTTTAATGTGGCCAATTATTCAAGGTGTGATTTTAGTATTAGGATCATTACTCTTCATTTGGATAGCGGATAAATTTAACAGAAGAACATTACTTATGTTAGGTGGTACTGTGATGGGATTATCATTCATATTACCAGCAGTCATTAATTTGATATTACCAAATGCGAATCCAATACTCATTGTTATATTTTTAAGTATTTATGTAGCGTTCTATTCATTTACATGGGCGCCGTTAACATGGGTTATCGTTGGAGAAATATTCCCATTAGCAATTAGAGGATTTGCTTCAGGTGCAGCATCTTCATTAAATTGGATTGGTTCTTTCTTAGTTGGATTACTATTCCCAATTATGACAGTGTATTTCCCACAACAAATCGTATTTGCGATATTCGGCATCATTTGTATACTCGGCGTACTGTTTGTGAAAAAATTCGTTCCAGAATCTAGAGGACGTACACTAGAAGAAATCGAAGCAACCGGTGCTTCACATGCGTCAAACAATGAAAAAGCACAAGCACAAACTGAAAAAGTATAATTAAGATATTACTTTGAAACTGGGACATATATTTATGTCCTAGTCTTTTTTATTTTCAAAAACTACAAATGTTTAGAAGTTAAATTTAAGATCCTCTCTAAAAATATCACACGTGATTTTAGAGAAGGTCCTTTTTGTGAGGAAAATGACTTTATTTTAAGAAACCTAAAACAAAGTCTACACCGCTAGCTAATGCACTCGCAATGCTTGTACCCATAGTTACCCAATCATGAGCGATACCTGCTTGGATGGCATTATTTAGTGCTTCTATGATTGCTGACATATAAAACACCCCTTTCCAAGTATTTAAAATTAAAACAAAGTTTTAATTTATCAACCACAATATAAAATATTTCCCTGTCAATTTGCTTGAAAATGCCTAACTAGCGGATTTTTATGCCTAAGTGTAATATTACTTATTTAATTGGAATTGTAAGAATTGGATATTTTTTAGTGCTAAATTGATTTTACAAATGAGAGGTATATACTCGTTTTATAAACAATAATTTACACGGGAGAGGGAACTCTATGGCTGATCTTGTAGCAAAGTTAACGAACGCAATAAAATATTATGATCAAAAGAAAGTCTTAGATGGCATTAATATAGAATTAACTGAGGGAGAAATATTAGGATTGATTGGTCCTAGTGGTTCAGGTAAAACTACGACAATAAAATGTTTAATGGGTATGGAAAGTTTAGATGAAGGACAGGCTCAAATATTCAATAAACAAATACCTAATCGCAAAGTATTGAATGAAATAGGCTATATGGGCCAAAGTGACGCTTTGTATGAATCATTAACAGCAAGAGAAAATTTAGTGCTTTTTTGGGAATTTGATGGGGTTAAAAGGTAAGAAATTAGAAGAAGCAATTGCTGGAAATACAAAAATAGTAAATTTAGAACATGAATTAGGAAAGGTAGTTTCTCATTTTTCAGGTGGTATGAAAGGTTAAGAAAAAAACAAATTCTTAACTATTCTACTTTTCATTTCTATACTATATGACGTTATAATAAATTTAACGAAACTTACATGTATATAGGATCCAACCCCCTCACTAATAAAAATAGTAGTGAGGGGGTTCTTGATGAGTCTTAACACTTCCTTCTATTTATTGAGTTTTCTACTAAATCAGTAAGCAAAATACGAAACTGCACAACCACTAATGATTGGTGCAATGATGTGAACGAAGATTGTAAGCATATCGACTCCTAATATGTTAGGAACTATTAAATTATTTTCATATAACAAGTAAAGTACTAGACACAATAATTTCAACGACTTATTTTGTTTGATTAGGGTGTACCTTAAATAGATAAACTTCTCGAAGTTAATATATTTATTTTCTATACGATAAAGTAGAGTCCATTAATAGCTTTTATCTTTATGATCCCTTCATTCAAAAACAAATGAAATCAAAAAAATAGAAAGGCAATGAAATATAATTGAGTATAATCACATTTCATTGCCTTGGAATATAGTCATACACCTCTGCTAATAGTTGAAAGAAGTCAATTTCTAGAGCAGTTGATAATATTTTCAAAGTTGATAAACTAGGTAAATTATATCCATTTTCAATATTAGTTAAAGTCTTTACAGATAGATCTTCATATTCTATTAATCCTTGTCTTACTCGATCATCTAAGAAATAACTCCTTGTATCTTTTTTTAAAGATAAATTCATTCTATGTTCTCTTATAATTGATCCAAATTTTATTAAGTCTCTATTTTTTCTTTAGAAAAAATCCTAAAGGAATTGGGAATATTCACCAGCAAGCTGACCAAACTTAAATTTTACATTGTAAAATTTAAAGGTTTATAAGTATATAAAATAGTAATAAAATATTATTTTATTTTTTAATATAATAATATTTTTATAAGGCCGTTATAGGGGAATTTTATTAAAGGTGGGATAGATAATGAATGTATTAACGCAAGAAGATAGAATACAAATTTTATCTGATATTGTTGAAATTAAAACCGTAAATGATAATTAACTAGAAAGGTTCTGTGTCAAATAGTGTTGGGGACCAAAAGTAAATAATCACAGTTAAGATTTAAATGAAATTTTTAATAACTGAAAGGCCATGTTTATTTTCAAGATAAGCATGACCCTTTTCTCGCCCTTAGGCGAGAAAGTCGGATCAAGAGTTGGATAATTAATAATGAAAGCTAACAAGTGTCATCGTCTAATATTTAAGCTGCAATTGGTTGGAAAGTCGCAGGTAGTGGATTAGATGGTTTAAAGATCAGTTTAAATTGTAATAGAATTCTGGCTCTGAAATTTCTAAAGCTTGCGTAGCCATATCCTGTACGTTTGATTAACTTAATCTTGTTATTCATACCTTCGGTAGGACCGTTAGAAACACGATAAATTAAAGCATTTTCGACATATGGTAAGAATCTTTCCAGTGTATTAATCGTTTTTCTTACCTTTTTATTTAATCTGACTTTCTTTAAATCTTGTAAAGTGGCTAATAAGTAACTGTAGTCTCTAGTTTCTGTCGCAAATTTAAGGTCATTCATCACTTGGTAAGCTTGTTGTAATTTCGGAGAAAGACTTAATAAATAATCTACCATACGTTGCTCAGTCATCTTTTCATGGTATAGGCGATGATAATAATAGTTTGAAAAATCGAGATAATCAGCATTTTTTAATATCAATCTCTATTGATTTTTTAGTTTTCGATAATCTGTAGGGCGACTTTTTTTGATTTCATTCATGACTGCAATCCACATTGAGTTAATTGTATTATTTAGTAATTGTACGATATGAAAACGATCAATAACAATTTTTGCATTAGGGAAAAAAGCCTTAACAACACTTATATATGGAGAATATAAGTTCATTGAAATCGTCTTTACTGCAGCTCGTGCTTCTTTAGAATAGCGATGGAAATACCGAATTAACGACTGCTGTTTTCGATCCTCTATAATGCTTCCTGCTTTCAAGTATATTGTGGTAATTTACTTTATTTTAGGATTTCATGGCCTTTTTGTATACCCAAAAAACCGTGAGAGTATTATCCTCTTACGGTTTTTTCGGCACTTTAACTTGATGAAAATAATAATTCATCTAAATCAAATATCTCAATATATTTATGCGTATGTTGTTTAATTAAACCTTTTTCTTCCAATGCTGAAAACTTTCGACTTATTGTTTCAGGAGTTGTACCCAAATAAGAAGCTAGATCCTTCTTTGACATTGGTAAGGTCACATAAGTATGATTTTCTTCATTCTCAACGTATTCTGATAGAAAATCAATAATACGAGACTCTACTTGCTCCATACCAACCTGCATCGTTTGCTTTTCTGATACCTGTAAACGTTTCGTAACGTCTGATAGGATTCTTCTCATAATTTCTGGGTAAGCATCTAAATAGTCATTCATATCCTTTTTATGAATTCTACATATACTTACTTCTGATATTGCTTCAGCATAATTAGAATGGTAACTTTCAGTTTGAAAAATAGCCACTTCTCCCATAAAATCACCAGGATTTAGTATGCGTACAGTTTGTTCACGACCGGATTCATTTAAGTTATAAATACGTACACGCCCATTATTTACGATATATAGTGTGTCATCTTTATCACCACTTCCAAATAACAACGCATTCTTTTCATAATGTACTTCATGCGCTGATTGTGCAATTAAACTCATTTGTTCTTCATTTAGGTGGTTAAAAATCGGAACTAAACGTATACAATCTACATGACTATGGTGATGATGGTGTGCCATACAACTTTCCTCCTAATTAATCATTATCTATATAGTCATCGTCTTCTAGCGCATCCTTGTTAACAAAGGCTTGAAGTTGCCAAATATTTACATCTAAATAATCTTTATAACTAATTAGTAAATCCTCTAACGCATCATCTGCTTCTTCTTGGGCTAAACGCATTGCACGAATGGTAAATTCACGGTTAGATCTAAAATCCTCTACTAACTGTAAGACCATTTCTTCAGCAGAATAATATTTTTCAGACAAATCTTCAGAAATCGTTGTAAATTTTTGGAATTCGGTAGTTGTTGATGCTGGCTTAAATCCTGAAGCTAGTAAACGTTCTGCAATTTTATCAAACCATGTTTCATTTTCATTATATAGTTTTTCAAATACCTCATGCAATGAATAAAAATTTGTGCCTTTTACATACCAATGATATTGGTGTAATTTTACATGCAAGGTATGAATATTATCCAGTACATGATCTGTAACAGCTGCTGCATTAATCTTAGTATGATGAATGTGTTCTTTATAGGCTTGTTCAGCAGCTAATTTTTCTTGTCTTTCATTTACTGTTGTCATTTTATACACCTTCCTTTACTTTTGAACTAATAACGGAATATCCTAAGTTTTCAATAGCTTTTTCAATTGTATTCAAATTGACTTGTTCTTCATCAAAATCCACTTTTACCTTACTTGCATTGAACAGCACTTTTACAGAATCTTTTTCTACACCAGCAGTCTGTTTTAAACCACTTTCAATTTTTTGTAAACATGATGGACAAGTTAATGTTTCTAATTTTAATGTTGCTTTAGTCATATCTATCACTACTTTAAATAAATTATATAAGGTATTTTTTTAAAAATAATTGACACGGATCAATTATCTTAATTGATAACTTCTTAATCTCATTGCATTTAAAATAACGACCAAAATACTTGCCTCATGAACTAACATACCAATTGACATAGACATCCATTCACTAAATATTAAACTACCCAATAATATTATCACCACACCAACAGCAATGAGAATATTTTGTTGCATATTCGCGTATGTCCCTTTAGCTAAACCTAAAGCATGGGGGAGACGATTAAAATTGGAATTCATTAGAACAATATCTGAACTTTCAATAGCCACATCTGTCCCATTTCCCATAGCTATCCCTACTTCTGCAATAGCTAGAGAAGGGCTATCATTCACACCATCACCAATAAAAGCAACAATTTCACCAGTAGACTGTCTTTCTTTTAAAAATGCTTGCTTGTCCTCTGGTAGCATATCGCCATGGGCCTCGGTTAATCCTAGCTCCTTTTTAACTAAATTAACTGTACCTTGATTATCCCCTGATAATACAATGAGATTTTTAACACCAAGTGATTTTAATTTTTGTAGGTCTTGTTTAACGCTTGGTCGAACTTGGTCACGGATTTCCATTAAAATGATTAACTGACGATCAACTGCCGTTAATACAATTGAACTACCGGCTCTTTCTAATTTATCTAATTCTTTAAGAACATCATTAGATAGTGGAATACTTTCTTGTTCCATTAAGGTTTTATTCCCTACTGCAACAATGTGTCCGTCAACGTGAGCAATTATACCCCCACCTTTTATAACCTGTGTACTCTCTACAGGTCTTAGTTTATATTGCGCTAATTTATTTGTAATAGCGACAGCTAAGGGATGGTCAGATTCCCTTTCAATCGAGTATAATAAAGATAAATCCTCCTCTTGATTATTTCCATAGTAAACGAATTCGCTAACTTCAGGCTTTCCTTCAGTTAAGGTACCTGTTTTATCAAATAGGACTGTATCTACATTCGCAAAATGACTAATCACTTCAGAACCTTTAAACAAAATACCATTCTTTGCACCATTTCCTATACCCGCGACATTTGAAACAGGTACACCAATGACCAAGGCCCCTGGGCAACCAAGTACTAATACAGTAACTGCAAGTGCTGTATCTTTAGTTAATACCCAAACTAATAGCCCAATGATAAGTACTACAGGTGTATACCAACGAGAGAACTGGTCAATAAATCGTTCAGCTTCCGATTTAGAATCTTGTGCTTCTTCTACTAACTCAATAATTCGACCAAATGTAGAATCTTCCCCAATTCTATCAGCAACTATTTGAATAGTCCCATTATCCATAATGGTACCGGCAAATACTTCATCACCTTTCTCTTTCTTTAGAGGTAAAGATTCACCGGTGATATTAGCCTCATTTACATGTCCTTTTCCAGTAGTTACCCTACCATCTACTGGAATCTTAGCCCCAGTTTTTACTATGAGAATATCTCCTTCCTCTACTTCATCAATATCTACTTCTTCAAATTGTCCGTCGTACAATTGCTTAAAAGCAGTCTCTGGAGCCATTTCCGTCAACTCTTTAATAGCAGACCGTGTTTGCTTAAGTGTACGCTGTTCTAAATATGATCCAAATAAAAATAAGAAAGTAACAATAGCTGACTCTTCGTAATTTTGAATAAAGAAAGCACCAATAACCGCTATAGTTACTAAAACATCAATACTCACTACTTTTACTTTCATAGCCTGATAAGCCTGTATTGCGATTGGTATAACACCCAATATAGAAGCAATTATAAAAGCACTATTAAAGATAACCATATTGCTAAAGATAAAATGTGCAATAAAACCTATAATAATAAGTAAACCACTAATAACAGTAATATGATTTTTATGTTTCAAAATAGTCTGTTGCATATAAACCTCTCCTACACTTTAGTTTAACCATAGTGTATTCGTTTTTAAGAAATATAAACTTGACCTATATCAATCTTATCTAATAAATATAGCGAATAACATTTAGGCTTAAACAGATAGATATATATAAATAACTAGGACATATACTCATGACCTAATTATTTTTATTATTGACTATTTACTCTTTCATATAATTTTTGTTAGCATTTAATTCCTTTTTATAGCTCAAATGCTCATTCATCTTAAGCTTATTCTCTAAACGGCTAGCAGTCGCAATGCTAGCCGTTTTATTTTTATTATTGTTTTTAACTTGTACTTTCTTAAACGTTCAGTTCTAAAAAAAGGGATGGAAAAAATACATGGCACATTCATTGAAGAATTATTACGCAAACATAAGTTATTATAAAAGTGGTTCTGTTGCAAAGTAACTTTTAAAAGGTATACTATTAAATTAACTAAAA
>NZ_JAESKU010000029.1:1576-4980 GCF_017892255.1 Staphylococcus sp. GDY8P94P
TTGTACATTGAAAACTAGATAAGTAAGTAAAATTTATGATTTTACCAAGCAAAACCGAGTGAATAAGAGTTTTAAATAAGCTTGAATTCAAAAAGAAATAATCGCTAGTGTTCGAAAGAACACTCACAGATTAATAACATTTTGGGTTTTCAACCGACGGTTGTCGAGTTGAAAGCAAATAGATTAAGTTATTAAGGGCGCACGGTGGATGCCTTGGCACTAGAAGCCGATGAAGGACGTTACTAACGACGATATGCTTTGGGGAGCTGTAAGTAAGCTGTGATCCAAAGATTTCCGAATGGGGAAACCCAATACGAGTTATGTCGTATTATCGATACGTAAATACATAGCGTATCGAAGGTAGACGCGGAGAACTGAAACATCTTAGTACCCGCAGGAAGAGAAAGAAAAATCGATTCCCTGAGTAGCGGCGAGCGAAACGGGAATAGCCCAAACCAACGAGCTTGCTTGTTGGGGTTGTAGGACACTCTATACGGAGTTACAAAGGAATAGATTAGACGAAGCATCTGGAAAGATGCATCAAAGAAGGTAATAATCCTGTAGTCGAAAATCTGTTCTCTCTTGAGTGGATCCTGAGTACGACGGAACACGAGAAATTCCGTCGGAATCCGGGAGGACCATCTCCCAAGGCTAAATACTCTCTAGTGACCGATAGTGAACCAGTACCGTGAGGGAAAGGTGAAAAGTACCCCGGAAGGGGAGTGAAAGAGAACTTGAAACCGTGTGCTTACAAGTAGTCAGAGCCCGTTAATGGGTGATGGCGTGCCTTTTGTAGAATGAACCGGCGAGTTACGATTTGATGCAAGGTTAAGCAGTGAATGTGGAGCCGTAGCGAAAGCGAGTCTGAATAGGGCGTTGAGTATTTGGTCGTAGACCCGAAACCAGGTGATCTACCCTTGACCAGGTTGAAGTTCAGGTAACACTGAATGGAGGACCGAACCGACTTACGTTGAAAAGTGAGCGGATGAGTTGAGGGTAGCGGAGAAATTCCAATCGAACCTGGAGATAGCTGGTTCTCTCCGAAATAGCTTTAGGGCTAGCCTCAAGTGATGATTATTGGAGGTAGAGCACTGTTTGGACGAGGGGCCCTTATCGGGTTACCGAATTCAGACAAACTCCGAATGCCAATCAATTTAACTTGGGAGTCAGAACGCGGGTGATAAGGTCCGTGTTCGAAAGGGAAACAGCCCAGACCACCAGCTAAGGTCCCAAAATATATGTTAAGTGGAAAAGGATGTGGCGTTGCCCAGACAACTAGTATGTTGGCTTAGAAGCAGCCATCATTTAAAGAGTGCGTAATAGCTCACTAGTCGAGTGACACTGCGCCGAAAATGTACCGGGGCTAAACATATTACCGAAGCTGTGGATTGTCCGTAGGACAATGGTAGGAGAGCGTTCTAAGGGCGTTGAAGCATGATCGTAAGGACATGTGGAGCGCTTAGAAGTGAGAATGCCGGTGTGAGTAGCGAAAGACGGGTGAGAATCCCGTCCACCGATTGACTAAGGTTTCCAGAGGAAGGCTCGTCCGCTCTGGGTTAGTCGGGTCCTAAGCTGAGGCCGATAGGCGTAGGCGATGGATAACAGGTTGATATTCCTGTACCACCATGAATCGTTTTAAGCGATGGGGGGACGCAGTAGGATAGGCGAAGCGTACGATTGGATTGTACGTCCAAGCAGTAAGACTGAGTGTTAGGCAAATCCGGCACTCTTAAGGTCAAGCTGTGATGGGGAGAGGAAATTGTTTCCTCGAGTCGTTGATTTCACACTGCCGAGAAAAGCCTCTAGCTAGATTTATGGTGCCCGTACCGCAAACCGACACAGGTAGTCAAGATGAGAATTCTAAGGTGAGCGAGCGAACTCTCGTTAAGGAACTCGGCAAAATGACCCCGTAACTTCGGGAGAAGGGGTGCTCTTTAGGGTTCACGCCCAGGAGAGCCGCAGTGAATAGGCCCAAGCGACTGTTTATCAAAAACACAGGTCTCTGCTAAACCGTAAGGTGATGTATAGGGGCTGACGCCTGCCCGGTGCTGGAAGGTTAAGAGGAGTGGTTAGCTTCTGCGAAGCTACGAATCGAAGCCCCAGTAAACGGCGGCCGTAACTATAACGGTCCTAAGGTAGCGAAATTCCTTGTCGGGTAAGTTCCGACCCGCACGAAAGGCGTAACGATTTGGGCACTGTCTCAACGAGAGACTCGGTGAAATCATAGTACCTGTGAAGATGCAGGTTACCCGCGACAGGACGGAAAGACCCCGTGGAGCTTTACTGTAGTCTGATATTGAAATTCGGTACAGCTTGTACAGGATAGGTAGGAGCCTTAGATACGTGAGCGCTAGCTTACGTGGAGGCGTTGGTGGGATACTACCCTCGCTGTATTGGATTTCTAACCCGCACCATTAATCATGGTGGGAGACAGTGTCAGATGGACAGTTTGACTGGGGCGGTCGCCTCCTAAAGAGTAACGGAGGCGCTCAAAGGTTTCCTCAGAATGGTTGGAAATCATTCATAGAGTGTAAAGGCACAAGGAAGCTTGACTGCGAGACTTACAAGTCGAGCAGGGTCGAAAGACGGACTTAGTGATCCGGTGGTTCCGCATGGAAGGGCCATCGCTCAACGGATAAAAGCTACCCCGGGGATAACAGGCTTATCTCCCCCAAGAGTTCACATCGACGGGGAGGTTTGGCACCTCGATGTCGGCTCATCGCATCCTGGGGCTGTAGTCGGTCCCAAGGGTTGGGCTGTTCGCCCATTAAAGCGGTACGCGAGCTGGGTTCAGAACGTCGTGAGACAGTTCGGTCCCTATCCGTCGTGGGCGTAGGAAATTTGAGAGGAGCTGTCCTTAGTACGAGAGGACCGGGATGGACATACCTCTGGTGTACCAGTTGTCGTGCCAACGGCATCGCTGGGTAGCTATGTATGGACGGGATAAGTGCTGAAAGCATCTAAGCATGAAGCCCCCCTCAAGATGAGATTTCCCAACTTCGGTTATAAGATCCCTCAAAGATGATGAGGTTAATAGGTTCGAGGTGGAAGCATAGCGATATGTGGAGCTGACGAATACTAATCGATCGAAGACTTAATCAAATTTAAAAGTTTTGTTGGTTGAACTAAATTTTACTTACTATCTAGTTTTGAATGTATAATAGTTATACATGATATTGTCTGGTGACTATAGCAAGGAGGTCACACCTGTTCCCATGCCGAACACAGAAGTTAAGCTCCTTAGCGCCGATGGTAGTCGGACTTACGTTCCGCAAGAGTAGGACGTTGCCAGGCAATTAAGTCCCGAAAGGCTCTCTTTTTAATCATCAAAAGGAGCTGAACTTCCACTTCGAAGAACTGTAAACTGACAAAAGAAAGCGTTTGAAGATGACGCTGTGATCGAA
>NZ_JAESKU010000003.1:0-4565 GCF_017892255.1 Staphylococcus sp. GDY8P94P
TTCTCTGCGTAATTGATTGCTCGACTTGCCGATTTGGTATTACCTAATTTAGTTGTTGCCATATCTCATCAAGCCTTTCACGTACTGCATTGATGTTTCTACCTAAAGCGTCATAATCTGGGTTTTCATGTTGGTGTTGATTGCAATATTTAGCAATCTGATTCACATTCGCCCCTAACTTACTTAAATCTTTGGCAATCGATTGTCGCGTCTCTTTATCAAATTTTGGCGCTACCAATCGACTCCCATGTGCCTTTTTCTTAACAAAATTCGGCACACTCATATTCAAAGTTTCGGCAGATGACCTTAACTTTTCATATTCGGATTCGCTCACTCTGAAACTAATTTGTTTTGGCTCTTTGCGGTTGGGTTTTCGGTTTTCCCCAACAGACAAATCGCTAGCCAAATTATTATCATGTTCACTCATTCAATCCCACCACGTTTCTTCGAAATATATTACTTTCTATATTTGTAGATTATAAGATAATCAACAAAATTTCAAGTAATAATGTGGTTTGGCAAGCGTCGTATATTCTAGCCACTTCGTTCTGAATATACCGGCTTGCTGGGATTAATCCCAGACCCTTTATGTTTTTGCTAACGCAAAAAATGAGTGGCAAAATGCTAGCCACTCATAGTTCAAAACCAAATTCAAAATCAAAACAAAAGCAACCAAAAATGTGGTTGCTAATAAAATTAATTCTCATAATTATTACGAATAAAATTCTCAATATTTTTTTCGTAATTTGGATAGTTATAATTTCCTAAACAACTTACTTTATTTGAATAATATTTAAATAATTCACAACAAAGCTTAAAAGATTGGTATGTCTTTCTATATCCATTCATCTCAAAAGTAGCTAAAAACATATTGAATTCTTTATCAGTTAAATATTTGTTTATAAACTTATAATTCTTTCCTAAACTAAAATCAAAACCCCTATTAAAGCCAATATACCAAGAAATCATTCTTAATAATTCAGGACGTAAAATATTATTGAAATGATCTAAAGCAAATAATATTTCTCTTCTAAAAACACCCTTTGCTACATACGTTGAGACACTCCAAAACTCATTACAGCAATCATAAAATTCTCGTTCTGTTGGTTTTTTTAACCAATAATTTGAGTCATCTGGAACAATTTCTTGAGTTACTAAATTATCTTTATCAACTAAAATTTTTACAAGACCATCAGAATCACTAAAATAACGATTTAAATCTTTTAAATTAATTAATGTAATATCCATTTTTATGCCATCTTTAAAATACATTATATAACTGTAACCATAATCTAAATCAGGTGGGAATAATTCCATATCTTCTGGTTTCTGTATAAACAATAATTCTCCAAATAAACTTAACCAACTTTCTTCATGTGTGAAACACTCAATATCTGATACGAAAAAAGCAAAATCATAATCTTGAAACTTATCTTTTTTTATATTTTCATTAGTTCTTGAACCCTCGAGAGCAATAATTTTTACATTGCTTCGTTGATAAGCAAATTCAGAAACTAAATTTAAAATTTCTTTTTCAGTCCTCATTGTTTTTTCACTTCCAAAATCTAAATTCACGCTGCCAAAATTCAATCTGCTTTTGCAATTGTTTTTCATTCTCTTTTAAAGTCAATTTCATTAAGTCCGTTAAATCAATTTCTGAAATACTTTTTAACATTTCTCTGTATTTATTTTTTGTACGTCTTTCTAATTTACCCCATGTACTTTCTTCATGAATTAGCATATAAATCATTGCTTGGTCTTTTACTTTTTCTAAACTAGACCAATCTGGTTTCAAAATATGTAAATCATTAAAACAATCGTTCCAATAATCAACCATATCTCTTTTTAATTCAATTTCTACACGCCATAAGTGTTCAGACATAACTTCAATGTCTGCATTATCCTTACGTTCTTGTTTTTTATTATAAATTCTAATAAATCTATCACTGTCACGAACACCAAAATATTTTGTTTCTGGTTTACCGTTACGACCATAAAAAATAGTTTTCTTAACTGATTTATCAGTCATCGCATAATAATCGCTCAAATCGTCTTCAAAATCAAAAGCCAAATCTAATCTTGTAAAACCATCATCTTCCATGTAGTCAATGATGTTTTGTTTTAACCAAAGCATTTCTTCATGCGTAAGTTTATTAGGATTAAATTCAACACGCATATTACGTCTATCCCACGCATCTGCTTTTACTTTATCATATTCGATGTAAACTTTTTCTTGTAGAGCCTTAGCTTTAAATTTGGTTTGTAATATATCCCAAAGTCTAATTTGTGGCGCAATACTCATAAATTCAGACAGTTTGTGAGCATTGTTCTTATTAAGATTCCCAACAATTGTCATAGCATCAAAGTGTAATTTTGGTTCGGGGGTGTACATAATATGTCGGTTTAACCGGCTATTAGAGTAGCCGGTTTTAGAAAAATTATCTAAATCCTGATTTTCTAAGTGATTTGAATGATTTGCGTGATTATTTTTACTCATAAAAAATCGACTCCTTAATTTAATTTAAGAAGTCGCTCACCCGAATATATATCTTGAAGAATAAACTAATATCGTTTAATATCTAGATATACAAATTAAGAACAAAAACATCAACTGTTTTTCTTTAAGGTAAGTCGCATTCACAAACTTTGGACGGGGAGTGAGCGACTTCTTTTTATTTGTTTATTAATATAACACTATCAAAAGGCTTGGTCTAATTAGATCAAGTCTTTTTTAGTACCAAAACTTATTACATAATCAAAATTACATTTCTTTAGTTAATTTATATTCTTTATAAGCATAATAAACTATTAATGATTGTACTACCACTTGTGCAAATGATAATCCTATACGAATACTTTTCTTAGTTTTCTCACTCATTTTCTTCAACTCCTTTCGCTGCTTTATTCCAATTGCTTTATTGACGTTGAGCCTCGGAACCCTTAACAATCCCAAAACTTGTCGAATGGTCGGCTTAATAGCTCACGCTATGCCGACATTCGTCTACAAGTTTAGTTAAGGGTTCTTCTCAACATCAATAAATTTTCTCGGCATAAATGCGTCATCACTTTTATTCTTCAGAAATGCTTTTAGTTAACAAAGCTGCTCCACCAATTAACATTCCAATACCTAAAACAAACAAGCCACTAAACATCGCAAAAATACTTCCTAAAGATAAAAATATTGAGAATAAATTACGTTCTGTTTTCTTCACTTTTACTCCCCTTTTTTTTTCACAAACTTTATCACATTCCTTTTTAATCATGGAACCGTGCTCTAATCCATTCATATAAGCCAATAAATAGTCCTATAGCGAATATATAAGGTAAACCATATGCGATATACCAAACAAATGTCATAAAGCCCTCAGACGCTTTAATTTTGCTTGCTATGGCTTTCTGTAATATATCTACATGTAAGAAACTCATAAAGTCACTACCAATCGTCATAATTAAAGCAAATAGCATAAAGACTAATAACATAGCCCCAATACCTGTGAATAATTGTTTTTGTCTTTTCTGATAGTGTTCATGCGATTCTCTCACTTTACGCAACATTTCTTTGTTTTCATCTTGAACTTTACGTACATCTCTTCTTAATTCTGCTTGAATTTCTTCTGTGTTCACTTTTTTTAAATTATCTTGAAGTAATCTTACAAAATCATTATGTGTTTTTATGCTATTATCTCGAAAGTCCTTCGTCGTCTCTTTCAATTTTGATGTGATTGCTTCTTGTTCTTTCTCTCTCATTTTCTGATTCTCTTGTATCTCTGCCAAATACTTTACTATTAGCTTGTTTTGTCTTTTGAGCTCGTTCAATTCTTCGTTTTTCAAGTTGTTCTGTGTGCTGCTCGACTGCGTCCCAGTTGACCTTGAATCCGTCTGCATATTCGGGTTCTCTTTGTTGTTCTTGATGTCTTTCATGCTCATAGTCAATCGCCCCTTTTTCATAATCTGAACCTAGCGTTCGTCCACGCACCCATTTATTTGCATTTTCAGGCTTATATGAGATTGTTTCGCCACGAAGCTTAACTTCTACCCCTTTTTCTTCTAAATGCTCTGAAAACGTCTCTAAATTGCTTGTATGTGCTTTTGCATTTTCAATCAATTCACGTAATTCATCTTTCCAAGAATATTCTTCTCTATCAAACACAATACCTTTTTCTGCTTGCGTGTATCTCATTTTGGCAGTGCCACGTTCTGTCACACTCAAACCATGTTCACGACAGATATTGTCATTTTCTTTTTTGACTAAATCACGTTGTTTTTTATTACTTTGATATTTCTTCCCAGTTTCTAAATCAACTGAATTAATCACAATATGATTATGATAATGGTCTTTATCTGTATGCGTATAAACTGCGACTTGATGATTTGGTGCTATCTTTTCTGCCAATTCTAACCCTAATTGATTACATTGTTCTGGTGTTACTTCGCCTGGTGAAAAAGATTGAATGACTGTATGTGCTTGGACGCCATCCTCTTTGCCATATAACGATCTGGTTTGCTTAAAAGCCGATTTTGCATAATCTACATCACAATTCAAACGTTTCTCTGCGTAATTGATT
>NZ_JAESKU010000030.1:0-2666 GCF_017892255.1 Staphylococcus sp. GDY8P94P
CAGGAGTCTGGACTTGACTCTAATAAATGAACAACAGTATCAAATCCAAGTAGAAAAAAAGAGAGTAGAAGAAATACTTCTTATGATTCAGAAAGCAGATTTTACTACCTATAAAAATATTAAGTTAAAAGACTGGATGAGTATTGGAGAAGCTGCCGAAGTGGCAGGTGTAAACACTTCGGCAATTCGCCACTGGGAATCAGAAGGATTAGTCCATTCGGAAAGAAAAAAAGAAAACGGCTACCGCATGTTTTCTATATCCGAATTGCGTAAAATACTGGTCATTAGCAGTTTAAGAAAAACTGTTTATTATATTGAAAATATGAAACAACTGTTAAATGAAATAGACATACCAAGCTATGAAAAAGTTGAACATTCCTTTCGGCTTGCTTTGAAGAACTTGGACAACAAATTAATGAATCAATTTAAAGGGGTAACAGAACTGATGAACTATATAAATTTAATTCAAGAAAGAGACTGCTGAAAAGTTACGCCTTTGCCTATCTAAAGATAGCAATTGAAGAATGAAAATGGAGAAGATACAATTGGCAGCTGGTTTTTCAATGCGGAAGCTAAACTCATAGAACGCTTAGTTAAATTATGATCACTTATCAGAAGGGAAGGAGCTAGAAAAAGCTTCTTCCTTTTTGTCTATAAAAGTGTACTTTTACGAACGCTAATAAAGTGAGAAATCAAATGATATTAAAAGGTTTTCAAAAAGTTGAAGAAGAACTTAGCAAGAGGGTTTCAGATTATATAATTGAGGAGGGTTTTATGAAGCTGAACGCATTCCCGAATACTTTCAAGTTGTTCTCTAGAGAGACTACATAAATTAACTGCCAAAGACTACATTTTTAGAATGCCATAAACATCTTCAAGTATATATTTCATTAACTTACATTTGTATTTAGGGAGAATAAAAAATCCTCCCAATTATTATTGGAAGGATTATCTATTCATTTATACTAAATAAGAGTTTTTTGTCATTCGACAAACAAAACATCTAGTTAAACTGATTTAAAAAAAATGGATGACTAATCCTATATCTTAGTACTTTGAAACTTATTCATTTCAAATTAGAAGAATACAGATTAGTTAATTATCTTCCACCCAGTAGTCCATTCATATTTGAAGAAAATACTAGCATAATTGAGTTATCAAAATAATATTAATTGCATTAATATTATTTAAAAATTCACCTTATTATATCAGCTATATACCTTGTTCAATACTATTGGCTATTTTGATAATTACCATATAATTGACCACAAGCAGCGTCAATATCAATCCCAAATTGACTTCTAATTGTGACATGGATACCAGCAGACTTCAAAACTTTGTAAAAGGCTTCTACCTGCCCTTCGTTTGCTTCTCCATACATCTCAGGTGCACTTATTGTAGGATTGTATCGTATCAAATTTACATGATATAACTTCCCTGATTTATAGCGACTTTTAAGAAGGCTAACAACTTCGTTTGCATGCTCAAGAGAATCATTTACACCAGGCAACATGATATAAGCTATATATACTTTCCTTGAAGTTAATCTTATATGTTCATCGAGTATATTCATTACCTCATCTATTGGGTATCTATCATTTATTGGCATCAATTTGCTGCGTTCCTCACTATAAGGTGAGTGTAATGAAAATGTAAGATTTACTTGAGGATATTCCTGGGTTATTTTTTTGATACTAGGTATAATACCAATCGTTGATATAGAAAGTCTACGAGGACTTAATGCAAATAAATTAGGATCCGTAAACGAATCAAGAGCATCAAATACTTGACGGTTGGCTAGAGCTTCACCCATTCCCATAAAAGAAATGCTATCAATTTGATGACCTAATAAATGGAAGTATAAAACTTGATCTGTTATCTCATCTACAGTTAGGTTTTTTTTCAATCCAATGTCGCCTGTAGCACAAAATTTACACCCAAAATTACATCCGCATTGTGATGATATACAAAATGACTCCCAACCTGCTTTATACTTCATGTTTACCGTTTCTACTCTCTCATTCTTTGATACTTCAAAAAGCACTTTCGTAACTTGCTCTGAATTTTGCTCTGCTAAGAGCTTGATATTCAAAACTGTTTCTCCAAAATTATTTATTAAATCCTCCCTAAGTAATTTTGGAAGAACCTTCATATCCTCAAATCGACTAATTCTTTGTTTAAAAATCGCATTGGTTATTTGTTTTATTCTATAATCAGGCTCATTATTACTTCTTAAAAATTCCTGTATTTTACCATACTTTGTTTTATTATTAAAATTCATTTCTTTCATCCTTTCACAATTTGCTCTAGTGGTAATTAGAATAATTGGAAAGGAGTAGCAGTCCCTAAGAATCAATTTCTTTTTGCACACAAAAAAAACACAGATAAAAATTACCGGTGCCGAAAGTCAAAACATACAAATATGCATATTTCACTACATAAAACAAGTATGTTGATGATCTTGTTTTAAACTTATCCATAGTAGAGGCAAAGCTCCGGCAACTGTTTTTATATCATTGTTTAGTTTAAAAAAGGACAGACTATTCCCTTTAATAGCTAAAATAGCTATTACCTCCTTTCACTAATTAATATACTTAGCCTGTACTGTAACATTTTAATATTCAAATGTAAATATTAAAGTTAGCAACGATAAAGTCCGTATAATT
>NZ_JAESKU010000030.1:2846-3546 GCF_017892255.1 Staphylococcus sp. GDY8P94P
AGTACCCAGAACACGTGATGGTGAATTTTCACCGACGGTGTTTGAGCGTTATCAGCGAAATGAAAAGGCACTGCTCGCTTCAATGCTTGAGATGTATGTTTCAGGCGTTTCGACACGTAAAGTTTCAAAGATTGTTGAAGAGCTATGTGGAAAATCGGTATCGAAATCTTTTGTTTCTAGCCTGACTGAGCAGTTAGACCCGATGGTCAACGAATGGCAGAACCGTTCACTCTCAGGTACGAGTTATCCTTATCTGATGACTGATGTTCTCTACATAAAAGTCCGTGAGGACCATCGAGTGCTTTCTAAAAGCTGCCATATTGCGATCGGGATAACAGAAGGTGGTGATCGTGAAATCATTGGCTTCATGATCCAAAATGAAGAAAGTGATGACACATGGTCCATCTTCTTTGAATACTTAAAAGAACGCGGTCTACAGGGGACAGAACTCATCATTTCTGATGCCCATAAAGGCCTAGTGTCTGCAATTCGTAAGTCATTTACCAACGCAAGTTGGCAGAGATGCCAGGTCCATTTTTTAAGAAACATCTTCAGTTCCATTCCAAAAAAGAATTCAAAACCGTTTAGAGAAGCAGTAAAAGCGATCTTTAAGTTTACGGATATTGAACTCGCTCGAACAGCTAAGAATGCCTTAGTCGGTGAATATATCGACCAGTCTAAATATTCAAAAGCTTGCGCA
>NZ_JAESKU010000030.1:3719-5677 GCF_017892255.1 Staphylococcus sp. GDY8P94P
ACAGGAGTCTGGACTTGACTGAGTTTATGGAAGAAGTTTTAATTGATGATAATATGGTTTTTGATATTGATAATTTAAAAGGATTTCTTAATGATACCAGTTCATTTGGGTTTATAGCTAAAGAAAATAATAAAATTATAGGATTTGCATATTGCTATACACTTTTAAGACCTGATGGAAAAACAATGTTTTATTTACACTCAATAGGAATGTTACCTAACTATCAAGACAAAGGTTATGGTTCAAAATTATTATCTTTTATTAAGGAATATTCTAAAGAGATTGGTTGTTCTGAAATGTTTTTAATAACTGATAAAGGTAATCCTAGAGCTTGCCATGTATATGAAAAATTAGGTGGTAAAAATGATTATAAAGATGAAATAGTATATGTATATGATTATGAAAAAGGTGATAAATAAATGAATATAGTTGAAAATGAAATATGTATAAGAACTTTAATAGATGATGATTTTCCTTTGATGTTAAAATGGTTAACTGATGAAAGAGTATTAGAATTTTATGGTGGTAGAGATAAAAAATATACATTAGAATCATTAAAAAAACATTATACAGAGCCTTGGGAAGATGAAGTTTTTAGAGTAATTATTGAATATAACAATGTTCCTATTGGATATGGACAAATATATAAAATGTATGATGAGTTATATACTGATTATCATTATCCAAAAACTGATGAGATAGTCTATGGTATGGATCAATTTATAGGAGAGCCAAATTATTGGAGTAAAGGAATTGGTACAAGATATATTAAATTGATTTTTGAATTTTTGAAAAAAGAAAGAAATGCTAATGCAGTTATTTTAGACCCTCATAAAAATAATCCAAGAGCAATAAGGGCATACCAAAAATCTGGTTTTAGAATTATTGAAGATTTGCCAGAACATGAATTACACGAGGGCAAAAAAGAAGATTGTTATTTAATGGAATATAGATATGATGATAATGCCACAAATGTTAAGGCAATGAAATATTTAATTGAGCATTACTTTGATAATTTCAAAGTAGATAGTATTGAAATAATCGGTAGTGGTTATGATAGTGTGGCATATTTAGTTAATAATGAATACATTTTTAAAACAAAATTTAGTACTAATAAGAAAAAAGGTTATGCAAAAGAAAAAGCAATATATAATTTTTTAAATACAAATTTAGAAACTAATGTAAAAATTCCTAATATTGAATATTCGTATATTAGTGATGAATTATCTATACTAGGTTATAAAGAAATTAAAGGAACTTTTTTAACACCAGAAATTTATTCTACTATGTCAGAAGAAGAACAAAATTTGTTAAAACGAGATATTGCCAGTTTTTTAAGACAAATGCACGGTTTAGATTATACAGATATTAGTGAATGTACTATTGATAATAAACAAAATGTATTAGAAGAGTATATATTGTTGCGTGAAACTATTTATAATGATTTAACTGATATAGAAAAAGATTATATAGAAAGTTTTATGGAAAGACTAAATGCAACAACAGTTTTTGAGGGTAAAAAGTGTTTATGCCATAATGATTTTAGTTGTAATCATCTATTGTTAGATGGCAATAATAGATTAACTGGAATAATTGATTTTGGAGATTCTGGAATTATAGATGAATATTGTGATTTTATATACTTACTTGAAGATAGTGAAGAAGAAATAGGAACAAATTTTGGAGAAGATATATTAAGAATGTATGGAAATATAGATATTGAGAAAGCAAAAGAATATCAAGATATAGTTGAAGAATATTATCCTATTGAAACTATTGTTTATGGAATTAAAAATATTAAACAGGAATTTATCGAAAATGGTAGAAAAGAAATTTATAAAAGGACTTATAAAGATTGATTATATAATATATGAAAAGCTATTATAAAAGACATTAGTATTAAATAGTTTAAAAAAATGAAAAATAATAAAGGAAGTGAGTCAAGTCCAGACTCCTGT
>NZ_JAESKU010000031.1:0-194 GCF_017892255.1 Staphylococcus sp. GDY8P94P
GGTTCTGTTGCAAAGTAAAAAAATATAGCTAACCACTAATTTATCATGTCAGTGTTCGCTTAACTTGCTAGCATGATGCTAATTTCGTGGCATGGCGAAAATCCGTAGATCTGAAGAGACCTGCGGTTCTTTTTATATAGAGCGTAAATACATTCAATACCTTTTAAAGTATTCTTTGCTGTATTGATACTTTG
>NZ_JAESKU010000031.1:406-589 GCF_017892255.1 Staphylococcus sp. GDY8P94P
ATCAATGGCACGATATAAATAGCTCCATTTTCCTTTTATTTTGATGTACGTCTCATCAATACGCCATTTGTAATAAGCTTTTTTATGCTTTTTCTTCCAAATTTGATACAAAATTGGGGCATATTCTTGTACCCAACGGTAGAGCGTTGAATGATGAACGTTTACACCAAGTTACCTTAATAT
>NZ_JAESKU010000032.1:0-1319 GCF_017892255.1 Staphylococcus sp. GDY8P94P
GGATTTTATGACCGATGATGACGAAAAAGCCGATGAAGATGGATTTTCTATTATTGCAATGTGGAATTGGGAACGGAAAAATTATTTTATTAAAGAGTAGTTCAACAAACGGGCCAGTTTGTTGAAGATTAGATGCTATAATTGTTATTAAAAGGATTGAAGGATGCTTAGGAAGACGAGTTATTAATAGCTGAATAAGAACGGTGCTCTCCAAATATTCTTATTTAGAAAAGCAAATCTAAAATTATCTGAAAAGGGAATGAGAATAGTGAATGGACCAATAATAATGACTAGAGAAGAAAGAATGAAGATTGTTCATGAAATTAAGGAACGAATATTGGATAAATATGGGGATGATGTTAAGGCTATTGGTGTTTATGGCTCTCTTGGTCGTCAGACTGATGGGCCCTATTCGGATATTGAGATGATGTGTGTCATGTCAACAGAGGAAGCAGAGTTCAGCCATGAATGGACAACCGGTGAGTGGAAGGTGGAAGTGAATTTTGATAGCGAAGAGATTCTACTAGATTATGCATCTCAGGTGGAATCAGATTGGCCGCTTACACATGGTCAATTTTTCTCTATTTTGCCGATTTATGATTCAGGTGGATACTTAGAGAAAGTGTATCAAACTGCTAAATCGGTAGAAGCCCAAACGTTCCACGATGCGATTTGTGCCCTTATCGTAGAAGAGCTGTTTGAATATGCAGGCAAATGGCGTAATATTCGTGTGCAAGGACCGACAACATTTCTACCATCCTTGACTGTACAGGTAGCAATGGCAGGTGCCATGTTGATTGGTCTGCATCATCGCATCTGTTATACGACGAGCGCTTCGGTCTTAACTGAAGCAGTTAAGCAATCAGATCTTCCTTCAGGTTATGACCATCTGTGCCAGTTCGTAATGTCTGGTCAACTTTCCGACTCTGAGAAACTTCTGGAATCGCTAGAGAATTTCTGGAATGGGATTCAGGAGTGGACAGAACGACACGGATATATAGTGGATGTGTCAAAACGCATACCATTTTGAACGATGACCTCTAATAATTGTTAATCATGTTGGTTACGTATTTATTAACTTCTCCTAGTATTAGTAATTATCATGGCTGTCATGGCGCATTAACGGAATAAAGGGTGTGCTTAAATCGGGCCATTTTGCGTAATAAGAAAAAGGATTAATTATGAGCGAATTGAATTAATAATAAGGTAATAGATTTACATTAGAAAATGAAAGGGGATTTTATGCGTGAGAATGTTACAGTCTATCCCGGCATTGCCAGTCGGGGATATTAAAAAGAGGGTTCTGTTGCAAAGTTGAA
>NZ_JAESKU010000033.1:0-7475 GCF_017892255.1 Staphylococcus sp. GDY8P94P
TTCGCCTGTTTCACGATTTTGGGTAGCGTCAAGAATCTTGTGTAAATGAAATGCCTTCGTACATATAATATGTAACTAACTCAAATAAATGATGCTTCCAAGGTGTCCTGGAGTCCTTTAAAGCCTCGGTGGATCCGCTTCAGAGACTTCTCGTTATAAGCATTAAACTGAGAAACCAGGAATCGATCCAGTGAATCTTCCGTTGGAAATTGTTCTTTGCGGTGGGTGGTGCGCTTGAGATGCTTGTTAAAGTTCTCAATCAAGTTAGTGGAGTAGAGTGATTGCCGAATGGCTGGTGGAAAGTCCATGAAAGTGAGCAGATTCGGCATTTTAAGCAGATCTTTGATTAACTTGGGATAGGTACGATGCCAGTTGTTGGCGAACTCATTCAGTTTCAGTTCGGCTGCTTCACGATTGGCAGCCCAATGAACTTGTTTAAAGTCATTGATCACGGCCTTACGGTCTTTCACCCGAACTTTGTTTATCAAATTACGCCCAACATGAACCAGGCAACGTTGTCGTTTAGCTTTGGGAAAATGCCGATTTAAACCTTCATCCAAACCAACTAACCCATCGGCCACAAACAACAGCACATCTTTGACACCTTGCTTAATCAGGGTTCCCAGTAATTCAGTCCAGATCCCAGTTGATTCCGTCGGCGCCACTTGGTAGTTCAGCACTTCTTTCGTACCATCTGGACGAATGCCAATCGCAATATGAACCGCTTCTTTTTGAACGGTATCCCGCTTTAACGGCAAGTAAGTGGCATCTAAGAAGATAGCCGCATATTGTGAAGCCAGTCGACGTTGCTGGAAAGCTTGAACCTGTTCATTGACGGCTTTAGTCATGTTGGAAACCGTGGCTTTGGAGTAGTGAGCACCGTACATATTCTCAATGAGTTCGGCAATTTCAGCAGTGGTAATTCCCTTGGTATACAACTGAATAACCGTTGTTTCTAAATTATCACTGTGCCGACCGTAGGCTGGCAAGGTATGATTTTCAAACCGGCCATTGCGATCTCGAGGAATGGTTAAGTTAAGTTGGCCGTACTTCGTATCAAACGAGCGCTCATAACTGCCGTTGCGGTTATTACCAGTGTTAATCCCAGCGTATGAGTAGCGTTCGTAACCCAAAAACTCTGCCAATTCAGTTTGAAGCAGCTGGTTGATGGCGATTTCAAGGTGGTGACGAAAAACTTCGTCCAAATCTTGTTTTTGGGCTAGTGCAGCGATAATTTCTGTGGTAAGTTCATTCATGGGGAATGCCTCCTGTGATGTTTTCTGTGGTTACTAAATATCATAAGGGAAGGCATTCCCTATTTCTATACAATTTAGAAATCTTTTGTGCGTTTACACAAGATATTTTACGCTCTCCAATCCCAAGAAGCCATTGATAAACGAAATGAGAAATTGACCCATTATTTGACGGAAGAATTGCAGGTATTAAATGAAGAAATGATTCGTAAGGATATTCCTACTAGTTCTAGTGTGAACGATATACAGGTGTGGCAGGTTTCTCAAGTGAATGAGAACACCTTTGAGGTACTGTTTTCTGTTGAACAAGTTATTACCGAAGACAAAGACAAGGAAACTATATCGTCTAGCTTTCATGTGGTTGTCCATATAGATGAATCAGATAATATGGTTATTATCAAAAATCCGACAATGAGTAAGAAACCTCAAAAATCGGACTACCAACCCAAACAGCTAGAAAGTGACCATACAGTAGATACAGAAACGATGGACGAAATCATTAGCTTTTTAGAAACGTTCTTCCAGCTCTATCCTACCGCCACAGAAAAAGAATTGACTTACTATGTAAGTAATCATGTGTTACCTATGATTAACAAGGAATATGTTTTCGAGGAATTGGTGAATCCTATCTTTACCAGAAAAGATAACCAAGTAATCGTGAATGTCGCTGTGAAATATTTAGATCAAGAAACAAAGGCAACCCAAATCTCGCAATTTGAGTTGATATTAGAAAAACAAGATAATTGGAAGATTGTAAAATAACAAATATTGGTACATGATTACAGATACTTTGTAATCATGTACTCTTTTTGATAAAAAATTGGAGATTCCTTTACAAATATGCTCTTACGTGCTATTATTTAAGTGACTATTTAAAAGGAGTTAATAAATATGCGGCAAGGTATTCTTAAATAAACTGTCAATTTGATAGCAGGAACAAATAATTAGATGTCCTTTTTTAGGAGGGCTTAGTTTTTTGTACCCAGTTTAAGAATACCTTTATCATGTGATTCTAAAGTATCCAGAGAATATCTGTATGCTTTGTATACCTATGGTTATGCATAAAAATCCCAGTGATAANNTTATCACTGGGATTTTTATGCCCTTTTGGGTTTTTGAATGGAGGAAAATCACATGAAAATTATTAATATTGGAGTTTTAGCTCATGTTGATGCAGGAAAAACTACCTTAACAGAAAGCTTATTATATAACAGTGGAGCGATTACAGAATTAGGAAGCGTGGACAAAGGTACAACGAGGACGGATAATACGCTTTTAGAACGTCAGAGAGGAATTACAATTCAGACAGGAATAACCTCTTTTCAGTGGGAAAATACGAAGGTGAACATCATAGACACGCCAGGACATATGGATTTCTTAGCAGAAGTATATCGTTCATTATCAGTTTTAGATGGGGCAATTCTACTGATTTCTGCAAAAGATGGCGTACAAGCACAAACTCGTATATTATTTCATGCACTTAGGAAAATGGGGATTCCCACAATCTTTTTTATCAATAAGATTGACCAAAATGGAATTGATTTATCAACGGTTTATCAGGATATTAAAGAGAAACTTTCTGCCGAAATTGTAATCAAACAGAAGGTAGAACTGTATCCTAATATGTGTGTGACGAACTTTACCGAATCTGAACAATGGGATACGGTAATAGAGGGAAACGATGACCTTTTAGAGAAATATATGTCCGGTAAATCATTAGAAGCATTGGAACTCGAACAAGAGGAAAGCATAAGATTTCATAATTGTTCCCTGTTCCCTGTTTATCACGGAAGTGCAAAAAACAATATAGGGATTGATAACCTTATAGAAGTGATTACGAATAAATTTTATTCATCAACACATCGAGGTCCGTCTGAACTTTGCGGAAATGTTTTCAAAATTGAATATACAAAAAAAAGACAACGTCTTGTATATATACGCCTTTATAGTGGAGTACTACATTTACGAGATTCGGTTAGAGTATCAGAAAAAGAAAAAATAAAAGTTACAGAAATGTATACTTCAATAAATGGTGAATTATGTAAGATTGATAGAGCTTATTCTGGAGAAATTGTTATTTTGCAAAATGAGTTTTTGAAGTTAAATAGTGTTCTTGGAGATACAAAACTATTGCCACAGAGAAAAAAGATTGAAAATCCGCACCCTCTACTACAAACAACTGTTGAACCGAGTAAACCTGAACAGAGAGAAATGTTGCTTGATGCCCTTTTGGAAATCTCAGATAGTGATCCGCTTCTACGATATTACGTGGATTCTACGACACATGAAATTATACTTTCTTTCTTAGGGAAAGTACAAATGGAAGTGATTAGTGCACTGTTGCAAGAAAAGTATCATGTGGAGATAGAACTAAAAGAGCCTACAGTCATTTATATGGAGAGACCGTTAAAAAATGCAGAATATACCATTCACATCGAAGTGCCGCCAAATCCTTTCTGGGCTTCCATTGGTTTATCTGTATCACCGCTTCCGTTGGGAAGTGGAATGCAGTATGAGAGCTCGGTTTCTCTTGGATACTTAAATCAATCATTTCAAAATGCAGTTATGGAAGGGATACGCTATGGTTGCGAACAAGGATTATATGGTTGGAATGTGACGGATTGTAAAATCAGTTTTAAGTATGGCTTATACTATAGCCCTGTTAGTACCCCAGCAGATTTTCGGATGCTTGCTCCTATTGTATTGGAACAAGTCTTAAAAAAAGCTGGAACAGAATTGTTAGAGCCATATCTTAGTTTTAAAATTTATGCGCCACAGGAATATCTTTCACGAGCATACAACGATGCTCCTAAATATTGTGCGAACATCGTAGACACTCAATTGAAAAATAATGAGGTCATTCTTAGTGGAGAAATCCCTGCTCGGTGTATTCAAGAATATCGTAGTGATTTAACTTTCTTTACAAATGGACGTAGTGTTTGTTTAACAGAGTTAAAAGGGTACCATGTTACTACCGGTGAACCTGTTTGCCAGCCCCGTCGTCCAAATAGTCGGATAGATAAAGTACGATATATGTTCAATAAAATAACTTAGTGTATTTTATGTTGTTATATAAATATGGTTTCTTGTTAAATAAGATGAAATATTTTTTAATAAAGATTTGAATTAATCCGAACGCTGTTCGGACAAAAAAGATCAGCTTCCTTTAAAATGGTGTTTACCACAAACCCATCTTTTAGGAGCTGATCTTTTGTCTAGTATAACCTATTCCGAACGAATTAAAATCGAAACCTTTTGTGAACTAGGGCTGTCCAATATCCAAATGGGCGTTCGGATTAATTTTAAAATCTACCATAAGTCTACCGATTTTTTAATATTATTTTATTCATCAATTTCCGGCGCCGACCCAAGCTCTGCCTGAATCATCCAGATTTTCTTCTCAATTGCGGTTTTGAGACCAATGAAAATATCTTGGGTACTGAAGTCTTTTTCAACATCGGATACTTCAATGCCGTGTTGGTAAAGGTCTTCCAAGTAACGATAGCCATCAACTAAGTGTGCGAGGCGTTCTGGGGTTGTTTTGTCCCATTCACCAGGCCAGTCTTGAATCTTAGTGTTTTCGGCCATTTCTTTTAAGGTGGAGTAAGGACTGCCATCAAGCGCAATCAGCCGTTCAGAAATGACATCGAGTTGGCTGTCAATTTCTTCCATGAACTCATCCATCAAGGGGTGCAACTTCAAAAAGTTGGGTCCACGCATGTACCAATGCGTCTGATGGATAATCATTGACATCTGGCTCAAATCGGCAACGAGTTGATTTAATACTGCTTTGGTTTTCGTATATTTCATTAGATTGGTCTCCTTTCGATATGGTTATTATAACTTAGTGGTAGCTTAATCTGAAACGTTATACACTGGCAAATTAAGTTATTTATAGCCCGTAGAATTAAGTCGTTTTGAAAAGATGGAGACGTTATATGGAAGATTGTAAAATTAATCTACAATTGAATTTTATTTACCTTATGAAGATGTTCAAAACGCGTTAAAGGATCGATAACTACCCCGAAGAACAGGGGACGAGAACCTATACTCTTTAACGATAGCCTTTCCATAAAAGCTGATCGATAACTACCCCGAAGAACAGGGGACGAGGATGACATCTTAATAATCTCAATTAGCTTGGTTAAAAAGAAATCGATAACCTCCCGTAGAATTGAGAGCAAGTATTAAAAATATATTTGGTTTGATAAAATATTCTGCAAAAAAGAGGAACAAAAAATCAAGATTTAATCTGTAATTCGTTGTTTTTGCAATTAATCAACATTCAATTTTTAAATAAGCAGAAACAAAAATAACTTTCATACAAATAATTTCTTTGAGATTAAGTTGGAATTAGAAAACTAATACTAAATACAAATAACAGTGAATGGAATGTATATTATTGAGGAATTTGATGCAGTGTAGTGCAATTTCGAGAGCTACTACTTAAGAAAATAAACAATAAGAATTAAATCTGAATCAAGATATAAAAACAAATATTTCTACCATTACTACATAAGTAAATACTTTATTATTTAGTATACGGATGAAGGCGAAGTAACAGCTAGCAATGCTCCAGATATAGGCATCAGTATTATGAAAGAACAAGATTACCATCTAGAAAATGTAACTTTTTTAAAACTGGAGATAAGGTAGATCATTCTGTGAGTTTTTATGTTAATAAGTCTGAACATGGGGATGTAGTATAAATACGGTTTAGTAGAAACTGGCACCAGAGCTGTGAGATTGACTATCAAGAACTAACTGAAGTAGGTTATTATCCATCAACAAAAACCCAAGATTTAACACTATCTATCTAATAATAGCGCGAATAATGAGGATTAAAAGTAAACAACTGACAATAGCGAATCAAAACAAAGTAAGAAATTACAAAATTTAAATATTATTCAAAGCGAATAATGAAACTCAAACACAAGTTACGAATAATACATTGCGAGAAACAGATGAACAGCCTAATTCCGATTCAGTCTAATAATAGCTTTTGTATTATTAGCTGCTCGATCATTATCAACTATTTTAAAAAACTTCAAAATTTAAATAAAGTTAATATTAAATAATAAAAATCCTCTAAGGTATTTGTTGAAAAAATAATTAACTTTGAAAGTTTTTTAGCAAAATCACTGATAAGGGGAAGCATATCATAAATGATGCGGTTTCTTATAAAATTAAACAAGGAAGAAATTCAAGATTTATAATGAATTTCTTCCTTGTTGATTCAAATTTTTAATCGCTTATTTTAAAATATTCGAAGACATTATATCAGTGTAGAATAAAATATTAATCAAAATACAATTGTTGGACTAATCTGTTTATTTTTGTTTTGTCATCGCTGACCGATAAAAGAAGATTAATATCTGTTTTTGATAAGTTTGGCAATTTGACTCTGCTGAGGTATTTCTTTTGATAACTAATATATCCTCCACCAATATAATAGCTAGTTAATCTCATAAAATCACTGATTATATCACTATTTAATATCAGGCAGAGTGGATCTATGTCAAGAATACGGACACAGTAAAAAGAGAATTCTACCGCGCTTCGCTTGCTTGCCTCGCGATTCATATTCTTTTAAAGGACCAAAAGTATATGAATCGCGAGGATGTTTTTATGCATATTTTTTCTCAAATTCAATTGGACTCATATAATTTAGTGTCGAATGAATTCTTTTTGAGTTGTAAAAAGTAAGAATGTATTCCATAACACTGAACATTGCTTCATCCCTTGTTTTGTAGTCACAATGGTGAATTAATTCTTTTTTGATAATACTATGAAATGATTCTATACACGCATTGTCATAACAGTTTCCTTTTCTACTCATGCTTGTTTGAATTCCTTTTTCTTTAAGTAATGTCTGATATTCTATAGAAGCATATTGACTTCCACGGTCTGAATGATGAATCAGTCCTTTTCTTGGTTCTTGTATTGTACATGCTTTTCTAAAGGCTGATAACACAAGATCTTTAGTCATTCTTGAAGACATTGACCATCCAATAATTCTTCGTGAAAATAAATCCATGACTGTTGCTAAGTATAGCCAACCTTCTCTCGTGTATATGTACGTTATATCTGCGACCCAAACACTTCCTAATCCGGATACTTTAAATGATTGGTTTAATATATTGGGATATACAGGAAGTTGATGTTTGGAATTTGTTGTAGCCTTATATTTCTTTTTTGTTATTGATTTAATACCTAATTCAT
>NZ_JAESKU010000034.1:0-7842 GCF_017892255.1 Staphylococcus sp. GDY8P94P
CAAGTTTACGCTAAGAATATTGTAAACCATTTGATTGATAAACACAATAGTTATTAAAATATTATTATAATCAGCAAGCAAAAGAAAACCCACAACTCTACTGTAGAGTCATGGGCTATTTACTTTGGGTTTTTATATTTCCATTTCGATGCCAGATTTGAAGACTATGACGAAGTGGTCTTCATACACTGTAACGCTCTGGATTATCTTCCTTACAAGCTTATCATCATATTCTAAGGTGCGGAATTTGTTTTTGCGGATAAATTCAGGCTCTATAATTTATAGAACTGATGAATCATTTTTTGATTCATCAGTTCTATTTTAGTTTATTTAAGTAGAAAAGCATGTCGTCTATCTAGTAAAATTAAAGTACCAACCAAAATCTTAAATAGAAAGGACGACATGTCATGACTAATCATATCAAAAAAATGTTGCGAATTAAAGAAAGATTTAAATTTAACTTGTGTTGAAGAAGGAAAATACAAAGGTGTGAACACATTAATTATCACTGGTACCTACTCACCTAAGCTTACGGCCTGTAAGTATTGTCAGTCTCATGCGAACGATGCAGATGAAAAGAAAACCATTGTAAAAAATGGGAAAAAAGAAGTGACAATTCGTTTGGAATCATATCAAAATATTCCAACTATTTTAAAGCTAAAAAAACAACGATATTTTTGTAAAAACTGCCATCAACATTGGACAACTCAATGTTCTATCGTTGAAGAAAATTGTTTTATTAGTCGATTCATGACATTTAGAATACTAGAATTATTAACTCAAAAAATATCAATGACCGTTATCGCTAAGATATGTCATGTATCACTCACAACCGTTATAAGGGTCCTTAAATCTGTTGAAAAACATTTACCTGAAACGCTTAAACCACGCTCTTTTCCAAAAGTTCTAATGGTTGATGAATTCAGATCTCATGCCACCTATGAAGATAAAATGAGTTTTATTTGTGCCAATGGTGAAACCGGTGAACTGGTTGATGTTCTTCCTAGTCGTAGACTTGATAAACTAATGAATTACTTCAATCGTTCTCCCAAGGAGAAACGAGAACAGGTAAAATTTCTAGTGACAGATATGAATGCGGCTTATTTTCAGTTAACTAAAAAAATCTTTCCTTGTGCAGCTTTAGTCATTGATAGGTTTCATATCGTTAAACACTTAAACCAAGCTTTTAATGACTTTAGAGTCAGGGAAATGAAAGCATTAATAAAGAATCACCAGCGTTCTGAAGCCAATAAGCTAAAAGTAAATTGGAAATACCTATTAAAGAATCAAATGACTGTTTCTAGTTCAGAATATAAAAATTGGAGAAGCTTTCCTTCACCTAAGTTTCCCCCTCTAACAGAATCAATGATGATTGATCGTCTTTTATCATTTTCTACAGACTTAAAAGAAGCCTATGGCGTGTTTCAATTATTAACCTATCACTTTAGAAATAAAGATCCAGACTCATTTTTTGATTTATTAAAGAACTTACCGACTACCTTAGATCCACTATTTAAACAGAAGATTGAAAATCTGATTAATTATGAAGAAGGGATTCGTAATGCTTAACGTATAAGTATTCTAACGGAAAAATAGAAGCTAAAAATACTCATATTAAGATATTAAAAAGAGTATCTTATGGCTTCAAATCTTTTAGTAATATGAAGATAAGAATTTTTATGATAAACGACCTTGTCACAATTGAATAACTAAAAAAAGATGATGAATTTGAGAAAATTCTCAAATTCATCATCTTCAATATTTGTCTCATCAGTCCGATTTGACAAAGAGCCCGTTTTTTTATGTTTTCCTTACTTACTTAAAACAGTCACACATTCAATATGGATTGAGAGGACAGAATGAATGTCATTTGTGTATGTCCGTTCTCGGAAACATATCCACGACACTTTTTGCACTATCGGTAGACGGGAACATATCCATAGGCTTCGCTGTTTTTTGAAAAACTGAGGTATGCTGTTAATTTTCAGTACCCAATACTGTGAATAACGTTACTCTCCTATTCACTAATGTAATTCAACAATCTTTCTAAAATGTCATGTGTAACTTTTAAGTTGTATTGTTCAATAAGGTGACTTTGCAAATCCATAACTAATAGCAAAGAATTTTTATAGGCTTCAAATAATTCTACCTTATCTAATCGAGCAGTGGTCTTTGCAAATTTTTTATAATTTTCAAGGCTAATTTCTTTTTCAAGGTTTTTACTCATGTTTAGCCAATTATCAGCATTTTTTTCTGCCATACGTATAAGTTGTAGTGTATTTTTTTGAAGTTGTGATAAGAGTTCTAATGAACGAGCATATTCTCCTCTTTTTAGAACGTTGATTCCCATCAACCATAGATTAGAGAAATTACACAACAAAAAATTAGCATTTTCTTCAGTAAGTCTATTTGGTCTTGCACCACTTATCTCTGATAAATAATTTTCTAATTGCCCTGTTTCATCGTAAATAAGCATAGCCTTCGTATCAGGAATATAACCTGAATCTTTAAACGAGGGGATTATGTTCATATCTTTTTCAGAAAGGAAATGAAATTCCCCACGTATAAGATTATCAAAAATAACTACCTCTGTTCCGTACTCATTTTTATAAAGCATCAAGTACGGAGCTACGTCAAACAACCAGTTGGATGAATCAAAGTTCGAGGTTATACTATCTTTCAAAAATATATAGAACTCTATATCAGAGTATTGGTCACCTTCTCCTTTGGTAAACGATCCATACATCATACAAGCTGTAATTCGTTCATCTGACTCAGTAAGATTCTTAACGTTTGCAATTAATTCTTTTTGTTTTAACATTTCTTCACCCTTTCATGTAAATATCTTTTAGTTATTGTGGCAACTCAAAATCTCTACAAACCTAAATTAATATTTTTCGTACAAATGTTATTGCAAAAAGCATCATCATGCTCCACAAACAATAGTGTAGGACAATATTCCAAAATCATTTTTTCAATTTGGATACGTGAAAAAATATCAATATAGTTCAATGGCTCATCCCATATATACAAATGTGCACTTTCACAAAGGCTTTTAGCAATTAGTACTTTCTTTTTCTGACCAGCACTAAAATCCACCATGTTCTTATCAAACTGCTCTCTATTAAAATCCAGTTTACGAAGAATCGTTTTAAATAGAGTTTCATCGATCTTATTATTATAGGCAAATTCAGATAGATTACCTTTTAAATATGAAGTATCTTGCGAAATATAAGAAATTTTTAGTCCACTTGCTAGCATAAAATTTCCGGTAAATTTAATATCATCTCCATTAATCAATTTTAGGATACTAGACTTACCACTCCCATTTTTTCCGATAATGGCAACTCTATCACCAATATTGACTCTGAAATTAAGATTACTGCATACTTCTTTATCTCCATAAGACAATGATAAATCATTCGCTTCTATTAAGCACTCTTTGTGAAATTCAAGTGGTGAAATTTTTAAGTCATCATATTGTTCAATGTTGTGGAGCAGTTCTGATTTTTGTAAAACGGCTTCCTGATGTCTTGACTCAATATTTTTGGCACGTTTCATCGCTTTTGCAGCCTTATGTCCAACATAACCCTTATCCAGTTTTGAACCAGAATTTGTTGTTCCATATTTACTTTTTTCTACTTTATTTGACCAGTTTGAACTACGTTTTGCTGCATAAGACAACCTTCCTATTTCTTTAAGGAGTTTCTTGTTTTCTGCCAGTTCAAAATTATCTTGTAACGTTTTGTTCTCCCACCAAGAAGTAAAATTTCCCTTTTGGATTTCGATATTCGTTTTATTGATAGATAGTATATGGTCAACACATTGATCAAGTAAGCTTCTATCATGAGATACCAAAATAAACCCCTTCTTGCGTTTCAAATAGTTTTGCACTACATTACGTGCATCGATGTCAAGATGGTTTGTAGGTTCATCAATAAGCAGGAAACAACTCGCTGTAAGGAATAAAGCTGCAAGAAGGACCTTCGTTTGCTCACCATTTGACAATGTATTAAACGGACGATATAAAGCATCTTCTTGAACATCAAGCAATGATATTTCACGAAAAATCTCCCAATCCATACATTCCGTACAAATACTCTTCATTACTTCAATTGTATATAGACTCTTATCTTCCACATCATAAGGAAAATACTCAAACTTAACTGTAGAACTTATATTGCCGGAATACGCATATTTGCCAAGCAGTAAATTTAAGAAAGTAGTTTTACCGCGTCCGTTTCTTCCAATAAAACCGAGTTTCCAATCTGTATCTATCTGAAAACTTACATTTTCAAAAATATTGTCATAACTTCCTTCATATGAAAAAGTTAGATTTGAAACATTTATTAAGGACATATATTTCTTCCTCCTTTACATTATAAAAATTTTATAAGCAAAGTCGGTTTTCGGCATTAATTACTCTATAATGTTATCCAACTCTGCAAGGATTTTGTCATGAATGACATAGTATCATTGTCTATCACGTTTATCTTCCTTTCTTTTACAAATATTAAAAGCCGCAAGAAAGTAAATTCTTACGGCTCAAAAACAAATACTATTATTACCTTTTGTTATACATAACATAAGGTTACTGTAATGTATTATTGAGTGTAGAATACTTAACTTTCTTGCAATTTGCATAACAAAACAAACGGTTCTATAGCCGTTTCTTTAAATATCTTATTATGCATCATATAATTAGCAAGAAAAGTTATACATTCTTCCACCTCCAAGTCGTTTTATTATATCATATTATCTTTAAAAATCCAATATAATTCTTCTGTTCTCTTTCTAAAGATTACCCTTCTACATCAATCTCGACTCCTGATTTGAATTCAACGGCGAACTTATCATGAAATACCGTAACTTTTTCTATAAGCCTCCTTACTAACTGCTCATCATATTCCTCTAACTCACAGGATTGTTCATTAAAGAAATCAGTCATTTCAGCGATTCGTTGCCTTTTTCCTTCACGCTCTGCATTTTCAACAAGTGCATTTTGCTTCAATTCTCGAAGGTGGTAGATTTCATCAGCCACATCTTCATAGTCATTCTTGGATTTTGCTTGGATAAGAAGCTGTTGTTGTAATTCTTCCAATTTGCTATCAATATCATTGGTGGCATTATCATTTTCTTCATTAAGTATAGTAGCTATGTTTTTCTGCAACGCCTGGAGGAAGGGTTCTTTGTTAGCCAAAAGTTCGTTAATAGCCTTGACCACTGCTGTCTGCAATGTTTCCTCGTTTATGGTAGGGGCAGTACATTCAGATCCTTTTTCCTCCAAACGGCTGACGCATCTCCAAACAATAGACTTGTAACCTCGGTTATTCCAGTGTACCCGGCGGTAAATATCACCGCACTGGCGAGCAAACTGCAACTGCAACTATGCAGGCACTTAATCTTAAAAGAACTACTTTCTATAAACTGGTGAAGGAAGTGATTGTATGATGACGATGTGTCCACGATGTTTAGAGCTATACAGTGAAATTTGGTCGAAGCCTTGTTGTAAATGCGCCGATAAGACCATTCCTGTTGATATTGAACTCATCAATGTCGTTCAGATGCTGCTCACTAGAGGCTTCGATGTATCTTATGCCACTTGTTACCCAGATAAAGAACAAGGTGAGATCGAAGCTATGGAAATTGAGATTCACTTTAGGGAATTGTATCCGCAGGCTCTCTTTGATGGTCTCCCACCTGACTGGATTGTAATTGACGAATACCCAGTTCTTGGCGGTAAGGTTCTTGATGAACCTGTTGATATCCTTACATGTGCAATCGAATATCGATTTGAAGAGAGCATCCATATTCAAAAGGATATCGCTATAAGCAATCTGGAAACATGGCTCGAAGAGAAAGACCCGCAATCTTGTAGGGCTATCCTTACATTGGCCGGCTTCTGAAAAAGTAAGACCCTCTCAACAGTAATGATCTGCTGAAAGGGTACTTTACTTTAATCTATGACCTTGAAGTGCCTTAATGCGTCTTTAATAGCTTCTACTTTATATTCTGGTGCTGGTTTATATGGGCGTTTTAGTTCTTCAACTGCGTTTGGTGCGTCGTACATCGGCAGGCCTAAGTTTCTTTTGACCTCTGCAATGTTTGCAGTGTGAACTTTGAAGCCGTACTTTTCTTCGATATACTCCTGAATAAGCCTGTAGGTGATACGATCTGGCTGGATTTTTCGGTCGTCTGCGTACTCCATTTTTACACTGATAAAATCGTCTGCACTTTTGTGGGACAATAAAACACACGTCTCAACGTGGCTCTAGTTGATGGCATTGATGTCTTAAGCTGATTTTTAACCCTTTCGTTCGCGGGAACGTATCAACGGTATTTTGATTATTTTTTAAGAAACTGATATATGGGGGAACATATCGAAGCAATCAATAATGCACATTAACAACTAGTCTTTGTTATATTTAAACTATTCGAAAAGGTAATTGGATATTAAGGGAAGACTCTATAGACTTTTTCATATGATTAACGAGTTCAGCCACCTCAGATTCCATTCCTTCCCACTTGTCAACACACTCTCCTAAATAAGCCTCTCTCGCTTTGTTGAGTAAAGTAGCATGCTCATCGGGTAATTGAGGTATCGCCCATTCAGCTGCCAGATCTTTTGAGCGAATTTCACCAGTAGATGCTGTCAGCCACATTCTGGCTAAAGTTAAAATCACATTGCGTTCGTCACCGTTAATGCTAGCTATCAACCCGGGCAACGATTCTTTAATTGCTTTTCGAATATCTGTCATTGGCACAGGCTCAATTACTTCTGTTGCCTTTGGTCCCAAAAGGTTAATACTATTTTTTCTTAGTTGTGCTAAAAGTATTGCTAAATCCGGATCATAAGTCGACTCAGGAATTTCTCCCTTTTCAAACTGCTCTCTTAGCCACTCGCCATACATAAATTCATATTTGGGGGGGAAATGCCAAGGGACAATATCCTTTTGATTTATGACCGTAACTTCAAGAGGCCTCATATCTTTTATGTTTCCTATTTTCCCAGATATAAGCATTAACCTATTTGTAAGATTCCTTCGAGTTTTTTCAGATAAACTTTGATTTGTTATTACCAAAATATCTACATCGCTATTCATACGTAAACCACCCATTACTGCCGAACCATACAAATACACCCCAATTAACATATTATCAAGTAGTTCCGCTATAGTTTTTAATGCTTGAATTGCTTCTTTCGGAATTTTTTTGTTACTTAAATCTATACTCAACTTCGATCTCCTTTCGTCTGAAAACTGTTTTTTAACGCCTCTTAAAATTTATAAAAAAAGAGTAAACATCTTTCGTTGTATTGTAAATTAACGCCATCCAAAATTTTGATTCAAGATTTTCTTTCGGTTTATTATATGTTTGAGCCAATATAAGCTACAAAACTGCTGTCTATCCATTTTTGAGTAACCTCATTTATATCAATCCCAATAGTAGCCAACCCAATAATGCTGCAATCCAATTTCTCTAACAAAGCTATTAAAGCCTTCATTTGAGAACCTGTCTCTATCCAATCATCTACAATCAAAACTCTTTTGTTCCTCACAATAGAACTCTTAGATATTTCAAAGCTTTTATCTTGACCTGAATAGTCGGTAAAATGTGTCGAAATAATCTCTTCTTTTGCGTATGGCAGCTTATCACCTTTTCTTACTCCAATAAACCCCACTCCAAGTTCTTTGGCTATGGCAGTGCCTAGTATCCATCCAATTGCTTCTGGGGCAGCCACATAATCTACTTTATTTTGAAAATCCAATGATAGTACTTTTACAATTTTATCAAAAACGGTTTTATGTGTAAAAATAGTTAGTAAATCATATTTTCCAATTG
>NZ_JAESKU010000035.1:0-6117 GCF_017892255.1 Staphylococcus sp. GDY8P94P
CGTTATTCAGTCTAGCATCATACCCTTTTAAAACATATTCATTTTTTTGGATTTGCTGAACAATCTGATATAAAAAGAATAAAAAATAAATTGAATGATATTGAAAGAAAACTAAAAGAAGAAGAAAGAAAGATTAACGATACTAGAAAAGGTTTAGAAAACATTACACCTAGAAAAGCTAAAATAATGTTTGAACAACAGAAAAAAACAATCCCATTATATTTAATTTATGATGAAGTTGTTAGTCATATAAACACTCATTTATTAAACTTTATTGAGATGATGAAAGAGTTTAATTGGAATGAAGGTTACAGACCTTTTATAGAATTATTTATTGAAGAATTTATACCTACTGAATATGATTATGAAGAATTAGTTTTATTCTCTAATGAACTTGATACACTTTTTTATAAAATAAATCAGAGAATTATTTCAAGAATTGGAGAACTTGAAGAAGAAGATTTTAATCAACTTATGGAGATCTTAAATAAATATAGAAAAGAAAGTGATGAATAATGTCTATTGTAAAAATTCAAGGAGTGAAAAGATTAGATAATGCAATAAATAATGAAGTTGACACAAAATTATGTCATCTTGGTAAAATAAGTGTCAAATAAGGAGCCATTTTTCTTTCTTTTTTGTAGATAGACATTGTTAAACCAACAAAAATTAGCAATCCATTTTATATGCTAATTGGATTGCTAAAAGGTTTGTTATTTTATGTTTTGTACTATTAAACTTAACCCGTTAGATAATGGCACGCTACCCTCTTATATTCATTCAGTATGAAGTAACAATTGATCTAAATCCATTATTTTAATTTTCTTTTTCGGTAACCGTTTGATCAATCCAAGTTCTTCTAGATTAGTAAATTTACGGCTGATTGTTTCTGGTGTGGTACCAAGATACGAGGCTAAATCCTTTTTGGACATTCGTAAGATAATCGTTGGACTATTGCCACTTCCCTTTTCAACATTCTCAGCTAAAAAGGATATAATGCGGGTTTCTACATTTTCAATCGCTACTTGTGTGGTTTGTTTTTCAGAATCCTTCAAACGCATCGTTACTTCTGACAGTATTTTTAATGAGATCTGCGGATATTTCACCAAATACTCTTGTAAATCCTCTCGTTTAATTAAACAAATGGATGTATTTTGTAGTGCTTCCGCATAGTTCTCATGAATACTTCCAGGTTGGAAAATAGCGACTTCACCTGTAAAATCACCGGGATTTAAAATGCGAACAAGTTGTTCTTTTCCAGAATCCGATAAGCGATAAATCCGAGCCTTACCCGAATTGATAATATATAAGGTATCATCTTCCTCATCTGCACGGAATAACATTTCCCCTTTTTGTAGATGAAGTGTCTTGGCAGATTCCGCAATCAAATCCATTTGTGAGTCTTTCAAATGGTTAAAAATAGGAACAATACGAATACATTCTGCATGTCCATGTTGGTGATGACAACATTGGTTTTGTTCCAAAATAACCTCTCCTTTTTATAAAAAGCCTAAGAGGGCATCTTAGGCTTCCTTTCTATTCACTCGATTAAGCAGGTTTTACCTTTGATTTGACAACAGGATATCCTAAGTCTTCAATTGCCTTTTCGATATCGTTAATAGCGACTGCTTCTGAATCAAAATCTACTTTTACTTTACTTGCATTGAACATTACTTTCAAGCTATCTTGATTCACACCGTTTATTCCTTTCACCGCATTTTCAATCTTTTGCATACAAGATGGGCAAGATAAGGTTTCTAATTGAATCGTTGCTTTTTGCATAAATCATTTCCCCCTTCATTTTTTAACGACCGTAAACCAATCTATTCTTTTGTTTTTGAGTTACTTTAAGCCTGATATGCTTTATCTACTTCTGATAACATCTCGAATGTGCCTGCATACGTTTCACATACATCTCCAGGAATGGTGTAGTTGTCTGTGATTTTTCGTAATTGAGCAAATTCAGCATCTAAGTCAGGTTTGTTCGTACCTGCGTCTTTTACTTTTCCACTAATTGTTTCAAACAATTCACGTACTTCAAAGGCTTCTGGGTGATTCTTACCATGGGCCCGTGTAATTGCAGTGGTGTATAAATCCAGTTTTTCAAAATGGTTTGTTATTACTTCGTTAAATGTTTGTTCAGACATTATTATTTCCCTCTTTCTATATATAATTTTTGTTATGTGTGTTTGTCTTAGGCAGATTTTACTTTTGATTTAACAACGGGATATCCTAAGTCTTCAATTGCCTTTTTGATATCGTTAACGGTGATCGTTTCTGAATCAAAATCTACTTTTACTTTACTGGCATTGAATAATACTTTTAAGCTATCTTGATTAATCCCATTTAATCCTTTCACCGCATTTTCAATCTTTTGCATACAAGATGGACAAGATAATGTTTCTAATTGAATAACTGCTTTTTGCATGAATTATTTCTCCTTTCATCTTATCTTTGACTTTTTTGTTTTCCCTCTTCTTCTTTACAATTTAAGTATAGCTGAGGTTCAACGAAATGAAATTGACGCAAATCAAGTTTCAAGAAAAAGTAGGGGAGTATTTTGTTCTTCCTACCTGAATACTTCCCCTTTATCATTCGTCAAGACCGCTTTCTATTAAATTTATCCTCTCAAACGGTATCGAAGCAATCTCATACCATTCAAGATGACTACTAAGATACTTGCTTCGTGAACCAACATCCCGATTGACATATTCATCCATTCACTAAATAGTAGGCTAGCAAGTAAGATTAATACCACACCAACTGCTATGGCGATGTTCTGTTTCATGTTTCTTGAAGTTGATTTTGTTAAGCCTAATGCGTGTGGTAAACGACTAAAGTCAGAATTCATTAAAACAACATCTGATGTTTCAATTGCAACATCTGTTCCACTTCCCATGGCGATTCCGATATCTGCTAAGGCTAATGAAGGACTATCATTCACTCCGTCACCGACAAAGGCAATGATCCCGCCTTCTGCTTGCATTTTTTCGATATAAGCAGATTTTCCTTCTGGAAGCATATGACCGTGTGCTTCTGTTAACCCAAGTTCTCGAGCAACTAAATCTACGGTTCCTTGGTTGTCCCCAGAAAGAACGACAAGGTTTTTGACCCCTAGTTTTTTCAGTTTTTGAAGATCTTTTTTAACACCTGGACGGATTTGATCCCGAATACCCATCAGAACGTTTAATTCTCCGTCGACCGCAGTTAACACAAGAGAATTCCCATTTTTCTCAAAGCGTTCGACGTCTTTTTTAGCTTTTTCGCTTAATTTCACATTTTCCTTTTCCATTAATGCTACGTTACCAACGGCTATACGATGAACACCTATTTTTGCTACAATTCCGCCACCTTTAACGACTTCGGTTTCTTCAACAGTAGAGAAAGTTGTCTCGCCAATATCCTGTAGGACAGCTTTCGCTAGTGGGTGGTCCGATTCACGCTCCACACTTGCTAAATATCCTAGAACCTCTTCAGTATTTTTTCCGTAAAATTCTTTTTCGGCAACTTCAGGGTTTCCTACTGTCAATGTTCCTGTTTTATCAAAAACGATAGTATCTACTCTGCTAAAGTCATTGATAACTTCACTACCTTTTAAGAGGACACCATTACGTGCACCGTTTCCGATACCGGCAACGTTGGATACAGGAACCCCGATAACTAATGCACCTGGACATCCTAAAACAAGAATCGTGATAGCTAGTTCAATATCTTTTGAGAAAAACCAAACAATAAAACCAAGGACTAACACAGCTGGTGTATAATATTTAGAGAATCGGTCAATGAAACGTTCTGCTTCTGATTTGGAATCCTGTGCCTCTTCCACTAATTCGATAATTCTACCAAATGTTGTATCTTCTCCAACGCGATCAGCTCGAATTTGGATCGTTCCATTTTCTAAGATAGATCCTGCAAATACTTCAGAATCAACCTTTTTACTTACAGGTAAAGATTCTCCAGTAATACTTGCTTCATTAATGTGACCTTCACCAGTTAACACTGTTCCATCTACCGGAACTTTTGCACCCGTTTTAACTAATAAAATATCACCTTCGTCTACATCATTGACATCTACTTCTTCAAATTCTCCGTTTTCCATTTGCTTTAAAGCACTTTCTGGTGCCAGCTCTGTTAATTCTTTAATGGCAGAACGTGTTTTGTTCAAGGTACGTTGCTCCAAGTATGAACCAAATAAGAATAAGAAAGTAACGATGGCTGATTCCTCATAATTTTGAATCAATACTGCCCCAATAACTGCAATGGTAACTAAAACATCAATACTGACAACTTTTACTTTTAATGCCTGATAGGCTTGGATTGCAATCGGCGCCACACCAAGAATGGATGCAATGATGAGCGACCAATTGAAAATGGCCATGTTGTCTAAGGAAAATCGTCCGAAGAATGCAAGTGCAATCAAAATTGCACTGACCAGTGTAATGGAATTCTTTTTACTTAATATATATCTTTGCATGTTGATTCCCTCCAATTTCATTTGTATTCCTTGTTGATGACTCTAGTATAGGATGTTTCTATAAAATAAAAATTGATTAGTATCAAGTTCTATTGTAAAAGTGAAAAATTATAAAAGAACAGCAAAACAAATCTAACTGTTTTACTGAATAACTCTTATATATTATCGAACATACAATAAAGATGTCTTGGTTTTGAGTGTCCTGTTTTTGAGTGTCCTGTTTTTTACTACACGGTAGGATTGGCTTAATATCAACCTTTACTCGTTTTTTAGCTATTTCTACTGTTATTAAAGGCGTTGCGCGAACGTTGCTTTGTAAAAGAACCGAAAAATAATAGATTATAAGTCAGAGAGGAGTTAGCTATGGATATTGGTTCGAAAATAAAAACTAAAAGAAATGAATTGAATTTAACTCAACAAGATCTAGCTGAAAAGGTGTTTGTTACGCGACAAACGATTTCTAAATGGGAATTGGGAAAAAGTACACCGGATTTAATTAGTTTGAAATTGTTAGAGAAAGCATTAGTTGCTGACTTCTTCGAAAATGAGATGGTCAGTCAATCGGAAGGAGCAAAATCAATGAATAAAAAAATACAATTTAAAGATATTCTTTTTACTTTGTTACTCGGTTTATCATATCTACCCTTACGCATTTTATTTACCTTCTATGAAAAGCATCGATCATCAAAATTTTCAGCCTATATTGTTAAACCTGCTTTTATCGCTTTATTTATTTATTTCATTGCAAGTATTCGGTCAGAATTTCTCTTTTCAGTAACTCTTGTAACAATAGCTCTTTACTTTGCCTTCACTCTTTATCATGAAGCTTAATTGGTCAGTTATTGATGAAAAAAAGCAACAATTCTTGTTAAAAATTGAGATGAAAATTCTAATTGTTCACTAAAAGAACTTTAGCAATATAGTTCCTTTTGAGAACAATTATCCAGTTAAGACTACTGATTGACTTAGCAAATGAAACAGAATTAGCACAAGGATATGTACCTTTTTATGAAAGATATATACAAACCTTCCACCCAACATTTTTTGAATACGATCATCTGGTAGGCTTTTCTGACAAGCTAGATGAAAAGATTTTAGAAGTAAATAAAATAGATATTAGAAATGTAGATCAGCTAGAAGATAAACTTATGAAAGTTCTAGAAGTGTTAAATGAGTATAGGAAAGATAGTCCTGAATAGAAATCTAACGCCCTACTGTTGTTTTGACACCACCATAAAGCCAACAGGAAAGATTTATTAGCTTAATAGTGGGGGTTAACTTTATGAAGCATTTAAATCGTTTCTAAGAGCTTCTGATTATCTAAATATATAAATATACCTACACAACAAACAAAGCCAAACAAGAAGGCATATAACAAGTTATAGAGTTTATTTTATCTCTTTCAATCATTCAGTCTTTCAATCTCTTTTATATCAAGTTCTTTTTCTTCCAGATGATTTTCATCTACTGTATTTAGATTTTCTTGCTCTTGATAGAATGAATGACTGTTAATATTAAAACTATTAATATTAGAACTGTTAGTATTAGTTCTGTTAGTAATAAAGATGTCTTGGTTTTGAATGTCCTGTTTTTTAGGGAACGGTAGGATTGGCTTAATATCAATGATGCTAGACTGAATAACG
>NZ_JAESKU010000036.1:0-654 GCF_017892255.1 Staphylococcus sp. GDY8P94P
ATGATGCTAGACTGAATAACGGACACAGTAAATTGATAATAAATTAAGCTATAATGAAAGTAATCAATTTACAGGAGTGTTCGTTATGTCTAAAAGAAAATATGATCATAGCTTTAAAATGGAAGCAATTCAGTTAGTAGAATCTGGTAGAAAAGCAACAGAAGTTTCAAGAGATTTAGACATCCCTATTCAAACATTAACCAAATGGCTAAGTGTTTATCGTAAAGAAGGTGAAAAAGGATTTGTTGGTAGTGGTAGACGTACCCCTAAGAAACAGTCTGAAGTTGATCTACAAAAAAGATTAAAAGAGCTAGAAGAAGAAAATAAGATATTAAAAAAGGCTCTATGCACATCTTTGCCAAAGACCAGAAGTAATATACAGGTTTATTGAAGAACACCGACATGAATTTCGTGTTATAAAGATGTGTGAAGTGTTAGGTGTTTCAAAAAGTGGCTATTATGGTTGGAAGAATCGTAAACCAAGTAAACGTACAATTAGACATGATGTATTGAAAAAACATATTTATCAAATTTATATTCAAAGTCAAAAACGTTATGGTAGTCCTAAAATTACACAAGTACTAAGAAGCAAAGGATGTACGGTCACACAAAGAACAGTCAGTAAGATAATGAATGAATTAGGTATTAAATCAA
>NZ_JAESKU010000037.1:0-1813 GCF_017892255.1 Staphylococcus sp. GDY8P94P
TTACTTTGCAACAGAACCACTATAGTTTTATAATTTGGACATCCATTAATACTATTCATTAATTACTTTTGTTTTAAATCATTTTTCTGATTTTTCATTATGTTTATAATAAGTAATATTAACCAAACCCAAGACAATAAAGTGAAAGGTACAATAATAGCAAAATTTATAAGGTAAGCCCCGATAGCCCACCCCAATCCTATAATAATACCTATAATCGTATACGTTTTATTTACATTTTTTTCAAATATGAAAACAAGTGCTATTAAGATAATAGATATGCCTAAAAAAAGTTGAGAGATGAATGCTGTTGTTCCTAAAATATTAAGGATAGCATCACCTTGCAATAAAATATTTTGTTTCTCTGTACTTGGAGCATTTTGCCATTTGTTTGCAATTTGCGTTAAACCAAATCCGTGAATATAAAAATAGATAGCAAAAATAGTTGTTGTAATTGTAAACTGGGTTAATGCAATTTTAGCCATAAGTCGCGAACTTTGTCTAGATAGATTAAAGAATATGCAAATAAAACCAAATAGCCATAATAATATAGCAATTATGTTTATAAAATGTTTAGTTTGCCAAAATGTTTGCTCAGCCACAAAAGGTATTGCTGTTGATGCTTTTTCAATTGGTGGGTTTCCATGAAAAATAGTAGCAAGTATATAAAGAAATGTTCCAATTAGTACTAAGATTCCACCAAGTGTTTTTTCATTGATTTTCATATTATTTTTTTGACTCCTTCTTCCAATACTTACTCATTTCCATTCCTTTTACACAAATAGCTGTTAAAAATATAGTTAGACAGATAATAGTAACACTAGAAATTATAGCAATTGATATTGTCATATTTGACACCTCCTAAAAAAATACAGTTAATCTAACATTGTTAGATTAACAGCGAAATCCTGTATTGTCAACCAAATGTTGTTTGACTTAATGATAATGTTATACTTAAAAAGTAAAGTTTATTAAAGGAGTTTATTTATTAATGTCTAGAAGAAAAAAAGAGTCTCTTCAACTTTCGGAAAAAACAATTGTCAATGCAGCAATTGTTTTTTTAAAAGAAAACGATCTAAAAAAATTAACAATACGAAATTTAGCTAGTGAATTAGATATAGAAGGAGCGTCTTTATATTGGTATATAAAGAATAAGCAACATTTAATGGAGCTTATCGCAGATGAAATATGTAATAAAATAGAGTATCCTAAATTAAATAAAAAAGCTGAGGATCAAATTATAGATATTTCTTTTCAGTTAAGAAATTTACTTTTAACTATTAAAGATAGTGCACATATTATGGAGGCAACACCACCATTAATGCCAAATCGAAAAAAATTAATATCCTATATTTATAATTTATTTAAGGACTTAGGTATGGATAATAACGAACTCTTTTCTGCTTCATGGATGTTGAATAATTTTATAAATTCTTCTGTTATTGAAGAATATAGAATTTTAGAAAATAAGTCCTCAAAACTACACCAAAAAGTAAGTGATGAATTACCATTTGATAATATTGAACAATTGGATTTAGAAAGAGAATTTAGGTTTGGATTAGAGGTTCTTTTATTAGGTTTTAAAGAAAAAATTAAAGAAAAATAGTGTATAAACAAACCGGTTCTGTTGCAAAGTAAAAAAATATAGCTAACCACTAATTTATCATGTCAGTGTTCGCTTAACTTGCTAGCATGATGCTAATTTCGTAGCATGGCAAAAATCATTAGATCTGAAGAGACCTGCGTTTCTTTTTATATAGAGCGTAAATACATTCAATACATTTTTAAGTATTATTTGATGTATTTATAATTT
>NZ_JAESKU010000038.1:0-4192 GCF_017892255.1 Staphylococcus sp. GDY8P94P
TTCGCCTGTTTCACGATTTTGTTTATACTCTAATATTTCAGCACAATCTTTTACTCTTTCAGCCTTTTTAAATTCAAGAATATGCAGAAGTTCAAAGTAATCAACATTAGCGATTTTCTTTTCTCTCCATGGTCTCACTTTTCCACTTTTTGTCTTGTCCACTAAAACCCTTGATTTTTCATCTGAATAAATGCTACTATTAGGACACATAATATTAAAAGAAACCCCCATCTATTTAGTTATTTGTTTAGTCACTTATAACTTTAACAGATGGGGTTTTTCTGTGCAACCAATTTTAAGGGTTTTCAATACTTTAAAACACATACATACCAACACTTCAACGCACCTTTCAGCAACTAAAATAAAAATGACGTTATTTCTATATGTATCGAGAACCACAGAAAAACAGCTCTAGCAAATATAAAGGAGTACGATTATATAAAAATAAATGGAGGGCATCAATAACTATAAATGGCAAAAGAATTCATCTAGGTTCTTTTGACAAAGAAAGTGATGTAGCAAAGGCTTATAATATGGCTGTAGTAGATTTATGGAACGGAAATGGCTACTTAAATAGTGTATAATTATAGTATAAGGGGGAATTTAAATGAGTATATTAAAAAATGATAAACATAAGACAGAGGAACCCGTAGATGCAAAATATAGAGCGCTTGATTTCTTAGCAAAACGAATTAAGCAAAGTACCATTTATATAAAAAATGAGCTTGAACAATCTTTACAGAAAAAAACAAGTTTGAACAAAACAGCATTTTCAATGTATGTGAGTGTTTTAATTAATCTAAAAGACGAGTTAGATTATGAATTATTAAAATATGGTAGTACAGAAAGTGAAAAGAGTATGGAAATTTACCAATCACTTGAAGAAATTATAGAGGAATGTCGTTTACTAATAACAAATGATACTTTCAATTATGATGAAACAGATTTTCAACATAAAGTACGCTACATTGAAAGCCTATCGACTGATGAATTAAAGCGATATATATTTAACAGCTTAGTGCAAGAAAAATAAATATCATGTAAAAACCAATGGCTTAATGTCATTGGTTTTTTTATTCTACACTGATAATATTGCTTAAAGGTATTTTTAAACTATCTTTTCCATTTTCATTTGTAATGAGCATTGTTCCCCCAAATTCATCAACTTTATTTATATAACATTGTATTGATAGTATATAACCATTTTTCCAATAACTTACATCAGCAATAACGTGGTGTCTAATTTTGTGAGAGACTTTCTCATTAATCTCTTGAAGTTGTTCATCTGACAATAAAGGCATATCTATTTTATCTTGATCTTTTATATATTGATTTAATATTTCATGTTGTTCAGGGATAGTCTTAAATGCTCGCCACTTAACTATCCCACGCCCTTGTGGAATTCTAGGGTTTAAATATTCTCTTGGAATCTTTCTATAATCCGTTTCATATTTATATGGTTCAGGTAAATTAGGATTTATAACTTTCATTGTAGATGTCACCTCACCTCACATTATAGAACATGTGTTCGTATTATTCAAATGAATTCTTTAGAAGTCGCTTATTTATAACGCTCAACTATAATTGGTTGAGCGTTTTTTTCGACTTTTAGGGCGCTGAGAGAAGCTCTCACGTGCATTGAAAAATAATAAACGTGGATATTCGTACATAAACGTTCATATATCAATGAATTAATTAGAGCCTTTTGGTATGACCTGACCGGCCATACCAAAAGCCGAAATAATGAGTGAATGTGATGTGCATAGCGCACACACATCACATTCACATTTAAAATAAATTCAAAAATGGAGGGAAAGTGACGGTTCACTTTCCCTTTATTTCCATTTTTTTTAGAATTTATTTTTTTGTGTTGATACGCTCACACGCACAATCAGAGATTGTGCTTTTAACAAGCCTATTTGAGATTACAAGGGGCTTAAAACTTTTACTTGGTGGCCAAAGCCAGTCGTAAAACTTTTAAGGCTGAAACCCTTGCAATCTCAAAGTGCCGGCTTGTTGCAGTGGCTTCACAACACAGCAAAAATAAATAATTTCTAAAAGAAAAATTTTAGGAGGGTTTAAAATGGCTAATCTTATTGGACTAATAATTATTTTCATAGCATTTTGTGTCATGTTCTACCAAATCTACAATTACATCAATAAATAATAATCCATTCTGAAAGGGGGTGATATTAGTGAAAAGGATTAAAAGAAAGGAAGAAGAACAAAAAAAGAAGATTGCAAGAGCTAATTTGGTACTGGCATACCTAAACATAGCATATACAATCTTTAAATTAGTCCATTATTTATTTTGTTCTTAATTAAGTAGGGGTTCACACCCCCTACTACCTTTCTTCAATTATATCATAGGAGGGGCGAAATGAAAAATTACAACAAACTTATTTTTACTTTGTTACTATTTCTTACTGTTCTAAATATTATTGATTTTATATTGGAGGTTTTATAATGAATGATAGAAAACAAATTGAACTACTAAAAAAACATTATGTAAAAGGACTAAGAGTTGAATTAATTAGTGTGAATGATGATTTTACAGATTTAAAAAAGGGCGATTTAGGTACTATTACTAAAGTTGATGACATTGGTCAAATTCACGTCAACTGGGATAATGGTTCGACATTAGCATTAGTCTACAGTGAAGATAAATTTATCGCTTATACACCTAAAAATATTCAATAAATTAAAGCCCCCTAAAAATCGGGGGCTTTTGCTATGCCCTGATCGGCCATACCAAAAGCTGAAATAATGAGTGAATGTGATGTGCATAACGCACACACATCACATTCACATTTAAATTAAATTCAAAAATGGAGGGAAAGTGACGGTTCACTTTCCCTTTATTTCCATTTTTTTAGAATTTATTTTTTTGTGTTGATACGCTCACACGCACAATCAAAGATTGTGCTTTTAACAAGCCTATTTGAGATTACAAGGGGCTTAAAACTTTTACTTGGTGGCCAAGGCCAGTCGTAAAACTTTTAAGGCTGAAACCCTTGCAATCTCAATGCGCCGGCTTGTTGCAGTGGCTTCACAACACAGCAAAAATAAATAATTTCTAAAAGAAAAAATTTCAGGAGGTCATTAAAATGAAGAATTGCTCAAATTTAGATAATGATTTATTACAATTACTAGACACTAAATATAAAGATTTTAAATTCAAAATGGTTAATAGTAAAATATATCAAATTGATGGAAAATATGTAAAAGGTGTTCAACAACTTATATCAAAATCAAGCGACTATAATAAGTGGACTGGGAAGTATTTAATAACACTTGATAAAACTTATTTATGTATAGATAATTCTACAAATGATTGCTGGTGTGAAGAATTTAGAAATTACAATAAAGCGATTGGTTGGTTAAACGAAGAATTCGATGTTTAATAAATTTAAAATTAAGAAGCCTTTATACAAACATACTGTATAAGGGCTTCTTTTACACATATGTAATTTATATTTGTGTAACTTACACATGTGTTGTTTTTCAACTACTTTATTCATCAAGTGCTTTCAATATTTTAACCTTTTTAAGTAGATTATTTTTGTAATCTTCGATTTCTTCTAAATATATATCTTTATGAGCTAATGACATAAAGTTTAATATTTTTTTGGGGATATATTTATAAACATTAATCTGTTTATTGTAATCTTCTTCAATTTCTTTGAGTATTGAATAATATTTATTCAATATTTCAATATGCTCTATATATTCATAAGCATATTTATTAAATGTATAAGCGTGAATTTCTTCAAATAGTACGCCCATGTAAGTAAATGTTTTAGCATTAATTTTTAAAATTTCCCCATCATCAGACAACTTAAAGGCCTTGCTAGTTTTTAAGAATGATTGTAATTTTTCTAATATTAATATTAAATCTTCATATATTCTGTGTTTTTCTGGATTATATTCATACACATAGACTTTTTTGGGTTCTGTTGCAAAGTTGAATTTATAGTATAATTTTAACAAAAAGGAGTCTTCTGTATGGACTATTTCAGATATAAACAATTTAACAAGGATGTTATCACTGTAGCCGTTAGCTACTATCTAAGATATGCATTGAGTTATCGTGATATATCTGAAATATTAAGGGAACGTGGTGTAAACGTTCATCATTCAACGGTCTACCGTTGGGTTCAAGAATATGCCTCAATTTTATATCAAATTTGGA
>NZ_JAESKU010000039.1:0-1000 GCF_017892255.1 Staphylococcus sp. GDY8P94P
TTTACTTTGCAACAGAACCCAGTTTATGCATCCCTTAACTTACTTATTAAATAATTTATAGCTATTGAAAAGAGATAAGAATTGTTCAAAGCTAATATTGTTTAAATCGTCAATTCCTGCATGTTTTAAGGAATTGTTAAATTGATTTTTTGTAAATATTTTCTTGTATTCTTTGTTAACCCATTTCATAACGAAATAATTATACTTCTGTTTATCTTTGTGTGATATTCTTGATTTTTTTCTATTTAATCTGATAAGTGAGCTATTCACTTTAGGTTTAGGATGAAAATATTCTCTTGGAACCATACTTAATATAGAAATATCAACTTCTGCCATTAAAAGTAATGCCAATGAGCGTTTTGTATTTAATAATCTTTTAGCAAACCCGTATTCCACGATTAAATAAATCTCATTAGCTATACTATCAAAAACAATTTTGCGTATTATATCCGTACTTATGTTATAAGGTATATTACCAAATATTTTATAGGATTGGTTTTTAGGAAATTTAAACTGCAATATATCCTTGTTAAAAACTTGAAAATTATCGTGATCAACAAGTTTATGTTCTGTAGTTTTGCATAATTTATGGTCTATTTCAATGGCAGTTACGAAATTACACCTTTGTACTAATTCAAGGGTAAAATGGCCTTTTCCTGAGCCGATTTCAAAGATATTATCATGTTCATTTAATCTTATATTTGTCATTATTTTATCTATATTATGTTTCGAAGTAATAAAGTTTTGACTGTGTTTTATATTTTTCTCGTTCATTATAACCCTCTTTAATTTGCTTATTAACGATTCATTATAACCACTTATTTTTTGTTTGGTTGATAATGAACTGTGCTGATTACAAAAATACTAAAAATGCCCATATTTTTTCCTCCTTATAAAATTAGTATAATTATAGCACGAGCTCTGATAAATATGTAGTTTGTTTTGGAAAGTTGTATTTATATTTTATTTTTTTGTGTTTTTTGTGTTGTGTTTTTAATAT
>NZ_JAESKU010000004.1:0-383 GCF_017892255.1 Staphylococcus sp. GDY8P94P
GCTAGTTTAGTTAAGGGTTCTTCTCAACATAAATAAATTTTCTCGTAATAAATTCGTGTTATTTTCTTGTCTACCCAGTAGACAAAGTAGACCCAACTGTTATTGCTTTACAGGTCTATTTTTCGTCGTTATAATCTAGTTAAATCCCGTAAGGGCGCACTTATGCGTTCTAAAAAGAACGCGTAAAAAACCATAATCGACCTTCGTCGATTTTTATCTTAGTTTTAAGGAATCGGCGTTGTGGCGCAGATATAAAAATTAATACTGCACGAACTAGAATCGACGTTGTAGCGTAGATATAAAAATTAATACTACATAGAAATTTAACTAAGATTTAAGCTACTAGTTTTTTGCTAGTAGCTTTTTTTATTTTCTTAATTTTT
>NZ_JAESKU010000004.1:564-1533 GCF_017892255.1 Staphylococcus sp. GDY8P94P
AAGCCAGAAAAACGATATAGCTCTTTTATATATTTTTCTAATTTGATTGGAACTCCCTAAAATTTATATAACTTAAAAAGTTAAATTGTTTATCTCATTTTTTGTACATAACCAGTGGCGAATTTTTCAGACACTGCCCATTTACATGCAAATTAAAATTTTCAAGGTAAAACTGGTCAACCATGCCGGTTGAACGCTATAGTTCCTGCAGGGGCAAAAATACATAAAAAAAACGCTAGCTTTTAAGCTAACGTTTCAAATCTTTTAAGTAATAATTTTGTTTTTCAAAATTCCAAATTGCAGTAATTGAATGTGCTTTTTCTTCTTCATCTGTCGTTTTATCTTCGTCGCTTGTATTAATCAAATTGCCATCTTCGGCATCGTCTAAATTTAAAATTTTATGTTTTTGTTTAAGCAAACCACCATAACTCAACATACGTTTTCGGTATAAACCTTTTTCTAAATCATTTACGATTTCTTGATTTTTTTCATCATCATCAGTTAAAAAATCAGATGACTTAACCGAGTATTTTGAAGTTTCTTTGATTGCTGCTTGAATATCTTTATCGCCTTTTTGGTTTGGTTTGATCGCTTTAATATTTGCTACTGGTCGATAATTAACTTGTAATGCTTTTTGCCATAAATCGACCCATTCCGTCTGCGTAATATAATTTTCTTTTTTTCTAAAATACGCATTTTCAACGCATAACAAAACGTGCATATGTTGATTATAACTACCGTCATTTTTATTAACTGTTACTTCAGTTGAGCGTAAAAATCCTACCAAATTCTTTTTAACTTTTGTATACATCTTTAATTTATTAAAAGCCTTAGACATATGCTTTAAACTTTGTTCTAAATGGTCACCGTCTATTGCATTTTTAGTCGATAAAGTAAGAAATAACCAACGAGCAGTTGGCTTTTCTTTAACCACTTCTTCAATCACTTTTTGAGCTTGATAACTATTTT
>NZ_JAESKU010000004.1:1643-1962 GCF_017892255.1 Staphylococcus sp. GDY8P94P
ATCTGCATAACTTACATTATCTATCTTCTTTTCTCTCCATGGGCGTTGTTTCCCACTTTTCGTCATATCTTTTAATGTTTTATTATCTTGATTTTCGTCTATACATTTAGTAGTATTATATTGCATATAAAAAGACCTCCAGTATTGATTTAAGCGTCGTAACTTAATCATATTACTGGAGCTTTTTTATGTCAATTTTTTCTTTCACGCACAAAAATACATAAAAATACTGTCATATCAACGATAAAACGACTTTTAATATCTTTGAGTTATTTCTATATAGTATCAAGAAAAGAAGAAACTCGTTTTAAACTAGTGT
>NZ_JAESKU010000040.1:0-655 GCF_017892255.1 Staphylococcus sp. GDY8P94P
CAAAATCGTGAAACAGGCGAAAGAAAGTTGTATCGAGTGTGGTTTTGTAAATCCAGGCTTTGTCCAATGTGCAACTGGAGGAGAGCAATGAAACATGGCATTCAGTCACAAAAGGTTGTTGCTGAAGTTATTAAACAAAAGCCAACAGTTCGTTGGTTGTTTCTCACATTAACAGTTAAAAATGTTTATGATGGCGAAGAATTAAATAAGAGTTTGTCAGATATGGCTCAAGGATTTCGCCGAATGATGCAATATAAAAAAATTAATAAAAATCTTGTTGGTTTTATGCGTGCAACGGAAGTGACAATAAATAATAAAGATAATTCTTATAATCAGCACATGCATGTATTGGTATGTGTGGAACCAACTTATTTTAAGAATACAGAAAACTACGTGAATCAAAAACAATGGATTCAATTTTGGAAAAAGGCAATGAAATTAGACTATGATCCAAATGTAAAAGTTCAAATGATTCGACCGAAAAATAAATATAAATCGGATATACAATCGGCAATTGACGAAACTGCAAAATATCCTGTAAAGGATACGGAATATATGACAGATGATGACGAAAAAGACGATGAAGATGGATTTTCTATTATTGCAATGTGGACATGGGAACGGAAAAATTATTTTATTAAAGAGTAGTTCAACA
>NZ_JAESKU010000005.1:0-264 GCF_017892255.1 Staphylococcus sp. GDY8P94P
TCTATACCTAAGAATTCATTTTCACCAAGAAATGTTTTACTAATTTCATTTAAAATATAACCCTCACCAGTACCAACATCTATCACATTATTTTTAGTTTTAATCTCATATTTTTTAATAATTTCTATGATTTTTGAAATTAATATCGAATACAAATTGCTACTATCATTCAATTCTCTTCTAGCAATAAACAATTTTTTATCGTATTTACTTTTTTTATGCCCTGAAATTAAATTCGAATAACCCTCTTTTGCAATATCAAAA
>NZ_JAESKU010000005.1:461-790 GCF_017892255.1 Staphylococcus sp. GDY8P94P
GCGTGTTCTTTTCTTGTCTGCCCAGTAGACAAAGTAGACCCAACTGTTATTGCTTTACAGGTCTATTTTTCGTCGTTATAATCTAGTTAAATCCCGTAAGGGCGCACTTATGCGTTCTAAAAAGAACGCGTAAAAAACCATAATCGACCTTCGTCAATTTTTATCTTAGTTTTAAGGAATCGGCGTTGTAGCGCAGATATAAAAATTAATACTGCACGAACTAGAATCGACGTTGTAGCGTAGATATAAAAATTAATACTACATAGAAATTTAACTAAGATTTAAGCTACTAGTTTTTTGCTAGTAGCTTTTTTATTTTCTTAATTTTT
>NZ_JAESKU010000005.1:976-1945 GCF_017892255.1 Staphylococcus sp. GDY8P94P
AAGCCAGAAAAACGATATAACTTTTATATATATTTTTCTAATTTGATTGGAACTCCCTAAAATTTATATAACTTAAAAAGTTAAATTGTTTATCTCATTTTTTGTACATAACCAGTGGCGAATTTTTCAGACACTGCCCATTTACATGCAAATTAAAATTTTCATGGTAAAACTGGTCAACCATGCCGGTTGAACGCTATAGTTCCTGCAGGGGCAAAAATACATAAAAAAAACGCTAGCTTTTAAGCTAACGTTTCAAATCTTTTAAGTAATAATTTTGTTTTTCAAAATTCCAAATTGCAGTAATTGAATGTGCTTTTTCTTCTTCGTCTGTTGTTTTATCTTCGTCACTTGTATTAATTAAATTGCCATCTTCGGCATCGTCTAAATTTAAAATTTTATGTTTTTGTTTAAGCAATCCACCATAACTCAACATACGTTTTCGGTATAAACCTTTTTCTAAATCATTCACGATTTCCTGATTTCTTTCGTCATCATCAGTTAAAAAATCAGATGATTTAACCGAATATTTCGAGGTTTCTTTGATTGCTGCTTGAATATCTTTATCGCCTTTTTGATTTGGTTTGATCGCTTTAATATTTGCTACTGGCCGATAATTAACTTGTAATGCTTTTTGCCATAAATTAATCCAATCATTTTGAGAAATGTAATTCTCAGAACCTCTAAAATATTTACTTTCAACACACAATAAAACATGCATATGTTGATTATAACTACCGTCATTTTTATTAACTGTAACCTCTGTCGAACGCATAAAACCAATTAAATTTTTACTAACTTTTTTATATTTAAATAATCTTCTAAATGATTCAGTTAAATGTTTAAGACTTTTTTCTAAAGTATCTCCATCTATCGCATTTCGTGTTGATAGTGTAAGAAACAACCAACGTGCTTTCGGCTTTTCTTTAACCACTTCTTCAATCACTCTTTGAGCTTGATAACTATTTT
>NZ_JAESKU010000005.1:2060-2422 GCF_017892255.1 Staphylococcus sp. GDY8P94P
ATCTGCATAACTTACATTATCGATTTTCTTTTCTCTCCACGGGCGTTGTTTCCCACTTTTCGTTAAGTCTTTTAGTGTTTTATTATCTTGATTTTCATCTATATATTTTGTATGATTGTCTTGCATATAAAAAGACCTCCAGTATTTGATTTTAGCTCGACACTTTAATCTTATTACTGGAGTTTTTTTATGTCAAATTTTATTTTATACACTAAAAATCTTTCAAAACACTGTTACATCAAGCTTGAAACAACATTTTAAAAAAGAACTTTATTTATATATATTATAAATAAAATAATAAAATAGTTTTAAAATCTTTTTAAAAACAAAAAAAAAAAAATTAAAAATAATATTAATTTAAA
>NZ_JAESKU010000006.1:0-299 GCF_017892255.1 Staphylococcus sp. GDY8P94P
AATTTGTACAAAATTGTCAACTTATATTTCATTTTTAGACGATAAAGTAAGAAATAACCAACGAGCAGTTGGATTTTCTTTAACCACTTCTTCAATCACTTTCTGAGCTTGATAACTATTTTTCATAGCACGCCTCCAATTACAAACTGGACACAATTTTGATTTACAAAACCATGTCTTATGTAACTTCAAATAACCTTCATCAGTAGGCTTGAACTCTAAGACGTTACCACATTGTTTTACGTTAAAAGCCTTTTTAATTTTTAAGATTTCTAGTATATCTGCATAACTTACATTAT
>NZ_JAESKU010000006.1:471-1010 GCF_017892255.1 Staphylococcus sp. GDY8P94P
TATTTCTATATAGTATCAAGACAAGAAGAAACTCGTTTTCAACTCGTTTTAAAACCACCAACCAAAACCTTAAAACTCATCGTAATTTCACTTAAGTTTTTCTTAATTATTCCTTCTTTTTCTACGTCACTTAAATTCCACGTTAAAGGCGTCATATCAAGTAATTTATTCAATTCTTCTTTATTTAATTTAACCTTATAACTAATGTCTATCATTTCAATTTTATTAAAATTAGCTTCAAATAAATCTATAACATCAGAATTATCATAATCCTTATTTTTATGATTACTAAAGACTATATTCCTTATTTCTTTTAAATAATCACTATTAGGAATTATTTTTATCAATTTCCCCTCTTTATCTAGAACTCTTTTAAACTCATCATAATTAGAAGGGCTAAGCACATTAATTAAAAAGTCTACATTCCCATTCATAACTGGTATATCAGCTAGATCAGCAACCAACCAATTTATATTTTTATATGATTTTGCTGCTTTTTTTACACCTTCTTTTGCAATGTCTATACCTAAGAATTCATT
>NZ_JAESKU010000006.1:1166-1478 GCF_017892255.1 Staphylococcus sp. GDY8P94P
CCCTCTTTTGCAATATCAAAAGTATGGTTATTCTCACATGCTAAAGTTTTATAACCTCTCTTTAATTTTTCATCACATATAGAACACTTAAAAAACATATTCACACCTCCAATCAAATAATTATAAATAACAAAGTTGCTTTATTCCAATTGCTTTATTGACGTTGAGCCTCGGAACCCTTAACAATCCCAAAACTTGTCGAATGGTCGGCTTAATAGCTCACGCTATGCCGACATTCGTCTGCAAGTTTAGTTAAGGGTTCTTCTCAACATCAATAAATTTTCTCGGCATAAATGCGTGTTCTTTTCTTGT
>NZ_JAESKU010000006.1:1662-1987 GCF_017892255.1 Staphylococcus sp. GDY8P94P
TTTTTTATTTTCTTAATTTTTAAATGCCTTTATTTTGAATTTTAAGGGGGTATTTAGAGCAAACTCTATATTTATATATTTTTATACCTGTATATTTATATATGTTTCTTAAAACGCAAATATGAGCAAAATAAGGGTACATCTTTCTGACATTTAACTTGTATTCAAAAGACATATTACTTAAGTTGCTAAAGTCATTTTAAATACAATCACTTGTACTTTTTAAACATAAGCCAGAAAAACGATATAGCTCTTTTATATATTTTTATAATTTTTTTGGAACTACCTAAAATTTATATAAATTAATATTTTTTATTGTTTATAT
>NZ_JAESKU010000007.1:0-227806 GCF_017892255.1 Staphylococcus sp. GDY8P94P
CCCAGGCAAGCATGCACGGTCAAAATCGCAAGTTATCAAATAAAAAAGGGCTAATCCTTTTGAAAACGGATTAGCCCTTTTTAAGTATGAGATTTATATTTCATTTACGTTTAAATGAATGCTTTTAATCATCATTCATTTAAAAATTTCTGTACTTCTTCTTTATTTTTGGCTTTATCGATTTCTAGTGCGCTGCCATCCATTGGTGACTGGATATCTTGATAAGTGTTTGATACAGGTAAAGTGATAGACTCTACTTTTTTATCACCACGTATTCCAAAATTCAAACCAGTTTGGATGAGCGCAGAATCTGGCATATTCGTATTTAAATAACCTCTTAAAATACCTGCAACTCTAGGTAATTTAGGTAGCGTGTCTAAACTAGCCAATTCTTGTTTAAGTGATTGCATGACTTGTTGCTGACGTCTTACACGCCCGAAATCGCCTTCTTCATCATGTCTGAATCTAGCATAACCTAATAATTCTTTACCATTTAATCGATGATGACCTTTTTTAAGCGATACACCTATATTTTTAGACATATCTTTTTCAACATCAATCGGTACACCATTAGGTTCCAGTTCATCAATCATTTTTTCAAAACCGGTAAAATCAAGTATTGCATAATACTCAGGGTCTATACCTAAGTTTTTCTTTAATGTTTGTCGTAATAATTCAGGTCCACCGATAGAATAAGCTGAATTAATTTTATGTTGCCCATTGCCAGGTATATCTGCATAAATATCTCGCATTACAGACATCATCTTCATCTTTTTATGAATATAATCATATTGTGCAATCATAATTGAGTCGGTTCTAGAAATACCACCTTGCTCTTTATCTGCACCTAAGACCATAATCGTAATTTTTCCATCATTTTTTTTAGCACCATTAAATTTATGTTGCTTGAGCGTTTTGCCATGATCTTTTGCGTATTCAATACCTGATTTATAACCATGAACAGAATAACCAACTATAATGGCTAAAATAATTACAATGATTAAAATTACAATCGGAAATTTTTTTAATTTCTTCTTTTTTGTCCTACGCATCGTCGGTTGTTCTTCTGTGTTTGCACTTTCTTTACTACTGTGTTTGTGTTCATTCATATGTAATCAACCTTATATCTTCAAAATTGCACTGCTATGTACTATAATTAACATATATTAAAGTTATATAAAAACTGAATAAAAATCAAGTGATATCTTAATATATGGTACTAAGGTCTAATATGGAAAGGATGTTAAACATGAATATAAACAAGGCATACTTCGCTGGAGGTTGCTTTTGGTGTATGGTCAAGCCTTTCGACACATTTGAAGGTATTGAGAAAGTGACTTCTGGTTACATGGGAGGTCATACAGATAATCCGTCGTATGAAGAAGTTAAAACGGGTAACACCGGGCATTACGAAACAGTTGAAATAGAGTATGATGTCGCTCTATTTTCCTACAATAAATTATTAGAAATATTCTTTTCTGTAATAGATCCAACTGATGAAGGTGGACAATTTCAAGATAGAGGGTCACAATATAAGACAGCAATTTTTTATACAAATGAAGACCAAAAAGCGGTGGCTGAAGATTATGTAGAACAATTAAAACAAAGTATAGATAAAGAAAAAGCTATTGCTACAAAAATATTACCCGCTTCTACATTTTATGAAGCTGAAAAAGAGCATCAAAATTTTTATAAGAAAAACCCTGAACGATATGCTCAAGAACAGCAAGAACGTCAAAAATATAAGTAAGCACATAAAAAAACCGGTGCCTTTTGCATCCGGTTTTTATTTATTACTCAAACTTCAAAATAACTTATTGTCGTTTCATTTCTAAAGGTATTTTATTCTTTTTCTCAACCTTTTTACCATTATATAAATTCATTATTGTTTTAATACTTTCTTCTCCCATCAAATTAGGTTGTTGCGCAACTGTAGCAAACAACTTACCCTTTTCAACAGATTTTATCGCATCTTCATTACCATCAAAACCAACGACTTTAATATCCTTATTTCCTATCGCTTCTACTGCCCCTAAAGCCATTTCATCATTTTGAGCAAAAATAGCTTTGATATCAGGATGAGCTTGAATAATATTTTGTGTTACATTTAAACCTTCTGTTCTATTAAACTTAGCGCTTTGTTTGGAAACTACATCAAGTGATTTATCTGCGACGTTATGGAAACCTTTACCACGTTCACGTGTAGCACTGGCACCAGGAACGCCCTCAAGTTCCGCTACTTTCGCATCTTCACCTAATTCATCGACAATGAGTTCGCCACCCATTTCACCGCCTTTGATATTATCGGAAGCAATAAATGATGCAACATCCCCTTTAGCTACATCTCGGTCTAATGTAATAACTGGTATTGCCTCATCATTCGCGATTTGGATACTACCTGATATCGCATCAGAATCTGTTGGATTTACAATCAGGTAATCCACTTTTTGTTGTATTAAATCATCAATATCATTAGCTTGTTTCGCTGCATCATCTTGAGCATCTGCAAACTTAACTTTGACACCTTGTTTCTTTGCCTCTTTCTCAATGCCATCTTTAATTTTCACAAAGAAAGGGTTATTTAAGGTAGAAATACTCACACCAATAACAACATCAGATTTTTTCTTATCTACTTTACCATTATCATTTTTTTCTATAGGTGATTCTAGAGAACAACCTGCTAAAAATAATAAAATAGTTATTGTAGTTATAAAAAGTTTTTTCAATATCAACACCTCCAATTATTTATTTTTTCTATCTATCAGTACTGCAATGATAATAACGACACCTTTTACCACTTGTTGGTAAAATGAAGATACACCTAGTAAATTCAAACCATTGTTCAAAACACCAATAATTAACACACCAATTAATGTTCCAACAATACGACCTTTACCACCAGTTAAAGAAGTTCCTCCTAGTACAACTGCTGCAATGGCATCCAATTCATAGGACATCCCTGCTGTTGGTTGTGCTGAATTTAAACGTGAAGTTAAAATTGATCCTGCCATAGCTGACATTAAGCCGGCTAAACTATAAATCATTATTTTGATTTTATTAACTTTAATTCCTGAAATAAATGCTGCTTTTTCATTACCACCCATAGCATAAGTCTGTCTACCAAATACGGTTTTATGTAGCACAATATATAATATGATAAATGTAATAAACATTGTGACAGCTGGTACTGGAATACCTAAAAAATAGCCTCTACCAAATAATTGAAATGCATAACTACCATTTAAATTTGTAATGGGATTTCCATCTGTAATGACAAGCGTTAGTCCCCTGAATACAGTCATTGTAGCTAGTGTTGCAATGAAAGGTGCCATTTTACCTATCGTGATGAGTAAGCCGTTCACAGCTCCCAAAATCGCACCAAATATACAACCCATGAATAAAGCTACAATAGAATCCATACCTGAAACCATTAAAATCGCTACAAAAGCACTAGATAACGCTAACGTTGAACCTACTGATAAATCAATGCCTCCAGTCAATATTACGAAAGTCATGCCAAATGCAATCAAACCATTAATAGAAACTTGTCTTAATAAATTAAATAAGTTAGAAGGTTCTAAAAAAGCACTATTTAATATACTAATAATAACAACTAATAGTATTAACCCAATAAAAGGTATAATTTTTTCCAAATACGAATAAGAAAATGATAATTTAGACTGTTTCATTTAATTTTCCTCCTGTAGCTAAAGTCATAATACGTTCTTCTGTGATAGCTGAACCCTCTAATATTCCTGCAATGGACCCTTCATGTACAACCGCAACTCTATCACTCATACCTATAATCTCTGGTAGTTCTGATGAAATCATAATAATAGACATACCTCGGTCAGTTAATTCATGCATCAATTGGTATATCTCACGTTTAGCACCTACATCAATGCCTCGTGTTGGTTCATCTAGTATTAACACGTGTGGTGCAGTCGCAATCCATTTAGCTAAAACTACTTTCTGTTGATTACCACCTGATAAATTGCCACAAGTATCTCCTATTTTGCCTTTAATATTTAAACGCTGAACCATTTGTTCTGAATATTGTTCCATAGCATGTTGTGTTAAAAAACCAGAACTTGAAAAACTTTTCAAAGCAGGTAATGTAATGTTTTCTAAAATTGAATCCTGTAAAACTAAACCTTCTTCTTTTCTATTTTCAGTGATAAAAGCCAGACCTTGTGAAATGGATTGGTTAGGATTTTGAATCTGTAATTGCTTATTGTTAAGTTTCACCGATTTATTCCCTTTATCTAAGCCAAAAAGTACTCTCATAATTTCTGAACGACCGGCACCCATCAAACCACTAAAACCAAGTATTTCGCCTTTATGTAAATCAAAATGAATATGTTTTAAATGATGTTCAGCCGAATCCAAATTTTCAACAGAAAGCACAACATCACCTTGACGATATTGTCTAACAGGGTATTGATTATCTAAATCTCTACCAATCATAGATTTTACTATCTCAGCATGCGTCGTATTTTGAGTTTCTTTAGTTAATATCGAACGACCATCCCTCATTACTGTAATACGATCTGAGATTGCAAAAATTTCTTCCATTCTATGCGATATATATATAAAAGAAACGCCTTCTTTTTTTAAATTTTTGATTTGTTCAAACAACGTATTTATTTCGTTATTTGTCAGGGCTGCAGTAGGCTCATCCATGATAATGATTTTCGATTTTTCCATTAATGCTTTACTGATTTCGAGCATCTGTTGCATGCCGACTGATAAAGTACCTGCCATGCGGTTTAAATCGATATCAATATTTAATTTTTTGAAAATAGCCAAAGCACGTTGTTTCATTTTTTTATTATCAACAATGCCAAAAACTTTTGTTTCTTCTTTTCCTAAAAATAAATTTTCAAGCACGGTAAGATTTGGCCAAATATTTAATTCTTGCTGTATAAATGACACACCGTTTTGTTCAGCATCCATCGTATTTTTAAAATGAATAGGTTGACCGTTTTCTAACACATTACCGCTATCAGCGTTATATACACCTGTTAATATTTTCATGAGCGTACTCTTACCTGCACCATTTTCACCCATTAAGGCATGTATTTCTGCATCATTGATTTCAAAATCAACACCTCTTAAGACATCATTTTGACCAAATGATTTATGAATTTGATTCATCGTTATCATATTTTTCACCCCTTAAAATAAAACACCGCTTGATAAAATTGCATTTGCGTAAGGTGTCGCTTCACCTGTTCTTATAATTGCTTTAACATCCTTACTATACATTTTTAAATCTTCATGGGATTCCGTGACCATATCAATATTTTCAGCTAATAATTTCACATATAACTCACTATTTTGTTTGATCATTTCATTTGCAATAGTAAGCTGTTCAATTTTCATATGTGCTTTAACTAAATTAAATACTTCTTCAAATGAAGGGTGTCCAAAAGTTAATGCTAAATCTATTTTTTTAACACCATCTGGTACTGGTAATCCACAATCAGCAATGATAATTTTATCTGTATGCCCTAAATTACTTAATACCTTAGAAATTTCGCTGTTTAAAATACCTGTTTTATACATTTAAATCCCCTTTCGTTAAATCATATTTTATGTAACCCGTTACATATTATTACTCAAATCTAATACTACCTCTGCGTTTAGTAGATAACTTTAACGTATGATCTTGTTGATTCACTACACAGTTTTTATTTAATTTCAATAAAATTGATACCGCTTGTTGTCCTAAAAAATACGCGGACTGATCAATAGTTGCAATTTGAGGAAATGTCATTGCAGAAAAAGGTATATTGTCATAACCCACAATTTGAATCTCTTCAGGAACTTTCAATTGAAATTGCTGAATAAGTCCCATTGTTTCAATTGCAAGTACATCATTGCTACATATAATACTATCAATATGTAAATCTTTAACTAATGAAATAAATGCACTTTTATTTTTTAAAGTCTCGGCTGAACAATCGTAATAACTTACATCATAATTGTTCAATTCTTGTTTAATGCCATCTATTCTCAATTTAAATGCACCAATATTCAAATCTAAATGAAGAATCAAAATATTTTTTGGCTTACCTTCTAACACAAGCCGAGCTTGTAATTGTCCGCCTTCAAAATGATTCATAGAAATACCATTACCTTCATCTTTAACACGATCTACAAATACATAATGAATACCTTGTGATACTAATAACTTTTCGATTTGATCATCAGCAAATGCTGTAGCAATCACGCCTACACAATTATAAGCATTGAAAGTAGATAGATAATTTTTAGCCTTATCAACATCGTTGTCACTATTGCCAATTAAAACTTGAAAACCATGCGCAAGCGCTATATCTTCAACACCTCTCGCTATCAATGTAAAAAAAGGATTACTGATATCTGGCAATAATAAACCAATCATTTTTGACTTACGTTTATATAATGTACGTGCTGCTTCATTAGGTTGATAGTTAAGCTCATGAATCGCACGTTCAATTTGTGTTTTTGTTTGAGCTTTTACATATCCATTATTATTGATAACTCTAGATACCGTTGCTACAGAACAACCCGCTAATTTAGCTACCTCTTTTATTGTTACTATAAAAATCACCTCTATTTTTGTAACCGTTTTCATATTATCATAATAATTTATATTTTGGTAGTTTATTTGAAATTTTAATTTTTATATTACTTTATATTCCATGTTTTTATTAATTTATTTATATAGCACAAAAGCGTTGGTTTATACTAATCGGACCAAAAATATAAATATCTTACCATTTTATAAACTATTGCGCTATTAGTTATATTAAATAAAGACGTACTCGAACCTTCATTTACTTTAATTAAGTGATAATTTCATCATTTTCTTGAAAACCGCAATTCTTTCACCTCATATAAATTCAAATAAAAAAAGACTCATCCTGTTAATTCGGATAAGTCCTTAAAGTTGATAATGAACATTATGTCCACGTTCATTAATATCTATTCTATAGTAGATATTTGATCTATATTTTCTATTGCCGTCACTTTTTCATTTGAATCAAAATATACTTTAACAGAAAAATGATTAGATGGATTATCATCATATATTATCGTGCGATTATGACTATTAAATGTTCTTTGACCATGTACTTGAGCAAATGATTCAACAGTAACATTATCAGGAACAACAAAAATTCGTTGAACTTTATCATTTTTAAACAAAACTGCAATGTTACCATATTTATGTGCTTTCACATTAGCAATTTGTATTATATTTTCACTATCACCAAAATATGTTTCAACTTTACGCTTGTGCATACCTATTGAAATATGCATATAATGATTTCTTACATCACTATTCATGAAATTTTCACTGAATTGTTGCGATAATACATTAATCTTAGGTATTTTATACTTTGGATTTTTTTCCTTTTTAAACTTTTCATTTTGAGCAGATTGGTTCGAACCTTTGTAATTTGTGTGTATGGTATCATATAACGACTTAATTGATAACGTTAACGCAACTAAAAGTATTATTAATACCAAACAAACGATAACTTTTTTCATTTTTTCACCCCATTGCGCACACTGCAAGCATTAATATTTACATGTTACTACATAATCTTAAAATATTGAATGTATTTTAATAATATAACAAATGATAATAATTCAAATTGCAAATATTAACTTTAATCCGATGTAAAAATACATTTAAGTTTCAAAATGAAATTAACTATATAAAATGTCAATTTTTATTCACATGAGATGATATTATAGTATTGAAAGCGTTTTCTATTGATGATATATTATATTTACACCTTGGACAAAGGGGTAACTAGAAATTCATAAATATAGTTAGAGTCAAAATGATATTTAGAAAGTATATAGTTAGTTTATTAAAAAGTAGTTAATAACTTCTCCGGCATTGACTACAAAAACCATTAAAAGCTATAACTCCAAAAAACAACCAACAATCATTAACGGGATTGTTGGTTGTTTTTTATTATTTTTTTCTAATTACGCGCATGACTTTTGTCATACTTACCCATAATGAATTTCCTTTACGATATACTAAAAATCTTGGTTGCCAGTTGGGATTGAACTTTTCTTTATAACGTCTTAAACCTTGAAATCTATATAAGCCATTGAAATGCTCAAATATTCTACCAGCAAGTCTTTCTCTGTAAAATGAAAACGGTACTTTACCTACATTAGACAGTGTGGCCATGCCCATATTAAAGTATTGATAATGATTTGCTTTAGCCCATAATAGCATATGCAGATATAAACTATCCATCAGTGGTAAGGAAGCATCTGATTTCCAACGAATTAAATCAATAGATAATGTCGAATTGTCATTCACAGGCATAAATGTACAAAAACCAATAATAACTTTTTCTTTATCTCTAATGACTCCAATCGGCGCCTGTGATATATAATGTTCACTAAAATTTCCTACTGAAAATTGCATTTCTGTAGAGCCTGATAACCAATCATCACTTATTTGTTTCAATTCATCAAATATGTTTTGTGAAAAAGGCGGTTCTAACATCTCAAAATTACAACCCAAATCTTCTAGTTTGTTCAAGGTAGCACGCAAACCGCGCTTCTTTTTTCCTGAAGTAGTGAAAGTTGATAAATCAATAATGGCTTCTTCACCTAATTTAAAAAATTGATTTCCAAAATCATGGTAAATTGACATATATTTGTCAGTTACTTGATAAAAAATAATATCGTAACCTAAATAGTGTGCTTCATTATAAAATGTTTCAAGCAACTCATGGAACGATGCACTATTTCCGATAGGATCACCCAAAACAATATATGCATTTCGTTTATAACGATACATCACAAATGCGTCTTGCTGTTCATTAAAGAAAAACTTCTTATCGCCACTATAAATTAGATGACTTAAATAATTCCCGCCAAATTTTTGAATGATTGTTTCACATTGCTCTAGATTGTGATCACTGCCTGCAGATTTAAATCTTGCTTCAAACCACCACACAATAACACTTACTATAATAACTACCGTAATAATTGTGAACCAAAAATAATATCTTAAAAGAGAGGTATCTACTTCTAAATGATAAATATCTAAAGTATAAAATGTATTCTTTATAAACACATGGTTTATGAACAACACTAGTGCGCCTATGATTACACTAGACAATAGTTTCGTATATCTAAATGGACGCTTTATGACGCGTGCACTTCTATAAAATAAAACAAGCATTACGAACATAGTTATTAACCAACTCAAAAGAATCAAAGAAGGATAAGTATAAACTGTGACGCTAAATATAATGATGATTGAACAGATAGCGAACAAAAGTGCTCTCTTAGATAAATGATATACACCAATCACATTTAACAATAATAATAAACATGCACTAGTATGGATAGACGCTATAATATAATAAAACGCATGATTGTTACTATATAGCCCATCATAAATAATTGTAATGTTATTAAAGAAAAATAAAATACTCGTAAATAAAAGTAATAATGCAATGGAAAACGCTGGAATTCTTGTTAAAATATCTTTTTGATAAGATGCTAGAAGTGATGACATATCTTTGACAGGTATCATAATTTTAGAGTCATCCCAATAACGTTTTGCAGTATTTCTGAATTCAAATGTTGAGAGAATAAGTGCAATTAAAACAGGAAATAGGTAATAAGCTAACCTGTAGAGTAATAAAGCTAAAACAATTTTCTCTTCTGGAATGTTTAAACTTTTCAATCCTAGTAATAGTACCAAATCAAATGTTCCAAATCCTCCAGGAATGAAACTCATTAACCCAGATAAAGCGCCAATGATAAATATCCCCATGAATACAGGAAAATGCACATGTATACCAACAATTAACAGTGCCATGTATAACACTAAAGCAGCAATCATCCATTCAATACTAGAAACAATGGTGCAATATATCCCAGTCAGTTTACTGTTTTTATTGACTGGTTTCCAAATTGTAAAGAAAATAAAGATCGGCAAAAATAATGCTACAATATACATTAACCATCTAACCCAAGGGAATGGACTAAATATATGCCTAACATCAAATACATGAAATACTACTAAAATAGAGAGCATACTCAAACCAGTCAACATAGAGATTAAAACAATAGAAATAGTGTGTAGTAATCCTTTTTTATCTTCCGTAGTATCTTTATATAATAAAAATCTTACGCTCGCTCCTATAAATCCTCCAAAACCCAATACTGCATTCAAAGCATTTACAATATATCCTATACGTACGGTTTTAACGAAAGAAATTTTCAAATGTAATACCTTAGCTAAAATTACATCATACATCGATAAAATCAATATAGCTAAGCCGCCACTCATAAACAACACAACCAACCATACACTATTAATATCTTTTAAAGAATGAATCGTTTCTTTTAAATTTATATTCGCTAATTCTTTATATAACGTAAAAGCAACTAATATAAATAACGAAAGTGCAAATATAACTTTCATTATTGTTAATATTTTATTTCCTAACTTCTTTGACATGTGTTCACATCACTTTTCTATATTCATATAATATTTAAAATATAGCACAATTTTTATTTTTAATAAATAATTCTTATACACGTTATATATTACAATATTGTTAGACTCTGTATACTTCGTTTAAAAGTTTACACATGGAATCATCTTATAAACAAAATAAAAATGAGCAGAACGGGAAGCTAATTCACTTAAAATGAATATTTCATCCCATCTTGTCAATCATAAAAGAGATTGGAACATAAATCCCCATTCTCAAAATAAGAGGGCCAATCCTTAATATGGATTGGTCCTCTTTATATTTAAAATACTACGATTTTGATCGTGCATGCTTGCCTGGGGATATGGCTCGAGCCTGTAGTCTCTCGCTCATATCATTTCCCCGGACGTCCGCACGTTACAAAATCGCTATGAGTGATGTGTTTTAAAACAATGGAAAAATTTTCGTATTTATTATTTAAAGAAGTAACTGTTTTATAATATTAAAAAACATGATTTAACATATACAACTGCTAGAAATTTATAATTTTAATTTCACCAAATGATATAACTTAATATGATTACACATGATGGATGAGTCCATTTTAAATAAAAATCTTACGATTTTGATTGTGCATGCTTGCCTGGGATATGGCTCGAGCCTGTAGTCTCTCGCTCATATCATTTCCCGGGCGTCCGCACGTTACAAAATCGCTATAAGTGATATGTCACGACATGTGAATGAACTCGTTGAAACAACCCCTAAAAATGTATTCGGTTAAGAAAGTAAACACGTCAAAAGAGAACTTGGCTTTGTATTGATGGCACTTAATATAAGAAAAGTAATAGCTCAACAAGCTATCAATAGTCAAAACAATAATGAAAAAGACAATTTCTATATTATTTCAATAGAAATTGCCTTTTTTTACTTGACCAAGAACCTTATGTCTCAGCCTTATAATACATTGTTTAAATTTTAAATCAACGAATTTCTTCATCAGAAGTAATTTCATATTCCCCTGCATCATCACCATAATATTTATTATAACGACGTTTGTACATGGTAAATAAATGCGAAACTAATACTTTCAATATCGCATATGCAGGAATACCTAAAATAACACCGACAACACCTAATAAATTACCTGCACTTAGTAAGATGAATATAATTGTCAATGGATGAATTTTCAATGTTTTACCCATGATATTCGGAGAAATGAAATGCCCTTCAATAAATTGAACAGCTGTCCAAACAACCACTAACTTCAGCAACATAATCGGTGAAGTAATTAAAGCAATTATAATAGCTGGTGAAATCGCAATCGTCGGACCAATATATGGAACAACACTTGTGACTGCAGCGATTGAAGCTAAAATTAAACTGTAGTCTAAACCGATGATACTATACCCAATAAATAATAATATACCAATACAGAACGATACGATAATTTGTCCTTGGATATAAGAACCAACTTGTAGACTCATTTTATCTAATAAATCATGAAAATCTTTTCTAAATTTAGGCGGCATCAAATTTGTTGAAAATTCTTTGAAGCGGTGCCCGTCTTTTAACATAAAGAATAAAACAAATGGTGTTGTAGCAATCACAACGCCAACATTTACTAAAGCTTCAGCAAAATTTTTAACTTTAGAACCAAAACCATTAAAATAATCACTCACCATTGAAGGTAATTTTTTCGCCAATGAATCTAATTGATCTTGAATTTGTCCATAAAAATTAGAAATTAAAGAGTATTTCGTTACACTATCTATAAATTTATTAACCTTATCTACATAGTATGGGAAGTTATTTCCAAAACTTTTAAACTGAGCGCCAATCACAGGTATTAATAAATTAATAGCTAACGCAATCACACCAATAATGACTAAGAATAATATAATCACACCCCAAAGTCTTGATATATTATATCGTTCCATCAAGTTAACTAATGGGTTAAATAAATAATATAATATAATCGATACAATGATCGGTGCTACAATTGTATTAAAAACAATTATAAATGGTTTAAAAATATAAGAAACTTGATCAAATATAAAAATAGCACAGCCAATAAATATCAATATAAGCAAAGCAAAAACTAAATCTTTGCCTCCTAAAAACTTCATAAACCGCGTTTCGGGGAAACTTAATTTTAACTTACTTTTCTTAGATTCTGTTTCTTGCTTTAAATTATCTTCATTTGACATAACATCACCAAACCTTATTTTTCAAAATATATTGGTCTTTTAGTGCATAATAAAAAAATTATGCACTTTTGTGACACAATACATAACGTTTAATATTTAAAATAACTAATGTTAATCATAACACAATGACCATTTCCCAAACATATATTTTGCCATGTTTTATTAAAAATTAACTAAACACCCATAATTCATAATAACAACTACGAATAAAAAATGTATTGATAGTATATAAATATTATGGACTAAAGCATTACAGTGTATATTAAAAAGCAGTAATATAAAATCAAATGTTTAACATAACTTTATATTACTGCCTATATATAAATTAATATTAAAGAAAATATGATAATAAAGAAACATTTAAATCTTTACACTAATATTTAAACAAGATTATTTTTTCTTCATTCCCCAACTCTCAATACCGAACAAGTTGATTTCTAACTCTTCAGGTTTAAATACAGGCTTTTTGCCGGCTTTACGTTGACGTTGGTAATCATTCATAACTGCGAAAGCAATGTTAGATAAACCAATAATAGCTACTAAGTTGACAATCGCCATTAGACCCATAAATACATCTGCCGTACTCCATACCGTTTCAGTTTTCACAACTGCGCCAACGAAGACAAGTACAACAACTAAACATCTGAAAATAAATAATACAGTTTTATTTTCCCATAAAAATTCCATGTTCGATTGACCATAATAATAATTACCGATAACAGAAGAAAATGCAAATAAAGTAATCGCAATCGTTAAGAAAATACCACCTGCACTACCTAAATGTTCATTCAATGCAGATTGTGTAACTGCAACGCCTTGTGCTGCATTCTCTCCAAATTCCAATCCAGTATATAATAAAATCATTATCGCCGTTGCCGTACATACTAACATCGTATCAAAGAATACGCCTAATGATTGGATCAAACCTTGTTTAACTGGGTGTGGCGCAGCAGCTGTAGCAGCAGCATTTGGCGCAGAACCCATACCAGCTTCGTTTGAGAACAAACCACGTTTAATACCTTGAAGAACAGCTGCACCAACAGCGCCTCCAGTTGCTTGTTCAAATCCAAATGCATTTTTAACAATAGTTGCAATCATTGGTATGATTTGATCATAGTTGAATATTAATATTACAGCAACTAAACCTATATAAATAATTGCCATCACAGGCACAATTATAGAAGATAATGTTGCAATACTTCTTACGCCTCCAAATATAATAATAGCAGTAACAATAGCTAAGATTATACCAGTAACAATAGGGCTTACATTATATTGCGTTTTTAATGATTCAGCTATTGTGTTTGATTGTACTGTATTAAAAACAAATGCAAATGTCACTGTAATTAATACCGCAAAAACAACACCTAACCATTTTTGGTTGAGTCCTTTAGTTATGTAATAAGCTGGTCCACCACGATAACCACCTTCTTCATCAGGCACCTTATACACTTGCGCAAGCGTCGCTTCAATAAATGCACTGGCTGCTCCGATAAAAGCAATAATCCACATCCAGAATACTGCACCAGGGCCTCCTAACACAATTGCTGTCGCAACACCGGCAATATTACCAGTACCAACACGAGAACCTGCACTAATTGCAAATGCTTGGAATGGTGAAATCCCTTTTTTTCCATTTTCTAATGTTTCAGGTTTTTCACCAATTGCTCGAAACATTTCCGGTATCCATCTTAATTGTACGAACTTAGATCCAATGGTAAAAAATATACCTGCTGTAATTAAAAGTCCAATTAAGTATTGTGACCAGATTAAATCATTCCCGACTTGAACAAATGCTTTGAACCAATCCGGAATCAAACTATCAAAATTGCTCAATTTAATCCCTCTCATCTATACAAATTAATTTTCATAGTAAAATCAAGAGATTTATAGTTTCATTCATGTTTATAAACAAAATCCAATGCTTATGTAGACATGAAAATAAATGAATCGGTGAAGTACTTATCATCAAGCTTTGCACAGCACCTTTTCACATTACTATAAATCTCTTGCTTCATTTTTGTTACACCTTATAGGTATTTTATCATTATATTGTTGTATTTACTAACAAAATTTTAAAACTAGTGTTATTTAACGATCATATTAACAACTTCACCAAATTCTTTAACATCTACTACAAAGCTACCATTGGTATATTGTTCCGATAAATGAATATCTTTAATATTGCCGCTTTCTTCATGTTGTTTTGAATATACTGTATAAGTTGTATGATCCGGCTGAACAACGTTAGCTGCTACGATGCGATGCGGTATTTTTTTAAGCTCTTTTAATAATGTGATACCGCGTTGTGCACGTTTAGCATTTTGTAAAATATTAAATCTTATGCGTTTTAGTGAACCACGTTGAGTCGCCATCAAGATCGTGTTATTTTCATTAACGATTTGTGTTAACACAACATAGTCCTCACTTTTAAGGTTAATAGATTTAACACCAGCGGCTCTTAGTCCAGTATCTGATAACTCTTCACTACTGTATGTTAATGACATCCCTTTGTGTGTTAAAACAGTAATCGTTTGTGGTTCATCTAATCTCATTACATTGATCACTTCATCATTATCTTTTAGTTTCATAGAGACAAGTGGTTTATTGTATCTTGACGTTTTAAACATAGAGACATTACTTTTCTTAATCATGCCATTTCGCGTAGCTAAAATATAAAATACATCTGGTTTAAAATCACTTTCACAATAAACATCTATAACGTGCTCGCCTTCATCAATAGGCACAATCTGTGATACATGTTGTCCTAAATCTTTCCATTTAATCTCTGAAAGTTTATGAACTGGTATATAAAGATGTCTGCCTTTATTAGTGAATATTAATGCTGTATCTAATGTATTTACTTCTTGATATTTGAGCATTGTATCCCCATCTTTTACACCTAGCTCTTCTACACCACTGGCATTAAAGCTACGTAACGATGTTCGTTTTATATAACCATGTTTCGTAATACTCATAATCACATTTTCGCTTGGCACCATGACCTCTTTGTCAATTTTGATTTCACTGATTTCAGCTTCTATAGTAGATAAACGTTGTTGTTTATATTTATTTTTTATTTCTCCCAATTCTTCTTTGATAACATTTAACAAAGCATCATGGTTATCTAAAATATTTTTTAAATGTGCAATTTTAGCTTTTAATTCATCATGTTCTTCTTGTAATTGTACTATATCTGTATTTGTCAGACGATATAGTTGCAACGTAACAATAGCTTCAGCTTGTGCTTCTGTAAAATCAAACTCAGAAACCAAATTAACTTTAGCGTCTTTTTTATTTTTTGAATTTCTAATGAGTTTAATAACTTCATCTAAAATTGACAAAGCTTTCATTAGACCTTCTACAATATGCATTCTACTTTCTGCATTATCTAATTCAAAACGTGTACGTTTAGTAACTACATCAATCTGATGATTGAGATAACTGTCTATAAATTGACGAACACCCATAAGAAGTGGACGACCGTCACTGATTGCTACCATATTAAAATTATATGCAACTTGTAAGTCTGTGTTTTTATATAAAAAATTAGCAACCGCTTCGCTATTGACATCTTTCTTTAATTCAATGGCAATTCGCAGTCCTGTACGGTCTGTTTCGTCACGTACTTCTACAATACCATCTACTTTTTTATCTGCTCGCAGTTCATCCATCTTTTTAACAAGTGAACTTTTGTTAACTTCATAAGGTAATTCAGTAACGATGAGTTCTTTTCTACCATTTCTCAATTCTTCGACATCGACTTTAGAGCGAACAACAATTTTACCTTTTCCTGTTTCATAAGCTTTCTTAATACCATCAATCCCTTGAATAATACCACCTGTAGGAAAATCGGGACCTTTGATATACTTCATCAACTGACTAACAGTGATGTTTGGATTATCTATATACTTCAATGTTGCTTGAATAACTTCAGCAAGATTATGCGGAGGTATATCCGTAGCATAACCTGAAGATATACCTGTACTTCCATTGATTAACAAATGTGGCAGTCTAGCAGGTAATACCATTGGTTCCATTGTCGTATCATCGTAGTTAGGCATAAATGGTACAGTTTCTTTATTAATATCTCTTAATAACTCTTCTGAGATTCTGCTTAATTTCGCTTCAGTATAACGCATAGCAGCTGCTGGGTCGTTATCAATACTACCATTATTACCTTGCATTTCTATCAGCACATGTCGCAATTTCCAATCTTGACTCAAACGAACCATAGCATCATATACAGATAAATCACCATGAGGGTGATATTGTCCGATAACATCACCGACAGTTTTTGCACTTTTACGGAAATTTTTATCAAATGTATTACCACTAGAATACATAGCGTATAAAATACGTCTTTGAACAGGTTTAAGCCCATCACGAACATCTGGTAATGCACGCTCTTGAATGATGTATTTACTATATCTACCAAATCGGTCGCCAATAACATCTTCCAGCGACAAATCTTGAATTATTTCACTCAATTCATTTCCTCCTCATTAGAATAATCCTGCTCTAGTATTTGAATTTCATTGTTATCCAGAATGCTTTGATCTTCTTGAAGACCAAATTCAACATGTTTTTCAATCCATTCACGTCTAGGAGCTACTTTGTCTCCCATTAAAGTTGTTACGCGTTTCGATGAACGTAATTCATCATCAACTTGTACTCGAATCAGCGTTCTTGTATCTGGGTTCATTGTTGTTTCCCATAATTGATCAGCGTTCATTTCCCCTAAACCTTTATAACGCTGCAAACTAAATCCTTTACCTAATTTCTTTTGTAGTTTTTCTAATTCTTCATCTGTCCATGCATATTCTATTTTTTTAGAAGCACCCTTACCTTTTTCCAGTTTATACAATGGAGGTAATGCTATAAATACTCTACCTGCTTCTACTAAAGGTTTCATATATTTAAAGAAGAATGTTAATAAAAGCACTTGAATATGTGCGCCATCCGTATCCGCATCTGTCATTATAATTACACGATTGTAATTGCTATCTTCTAATTTAAATTCATTACCTACACCAGCACCTATTGTGTGGATAATCGTATTAATCTCTTCATTTTTAAAAATATCTTCTAAGCGTGCTTTTTCAGTGTTTATAACTTTACCTCTTAACGGTAAAATTGCTTGATATTTCCGGTCACGCCCCAATTTTGCAGAACCACCAGCTGAATCACCCTCAACTAAATATAATTCTTTTTTCTCTGTATTCTTACTTTGCGCAGGTGTTAACTTTCCGGATAATAATGTATCTTTTCGCTTGTTTTTCTTACCTGATCGCGCATCTTCTCTTGCTTTACGTGCTGCTTCTCTTGCTTGTTGGGCTTTTAATGCTTTTTTAACGAGGGTTTTTGACAATTGTCCTTTTTCTTCTAAATAATAAGGTAATTTTTCAGATACAACTGAATCTACTGCACTTCTGGCTTCAGGTGTACCTAATTTAGACTTAGTTTGTCCTTCGAATTGTAATAATTCCTCAGGTATACGAATTGAAATAATCGCAGTCAAACCTTCTCTTATATCATTACCATCTAGGTTCTTATCTTTTTCTTTTAATTCATTAATACGTCTAGCATAATCATTAAACACTCTCGTCATTGCTGTTTTAAAGCCAACTTCATGAGTGCCGCCATCTTTAGTACGCACATTATTGACAAAACTCAAGATGCTTTCCGAATATTGATCATTATACTGAAATGCAACCTCTACTTCTATATCATTAGCAGTGCCAGCAAAGTTTGCTACATCGTGTAACACTTCTTTACCTTCATTTACATAACTCACAAATTCTTTTATACCATCTTCATAGTGGAAAACATCTTCTCTTTCTTTGCCAGCTCTCAAATCTTTAAGTGTAATTCTAAGATTTTTAAGCAAAAATGCTGATTCTTGTAAACGTTCGCTCAACACATCATAGTTAAAAGATGTTGCTGATTTGAAAATTTCAGCATCTGGTTTAAAGGTAACTTTAGTACCTGTTTTTCTAGTTTTACCTAATTTTTCTAATCCAGTAGCTGGTACACCACCATGACTAAATAGTTGTTTATAGATAGCACCATCTCTGTATATTTCTACTTCTAACCATTCACTTAATGCATTTACAACTGATGCACCTACACCGTGTAGACCACCTGAAGTTTTATATCCACCTTGTCCAAATTTACCGCCTGCATGAAGTACTGTAAATATTACTTGAACAGTAGGTTTACCCGATGTATGAATTCCGGTTGGCATCCCACGTCCATCATCTTCTATAGTAATACTTTCGTCCTTATTTATTGTAACTAATATTTCATTACCAAAACCGTTTAATACTTCATCGACGGAATTATCGACAACTTCATACACTAAATGATGTAATCCTCTTTTATCGGTAGAACCAATATACATACCAGGTCTTTTTCTTACTGCTTCTAGCCCTTCTAAAACCTGAATGGAATCATCCGAATATTTATTTTGTTTGTTCATTGCCAATCGTTTCGCCCTCCTACAAACGTACGTTCGTTTTTAAAACTATACATTAGTTATTCTTATATAAATCTTGATAAATTGCAAGTATCAAATTAATATTTAAACCCTGTTTTACTACAGTTATAAATTTTTATTCGTCTAACCGAGGTCATATATGGTAAAATAATTTTAATGTCATTAAAGGATGTGGATTATGTATGGTGATGATAATTATCATGTTAATTTTAAGTTATCTCATTGGTGCTTTCCCAAGTGGCTATGTAATAGGTAAATTATTTTTCAAAAAAGATATTAGACAATTTGGTAGTGGGAATACAGGAGCAACAAACAGTTTTAGAGTATTAGGAAAACCTGCAGGATTCCTAGTTACATTTTTAGATATATTTAAAGGGTTTATTGTTGTGTTCTTACCACTATGGTTACCAGTACATGCAGACGGTGCTATTAGTACATTTTTCACAAATGGACTCATCGTAGGCGCATTCGCTATTCTGGGTCATGTTTATCCAGTTTACCTTGGATTTAAAGGTGGAAAAGCGGTTGCCACAAGCGCTGGTGTTATACTCGGAATCAATCCTATATTATTACTCATTTTAGCAGCGATTTTCTTCGGTATACTTTATTTAACAAAGTATGTATCATTATCGAGTATCATAGCATCAATTTGTTGTGTTATCGGTGCACTATTAATTCGAGATTATATCTTATTAGTCGTGAGTTTCGGTGTAGGCGTTCTATTAATATTTAGACACCGAACAAACATCGTTAGAATATTTAAAGGCGAAGAACCCAAAATTAAATGGATGTAACTATTACAAAAGTCATTAGCAATCAATAACAAAAATAGCAAACATACTCAGACTGGGACAATATAATGCCTCAGCTGCTGATACTTAAAAACGAATATCTGGCTAATAGAAAATGATGGAACATAAACCTATTCATTAGTCAATTTTCCCTTATAGTGAAGCAGAAATCTTTAAAATAGACTTCTGCTTCACTATTTTTTATTCATTAAACTAATGATTTATAGCTCAGACTATCACTGTATTATTAATTTATTTCTTATTATAATCCAAGTAAACCGTATGAATTGGACCTTCTCTCAAAACGAGTATTTCAGAACATTATATATAAAACATAACTTAACATTTGTGGAATAAATGCACTTTTCTTAATTCTACATTCATAAACAATAACATCTCTCGTTCATTTACTATTATTTAAATTATAATCCTTATATTTATTTATGCCACACTAATCCAAAACGTGACTAAATATCTTCGTTTTCACATTGAAACATGATTGATTAATTTGAATTCAAAGAAAATTATACTTAAATATGATATACTACTTTTATTATTACTCAAAATTGGGTAATAAATATAGTACTAATTTAAAAATTAGTAACCAATGGTCACAAGCTATAACTTGTGAAATGAGAGGGGACTTTTATTATGGATATAAAACTTTCAGATAATGCTGTATCTTGGTTTAAAGATGAACTTGATTTACCTGAAGATAACAAAGTCTTACAATTTTTCGTTCGCTATGGTGGAGAATTCCAATTAAAACAAGGATTTAGCCCTGCATTTAGTGTTGATCAAAAAGATGATGTAGAAATTGGTTACGAAAACCATTTCGACGGCTTAGATGTAGTGATTGCCGAAAAAGACTTATGGTATTTTGAAGATCACGATTTATTCATAGACGTCAATGATAGTGTCGACGAAATTGCTTATTCTGCTAAATAATAATAGAACTCAAAACACATAACACAATTTATAATTCATATATTAATATATACTTAAAAAGAGCCTGGTTCCATTCCAGGCTCTTTTTATCAATCATTTTTATCATGCTTTTGTACACTTCAAAAATACACAGTAAATGAATTGATGTATATAAATACAAATGTCATACATTGAATTATGCATTTATACATCAAACTAAATTAAAGCATGCCATTTTTCACTTCAAATGTTTCTTCAGCTTGATTTCTTTTATCTACTTCTGCATACATAGCATGCCATTCCGGAAAATATCTATCTAACCTAATAGGCTTAAAGTTATCCTTTCTAATACAAGTCAAAACAGTTGAACCTGTAGTAGCTAAATCGCCAGCCTCGTTGTATACTTCATAACGATAAATTGATCTTAAACGTGTATATTTTTCAACCCATGTCTTAATTTTAACAGTTTCAGGATACTGTATTGTTTTTATATATTTAATATCTAAATCTGTAACGGGAGAAATAATACCAGACTCTTCCATTGCTTTATAGCTAAAACCTAATTTTGATATATAATCTGTGCGTGCAACCTCAAACCATGTTGGATAATTACCGTGATAAATAACACCCATTTGATCTGTTTCTGCATAACGTGAAGGAATTTCTGTAATACTATAAATCATTATAAACGTCCTCTTTTCAATTGTTCAAATTACTTATATCTAAATATTAACATAAAAATGAAAGCAAGGCAGAAAACACATTTTAAAATCATTTCTACAGACTCACCTAGCAATAGTTAAAACTTTTAAAATTTTAACTATATATGTTTAGCGTTCACAAAATAAAATAAGACTGAGACATAAAAGATTGTCTCAGTCTTAACTATATTCATAATGAACAGTTAATTTGCTAATTTATTTCTTAATACTAATTGTAAAATACCGCCATTACGATAGTAGTCAATTTCTACATGTGAGTCGAAACGTGCAACTGCTTCGAAGTCGATAACTTCTCCATTTTCTTTTTCAGCAGTTACTTTGACTAAATCATGTGGTTTTACACTTTCATCGATGTCTACTGAAATCGTTTCTGTACCATCTAAGCCTAAACTATCAGCAGATTCGCCATCTTTAAACTGTAAAGGTAACACACCCATCATAACTAAGTTAGAACGGTGAATACGTTCATAACTCTGAGCGATTACAGTTTTAACACCTAGTAAATTTGTACCTTTAGCTGCCCAGTCACGAGAAGAGCCCATTCCGTAGTCATTTCCGGCTAACACTACTAAACCAGTACCATCTTCTTTATATTTCATTGCCGCATCATATATAGGCATTTGCTCACCAGTAGGCCAATAAGTTGTGAAACCACCTTCTGTACCTGGCGCTAATTGGTTTTTAATACGAATATTAGCAAAAGTACCACGAACCATTACCTCATGGTTACCACGACGAGAACCATAAGAGTTAAATTGACGAATAGGTACGTCATGATCTAATAAATATTTACCTGCTGGCGTATCTTTACCGATAGCACCCGCTGGAGAAATATGGTCAGTTGTAACTGAATCTCCAAATTTACCCATTATACGTAAATTATTTAATGATTTAATATCATCAGGTTCTTTAGATAAGTTTTGGAAGAATGATGGATTTTGAATGTAAGTTGACTCTGGATCGAAATCATATAACGGTTGGTCTGTTACATCGATTTCATTCCACATTTCATTATTATTATAAACAGTTTCATATTCTTCTTTAAACAATTCAGGAGTAACAACACTGTCTACAGTATCTGCTACTTCTTTAATTGTTGGCCAAATATCTTTTAGGTAGATATCTTCACCATTTTTCCCTTTACCTAATGGCTCATTTTGTAAATCAATATCAACTGTACCTGCAAGTGCATATGCAACTACTAATTGAGGTGATGCCAAATAGTTAGCTTTTACTAACGGATGAATACGTCCTTCAAAGTTGCGGTTACCTGATAAAACAGATGTTACAAGTAAATCTTCTTCAGCAATCGCTTTTTCGATTTCTTCTAATAATGGGCCTGAGTTACCGATACATGTTGTACAACCGTAACCTACTAAATTAAATCCTAAGTCATCTAGATATTCTTGTAATCCAGAATCTCTTAAATAACCTGTAACAACTTTAGAACCTGGAGCTAATGAAGTTTTAACATATTCAGGTACTTTTAAGCCTTTTTCAACTGCATTTCTAGCTACCAAGCCAGCCCCCAACATAACATATGGATTTGACGTATTCGTACATGATGTAATTGCTGCAATAGCAAGATCACCTGTAGTCATTTGTGTTTTAGATCCATCTTTAAATTCAATTGTTGCCGTTTTATCAAATTCACTTTCATCAAAACCATGACCTTGGTTACCAGCAGGTGCAGTAACAGATTTTTCAAATTCTTCTTTCATATCACTTAAGAAGATTAAATCTTGAGGTCGTTTAGGACCTGAAAGTGAAGCTTCAACTGTAGCTAAATCTAATTCAACCACATCTGTATAATCTGGTTCATCTTTATCAGCAGTAAAGAACATATTGTTTTCTTCTAAATATTTTTCAACTAATTCAATTTGTTCTTCTGAACGACCAGTTAAACGTAAATATTTTAAAGATTCTTTATCTACAGGGAAGAAACCACAAGTTGCACCATATTCAGGTGCCATATTTGCGATTGTAGCTCTATCTGCTAATGGTAGCTGTTCTACACCTGGGCCAAAGAACTCAACAAATTTACCAACAACGCCTTTTTTACGTAATTCTTGAGTTACACGTAGGGCTAAATCCGTTGCAGTAGCACCTTGAGGTAACGCATTAGATAATCTCACACCTATTACTTCAGGAATTGGGAAATAAGAAGGTTGGCCAAGCATACCAGCTTCGGCTTCAATACCACCTACACCCCAACCTAATACACCTAGACCATTAATCATAGTTGTATGTGAGTCAGTTCCTACTAATGTATCAGGAAAAGCAACTGTTTCTCCGTCTACTTCACGTGCGTGAACAACGTTTGCTAAGTACTCTAAGTTAACTTGGTGTACAATACCAGTTGCTGGTGGAACAGCACTATAGTTAGCAAATGCTTTAGTAGCCCAATTTAAGAATTGATAACGTTCGTAGTTTCTTTCAAATTCTAATTTCATATTTCTTTCTAGCGCATCTGGGTTCGCATAGCTATCTACTTGAACTGAGTGATCAATAACTAAATCCACTGGCACTTCTGGATTAATTTTATTTAAGTCTCCCCCAACATCATTCATAGCTTTACGTAATGACGCTAAGTCAACAACTGCAGGTACACCAGTGAAATCTTGTAAAATTACACGAGATGGTTTGAAAGGCACTTCACCTACTGTACCTTTATTAAATTCAGACAATGCTTTAATGTGATCTTCAGAAATAACAAATCCATCTTCTTGTCTCAATTCAGATTCTAATAATACTCTAATCGAATATGGCAATTTGGATATTTTAGTTAAACCTTGTTCTTCTAAAGTTTTTAAATCATAGTATGTGTATGATTTCCCATTTAGCTCGAATGACTTTTTCGCTTGCTCTTTTAAATTAGAAGCCATATAAATCCCCCTTGAAATTTTTAGTAATTATATGCCGTTAATTAAATTGTATAATTATATGTAACTTAAAACAACTACCTACCATTATAAACATCTATAATTTAGATTTGAATTTACAATCAGTATGTATAAGCAAAACTTATCGTAAGTGCATCGTGTAATAAGTTATTATTATTAATTGAGAATCATTATCACTAATTAAGTGCAATTAAACTTACACAAAAAAACTGAGAGCCTTTATCGGCCCTCAGTTTTTAAGCTTATTTCTCTGATTTTTCAGCGTCTCTTAACGGCGCTCTTCGATTGATTATATCATCTTCAAAATCTTCTTGTTGATATTGTACATAATCTTGTAATCTATGTTTGTTAGGCGTTAAAGTTAAGCCTAAGAATTTACGTTCTTTATTCGCGTCTTTGTAGAATGAAATCATCATCATTATAACTACAAAGGAGAATGGTAACGCACTGATTATGGCAGCACTTTGAATTGCATTTAAAGCATCTGCACCATTTCCTCCACCTGCAAATAATAATACGAAGGCAATTAATGACTGAGCAATACCCCAAGTCACTTTAACAACATTTGAAGGTTCTAATGAACCAAATGTCGTTTGCATACCTAATACAAATGTTGCAGAGTCAGCAGATGTAATAAAGAATGATGCAATGAGTACTAGCGCTATCAACGATAATATAATGCCAAATGGTATTTCATTAAACACGCCAAATAATTGAGTTTCAGCTGTCATATTAAACAGTTCAGGATTTTTCTTACCAGTTTCAATACCTAGTACACCAAATACACTGAACCATACAAAACTTACTAAAGCAGGTACTAAAAGTACACCACCAATAAATTCACGTACTGAACGACCTTTAGAAACACGCGCTATAAAGATACCTACGAACGGACTCCAACTTAACCACCAGCCCCAATAGTAAAGTGTCCAGCTAGACATCCATTCACGTTTTTGTGGATTTTGAGCCGCTGTATCAAAAGTATTAAATAGGAATGAATTTAATAAACTACCTGTTGAACTTGTCATCATATTTAATATCAACACAGTTGGTCCAATAATCAAGACTGCAATCATTAGAACCGCGCCCAAACTAATATTTAAATTACTTAAGTATTGGATACCTCTACTTAAGCCTGACCATGCACTCATTAAGAATAGAATCGTAACGATCACAATAATAATTGCTTGTACCCAAATAGTATTTGGTACACCAAATAGGTAATTCAAACCACCATTGATTTGTAATGCACCCATACCTAATGAAACAGCAACACCGACAACTGTAGCAAATACTGCTAACACGTCAATGATTGTTCCAATTGGACCTTCTACTTTATTGCCTAAGATAGGGCGTAACGTTCTTGAGATAAGTCCTGGTTCTCCTTTTCTAAACTGTGCGTAAGCAAGTGCTAATGCAACGACACCGTAAATAGACCACGCATGGAATCCCCAATGGAAGAATGTAGAACGTAATGCTTCAGTATATGCTGCAGTAGTTTTAGGTTCCGCATTTGGCGGTGCAGCAAAATCTGCCATAGGTTCAGCAGCACCGTAGAATACAAGCCCTATACCCATACCAGCACTGAATAGCATCGCAAACCAAGATATAGTATTAAACTCTGGTTTATCATTTGGTTTACCGAGCTTTAATTTTCCAATAGGACTAAAAATTAGGAAAATACAGAAGAAAACAATAAACGTTGTAAGAATTAAGTAATACCAACCCAATTTATCAGTAATCCATAGTTTGATTGTGTTCGTAACAGTGTCAAATTGTTCTGGAACAATTGCCCCGATTAAAACAACTATACCAACAATAATCGCACTATAAATAAATACTGGGGATATCTTCTTACCGTTTGGTTGATTTTCAGAAGAATTCACAATTAATTACTCCCTTTCATATTTATATTAAATTTTTAAATCTAAATAGAAAATTTGCCAAAACAAATTTATTTCTATTTTTTAGTTTTACCATTCATAAGAATAACAAACATCTATGTTAATATCAAATTCACTTTTAAAAAGTATTTTCTTAATTTAATAAATATTGTATAATAACATTTATATTAAAAAAATTAATTAAGAGAGGTTATTAATATGCTACAAGAATTTAAAGATTTTGCATTAAAAGGGAATGTCTTAGATTTAGCAGTAGCTGTAGTTATGGGTGCAGCTTTCAACAAAATTGTAACAGCTTTGGTTTCATATATTATCATGCCATTAATCGGTTTAATATTCGGTACCGTTGATTTTGCCAAAAGTTGGTCCTTCATGGGTATCAAATACGGTATGTTTGTACAATCGATTATAGACTTTATTATTATTGCATTTGCATTATTTATATTTGTTAAAATTGCAAATACATTAATTAAACAAGAAGAAGAAGAAATTGAAGAAAATACAGTGTTATTAACAGAAATTCGTGATTTATTACGTGAGAAACAATAAGCAGCAACAAAAACACTATTTAGTTATCTCATATTAGTGTAAGCGATGAGTATATACATCCTTATATGATAGACCCGTAAATGAATATTGAAAATTCATTTACGGGTCTATTTTTATCTATAATTCCTAATTTTGTTTTCTTAGACTCATCAGACTGTGCAATCTAACTCTTTTAGCTAGGTTTGTATTTGCGAAAACTTTGTCCTAAATATTCAGTTGAGCATTACTTGTGTTAGCTATTTACTATAAAATCAATACACAACCATATTATTATTAAATCTAAAAATTTAAATCGACGTATCATCATTGTTATTATGCTTATTTCAATGGACAAAGTAATCAAATATACATCACCTATTCATTTAAATATTGATAGCTTTAAGTTTAAAAAACAATGAATTTACTTTGTCAAAAAGTAGTTCACTGCTTTTTTTTATTGTTTTATAAAGTTTGTTGTACTTTGGTATTGTTCAGTTTGTACTTCTAAAATAAGCGGAATACGTTGTTTTAGTTCGCTAACATGAGAAATAATTCCAACCATTCTTCCAGAAGATTTTAAACTAAGTAATGTATCCAAAGCAGTTTCCAGCGTTTCCTGATCTAAGGTGCCAAACCCTTCGTCTATAAACATAGAATCTAATGCAATCCCACCAGATTCTTGTTGCACCACTTCACTTAAACCTAATGCCAGCGCTAAAGAAGCTTGGAAGGTTTCCCCTCCCGATAACGAGGTGATATGTCTCTTTTTATTAGAGTGAGAATCAAATACATCTATTTCCAAACCACTATACCCTTTTGAAGTTTGTTCCCTTCTAACTAATTGATACCTTTCACCCGTCATCAATGATAATCGCTGGTTCGCATGAGCAAGTATTCGTTCTAAATAATATATTAAAACAAAATTTTCCAAAGTTAATTTTTGTTCATTTTTTCCAGATAATACTTCTGCCAATTGAAAAACTTCTTGTTGTTCTTGTAATTCTTTTTCTAAATGATTTATAACAGCATAAATATTATCGATTTTCTTATTGTTAAATTCAAGTTTATAATCATGTTGACTTAACATTGATTTAGCTTGATCTAGTTGTATTTTTTCTTGTTCATAATCTTTTTTTAATTGAGAAATATCACGTAATTCTTGGTTATTAATTTCTGCTTCTAGCTGATTAATGATAATTTCAAATTGTTGTTTCTCTTGATTGAACTTATTTATTTCCGCTTCTATTTTTGGTTTATTAGGAATTTCATTAATGGTGTGTTCTACGTCTTTCAATGATGTAAAGCCAATCCTATTCATTTCATGATCAATTTTATGATTTGCTTCTTTAATATCCTTTAGCAAACTCTTTATAGTATTTTCTAGATGTGTTTTATTATTCATTTCAAGTGACAGTTCGTTATTATATTTTTGAATTTGCTGTATTAACCTTTCATATTTCTTTTGATATTCATTTAATTTCTCTAATGATTTATCATAAGCTGTAATAAACTTATTTACATCTTTATATTGCGTGGTATTTTCAAAGTCATTAATCATCAGTGTACTTTCATCTAATTTGAATTGTTTTGTTTTTAAATCCAATTCTAATTCATGTGATTTTTGCCTTAAATTTAAAATATTCTCTTTAAGGTTTCTAATTTCTTCATTTTCCTCTTCTATTAATCCTTTTTCTTTCAAAAGGTTATCCTTAGTTAATTCCAGCTCTGTATAGTTAATTTTTTCTAACTCATCTAAATTAAATCTATGTAATTGTTCTAAGATGTGCTGTAATTCACTATCATATTTGATTTTTTGTTCTTTTAACTTTAGGCGTTGTTGTTCAATATTATTGAGTTGGTCATGTCTTTTTGTAAGTTCATCAAAATCAATATGATGTTCAATTTCATGAATCTCATTCCCACAAAGTGGGCATTTGTCACCTTTAGAAAGCACTGATTGTAATTTAATAATCATATCTTGTTTATTGTTTAAATCTATATTTGTTTTATCAATAGCTTTATATTTATCATCTAATGCATTTATTTCAGATTTAATATGTTCATTTTTCGCTGTTATGTCAGTTTGTCGCTTTTGCAACGCTTGATATTCTTTTTTATTTAACTCATTTTGTTTTTTGATTTTAATTTCATTATCCAATTGATGTATTTTTTCATTAAGTTGTTCATTTTTTTTATAATCTGGCTCTCTGTCATTTAATTTTTCAATATACTGATTGAGTTGTTGCTTTTGTTTTTCGTACTGTGATTTAAACTCACCGTACGTGTTTTTTAAATTTTCAATTTGCTGGTATAGCTCTTTATATTTATCAATTTTTTTATAAAATATTTTACAATTTTCTATAAATGTTTTCGATTTATCTATTGTCTCAGATAAATCTTTATGTTTTGCTAATTGTTTCTCACAATCTTCTAATTGCTCCTGTAAATTTGATATGCTTGTTATTGTTTTTGCTTTATCTTTTTCTATCTCTTTATGCTTATTTAAAAGTTTTTCTTTTGAATCAAGTAAATTGGAGAGCGGTCTTACCTCATTGATTTCATTTAATAATTTTATTTGATTTTTTATGTAATTTTGATTGGATAACAAAGCTTCTTGCTTTTGTTTATTTTCTTCGAGGCTTGTCATTGCATCTTGAAGTTTCAAATTACGATTCAATAAATTTTCAGCTTGCTCAAATTTTTCAATACTTCTTTTTTTAGCTGTTAATAAATCATTTTGAATAGATTCGCCTATGCTTTTGAATTGTGGTATTAATGCTTTGATTTTATCAGTTTGTCTTGAATTTACTTCTTTATACTCATTTAATAAGGTCTCATCAAAAGTATCTAAATCCATCCAATCCGTTTCAAGTGTATGATATCTCTTTTCAATATTCGCTCTTACTTCTTTAACATCATCATTTAACAATTTTTGTATTTCTTCAAATCTTTGACTATTAAACAATGTTCTTAATATTTCTTGTTTTTCTATGCTTTTAGATAATAAGAAACGTTTAAATTCACCCTGAGGAAGGATAAATAATTGTCTAAATTGTTCTGAATTAACACCAAGTAACGTTCTAATAAATTGATTTCCAGCATTTACTTTACTTTCACGTAATTCAAATGTATCTTCAAGTTGATAAATTGAAAGTTGTCCAAGTGTTTTATTTTTATTTCCTTCTTTTACAAATGCACCTTGTCGATTAATTTTAAAAATACTATCTCTCAATTTAAACTCGAACTCAACGACCATTGGTGATTTACCGTCTGCAAAGTGACTACGTAAATCCCCTTCATTCCTATCTTTTGTCGATGCCTCTCCAAATAAGGCGAATACAATTGCATCAAATATCATTGTTTTTCCTGAACCCGTTTTTCCACTAATTAAAAACAATTGATCATTATTTACTTGTTGAAAATCAATGGTTTCGTCTAAAAATGGGCCGAAATTTGTTAATTTTAATGTTAAAGGTCTCATTTATTCTGATCTCCTTCAAGTAAATGATTTAATACTTTACCAATTTTATTATTTTGAATGCTTGTTAATGATTGATCCGTCATATTCTCAAAAAATTTATTAATGATTGTTGTATCATCTAATTTTTGTATTTCTATATTTTCATGATGTAACGGAGTATTAAATTCAAAAGAACTATTGGTAAGCGCCAACGTGTTTGGGTATATTTGTTTCAAATGCATCATAGGATCACTAACATGTGACATATGTTTTAACTTGAAATGTAAATAGTTGTTTTTATCTTTTATGCTTAATTTTTCTTGAATAGCGTCTTCATAATCCCCTTCAATTACTTCTAATTGTCTTAAGGGCGTTAATGGCCTAAATATATTTTTCAATTTATGATCTATCATTTCAATCACTCTATAACCTTTAGGTTGTGTAGTTTCTGAAAAAGAGTATTGTAATAAAGAACCACTATAATGAATAAAATCTGAATCTATACTAAATGGATGATGTAAATGGCCTAGCAACACTGCATCAAATTGCTGAAATGAATTTTCTGTAACTGATTCAACAGTGCCAATCGTCAATGCTCTCTCAGATTCAGTGCGAATACCACCTTGAACTGTGAGATGGCCTATGAGTATATTGACTTTATTTTGATTTATATTCTGTGTCATATATTCTATTGATTTACTCACGGCTTGTTGATGTGTTTCTATCGTTTTATCATTAAAGAAATAACTTGTTTCATTCACTGTAGAAAATGGTAGTGTATAAAAATCAATATTTCCAATGGTAATAGGATCACACATATCTTCAAGTGAGGTTCTGATATAGAGTTGAGATTTTTCAAACCACTTTGAGCCATAATTTAACCGTTCTTTACTATCATGATTTCCACTTATCATCACCAACGGAATGTTCATTTCTAAATTTAATGTATTAATTGTATTTTCCAATAACTGTATTGCAGCTTTGTTGGGATAACTAGTATCATATAAATCACCTGCAATTACGATTACATCTGGTTTTTCATCACTCATTTTTTTAATAAATTGATCTAATATATATGCTTGGTCTTCTAGCAATGATTTTCCGTTCAAAATCCGTCCTAAATGCCAATCAGCTGTATGTACAATTTTCATTCTATCACTCCTAATAGAACATCCGTTCGATTTCATAGTATAACACTCCTACTTAATACTCAAGTAATTTTTCAAAATATAAAAGAGGCTACTTAAATTCCATGATTTTTAAGGAAATTTAGTAGCCCTTGAGTATTAAGCATATTCAATTACTCTAATATAATTATTACTTCTTTCGCTTATTTAATTAATGTTTTCTTAACTTTTTTATATTGATATAACATAGCCAATCTCCAAGGTACAATCATACAAAAAGCAAGTAAGAAGAACATGCCACCAATTTCACCTGGATCTATTTTATTACTTATAAATATCTTCATAATTGTTCTGATTAATAACAGTGAAATTAAGATAATAGGAAAAGCTTTAGACCGCTTCATGTATACTTCGCTACCGGATGTTTCAAATCGAGAAGTCCAAATTAATATCGTCGAGAAAAGAACACCTAATACAATGCACTCTATTATTTCCATACCCGTTAATCTGAAATAAGGTACCACATACATTAATGCACCTGTTGCCATGAAAAATGGCGGTAAAATAATTTTCTTTTCATTTACTGGATATTGCTGTGCTTTCATCCTTACAACGATTACCCCAATACCCATTAAAAAAGCTACAACTATAGAAAAAACTAAATATAACATGCTTACACCTTCTTTATGTTACTGGCTTAATCTCCACCTCAAATAGTATATCATTTTACTATTTAACATTCAGTAATTTTAATATGTTTTCATTTGTTGTGTATAGCATGTTATTTAGCCTTTTCTGCATATTTCAAAAATTCAATTATGTATAGGTGATATAGCATCAAAAGATTAATGTCAACGTCGGGAGGTATTGATAGAAAATTACTCAAAATAAAATAAGCCTTGTTTCAGACTTATCTTATTCATTGCTATTTAAATAGCGCGTGTTGTATCACAAGCTGACAATGCATTTTCTAAAGTATATCTAAGATAATTCATATCATGAATTTGCATCGCGTTATGATATTCTTTGAAAGCTTCATCAGTAGAAAAGTTAATATGCATATTTGCTAATCGATCTAAAACTTCTTTGTCTTCCATGTCATAAGCACTCTTCACTTATTAATACCTCCCTTATATATACAAATTATAACAAATATGATTTTACAATCAAATATTTACTGAATATTTAAAAAATAAATTACATTCACTATCACTTTAATTATTTTAATGTCCATTTAAAAAAACATAATCCATCTATAAAATTTCGAATCATTAAAGTATGATTTGCAAATGACAAAATTAAGTAGCATCACATTTATATAATCGAACCAGGGTTATATTCTCATTTTTTAAATATAATAGGCATTTGTTCAAACCAAAAAAGCTGACGACTTACTAGTAGGTAGTAATCATCAGCTTTTCACAAGACGTTATTTCTTCTTCTTGAATGCGTCGTCTTGATTTTTATTCATCATTGTCATCATTTGATTTATTTTCTTTTGAGATGGTTTTTGACCCATTTGCATCATCATCATTCGTAGCATTTCTTCATTAATTGGTGGGTTCTTTTTCAGATAATCCATCATATATTTTCTCGCAAGGAAAAATCCACCGACTAGCCCTAGAATTAGTGCTAACACGATTAATAAAATTGCTAACCAAGTTGCCATTGTTTCACCCACTTTCCTATCCTAATGCATTTTACTAAAATAACCACTCCTTTTCAAGAGTGACTCAATTAATTTATATTTCCAACCTTATGTATTATATCAATTATAATTTCAGTTTGTAAATATAATCCAATCTTTATTTATAATTAAAAATTGGTATGAGAACAAAAGCTCTCATACCAAAAATATTACCTATCTTTTTATCTTAATAATTAGAACGTTTGAATTTGATTTAAGATATTTTCTTTAGTGAAACCATATTTTTCAACTACTAAATCACCAGGCGCACTTGCACCGAATCCATCAATACCAATCACTTTACCTTCAGTACCAACATATTTATGCCAACCTAATGATGATGCCATTTCAATAGCAATACGTTTTGTAATTGAAGCAGGTAAGATAGCTGCTTTATATTCATCGGATTGTTGATCAAATGCATTCCAGTTAGGCATTGATACAACACGTACACCTTTACCTTGTCCTTCTAAATCTTTAGCAGCTTCAATAGCTAAATTAACTTCTGAACCTGTAGCTAATAGTAAGTACTCTGGATCTTTATCTGATTCAAACACTACATAAGCACCTTTACGCACACCTTCTTCAACAGTTTCTTTAGGTAAGTCCATTGTTGTTAGGTTTTGACGTGTTAATACTAAAGATGTAGGTGTATTTTCTGATTCCATTGCTACTTCCCAAGCTACACGTGTTTCATTACCGTCTGCCGGACGAATAACATTCATGTTTGGAATTGCACGTAAACCAGATAATTGTTCGATTGGTTCATGTGTAGGGCCATCTTCACCAACTGCAATTGAATCATGCGTGAAAATAAATGTTGAATTTAATCCCATGATTGCTGATAAACGAAGTGCTGGTTTTAAATAGTCACTAAACACGAAGAAAGTTGCACCATATGGGTGTAAACCACCGTGAGCAGCCATACCATTTACAGCAGCACCCATTGCAAATTCACGTACACCAAACCAGATATTTTTACCTTCAGGTGTATCTTTATCAAAGTCAACCGCATCTTTAACGTTTGATTTGTTTGAACCTGCTAAGTCAGCTGAACCACCAAAGAATGAAGGGACTGTTTTACTTAGTGCTTGTATTACTTCACCAGAATCTGCACGTGAAGCACCACTATGGCCAGCTTCAAATTCTGGCAATTCGTTTGAGTAGTTCGTTGGTAATTTACCACTGATTGCCAATTTGAATTCTTCAGCTAATTCTGGATATTTTTCACTGTATGTTTCAACAAGTTTATTCCAGTTTTCTTCTTTTTCATTAGCGCGTTTTAACATTGTTTGTTGGAAAATTTCATATACTTCATCTGGTACGTTAAAGCGTTTTTCAGGATCCAAACCATAGTTTTCTAAAGCTAATTTTCTTTCTTCTTCACCTAATGGAGCACCATGTACGCCATGAGAAGCTTGTTTATTAGGCGCGCCGTAACCAATGATTGTTTTCACTTCAATGATTGTTGGTACATTTGAAGTTTTAGCTTCTTTAATAGCATTATCAATAGCATCTATATCATTACCATCTTTAACTAAAATGTGTTTCCAACCATATGATTCAAAACGCGTTTTAACATCTTCAGAAAATGCTTTGTTTAAATCTCCATCTAAAGAAATGTCATTTGAGTCATATAATACAATAAGTTTATCTAATTGTGTATGACCAGCTAATGATGCTGCTTCATGTGAAATACCTTCCATTAGATCTCCATCAGATGCTATTACATAAGTATGGTGATCTACTACATTTGCATTTTCTTTATTAAACTTACCAGCAAGATGTTTTTCAGCCATTGCCATACCTACAGACATAGCAAAACCTTGTCCTAATGGGCCAGTTGTTACTTCAACACCATCAGTATGTCTAAACTCTGGATGCCCTGGAGTTTTTGAACCCCATTGTCTAAATTGTTTTAATTCATCCAATTCTAAACTACCTGAAACGTGTAATAAGCTGTATAGCAATGCAGAACCATGGCCTGCAGACAATACAAAACGATCTCTATCAAAGAAATCTTTTGATTGGGGGTTGAAATTTAAGTGGCGTGTCCATAATGTATATGCCATTGGAGCTGCGCCCATTGGTAATCCAGGGTGACCTGAGTTTGCTTGTTCAACAGCATCGATACTTAAGGCTCTTATCGTATCTATCGCTAATTGATCTTTTTCTTTATTCATCTAAATGACTTCCTTTCTTATAGCAAGTTTCATTACTATTATACCTTATTTGGTAATTATTTAACAAAAAATTGATTTAGTTATTATCTTTTTTATCTTTAGAATCTAATATTTTTTTCACCTTTTCAGGTGTTACATCATTGCCTTCTGGATCAATAACTCTCGTACTTTCAATTTGTTTTTTAAAGCTTTGTCGGAAAGAATCTAAATATGCTTTTCTTAATTTCGATTGTTCTTTCGATTCAGATTCAGTCAATCCTTGTTCTTTTTTCTTTTTTGCTAACTCATTTATACGCTTAATATCTACGGCATCATTTTTCGCCATAATAAACCTCCGTAATTCATAATATAGAAAATATAACAAAAAAATAAGCGAAACTAAATAGTTACGCTTATATTACCATTCTACTACATAAATTCACTTTCACAATACAGTTGGCTTAATATTTTATTTGGCTTTTGCTAAAAATTGATTGAGCGTTCGTTCGCTTTTTTCATCTGAATTCATCTGATACTGTTCGCCTTTGGTAGAAATATTTGTGATTTTATGATCCGTCATTTCGTACGTTTGTTCTGATTTTGTATTATAATAAGCACTTAATATAAATACAGTACTTAAAATCATCGTAACTAGCAATACTGTAATATAAGGTTTAATTTGATTTATATATAGTTTGAACATATAAGTCACTCCTAGAACGTTTGTTTGTACTTAAACTTTATCAGAACATCTGTTCTCTGTCAACACGAAAACGAACAAACGTTTGTAAACATTAATAATACATGCTATAATAAAAACAAATTAACGTAGGGAGTGCCTATTATGAGAGAATTAACTAAGCGACAAAATGAGATTTTTGAGTATATTAAACAAACTGTTCAGTCAAAGGGTTATCCACCAAGTGTTCGTGAAATTGGTGAAGCTGTTGGTTTAGCATCTAGCTCAACTGTGCATGGACATCTATCCAGATTAGAAGAAAAAGGTTATATAAAAAGAGATCCAACTAAACCACGTGCAATTGAAATTGTTACCGAACAATTAGGTGAAACCGTGAATATGGAATCTACAATTCACGTGCCAGTCATTGGAAAAGTAACAGCAGGTATACCTATTACTGCTGTTGAAAATGTTGAAGAGTATTTTCCGTTACCCGAGCATTTCACCTCAACGCATAACAGCGATATTTTCATCTTAAATGTTGTTGGTGATAGTATGATTGAAGCAGGAATATTAGATGGAGATAAAGTTATCGTAAGAAGCCAAACTATTGCTGAGAATGGTGATATTATTGTAGCTATGACTGAGGACAATGAAGCTACAGTCAAACGTTTTTACAAAGAAAAAACACGATACCGTTTACAGCCGGAAAATAGTACAATGTCGCCAATCTATTTAGATCAAGTTGCTGTTTTAGGTAAAGTTGTCGGCCTGTTTAGAGAAATTTAAATTTATAGATAAAGACACTCTCAATAAAAATAAGAGGCTACGCTTATAGCGTAGCCTCTTATTTATTGTCATTTTTTTCTAAGACATCTTTCACTTTTTCTAGTATATCTTCTGTTTGATCTTTTTTATTTGTTGTCATAATACCTCATCCTCACAGAATATAGATACCCTTTTCAACAATGCATAAACACTATCCCGTATAATTTTCAGTCCAATAAGGTTGTTTATGTTCATTAAAATCAACGCCGACACCTAAAGTATTAAATTCTTTTTTAAGAATATTTTTTCTATGACCTAAAGAGTTCATTAATCCTTGATGAGCATAAATGCTACTTGGTTGACCATAAGCTAAATTCTCGCCAGCTGCATTAAAATCATGTCCATCTTGTTCTAATCTATCAAATGGTGAATCCCCAGATTGATTATTATGGTCAAAATAATTATTCTCCGCCATATCATTACTGTGTTTGCGTGCTGTATCAGAGATAGTTTCAGAATAATCTAATGTATTTAACCCATGTTGTACTCTTTCAGCATTGACCAAATCAAAATTTTGAAGTTCAAAACTTTTTGCTAAATTACGCGAAGGCGTTGCATATTGATTTTGAAGTCTATTCTCCATTTTTTCACTTACTAATAGTAACGCAGTGAGATTATTGTCATTATGCTTATCATAAAAAGCTGTCGTGTAAATATTGTCTTTTTTAAAATTATCAAATTCATTATCGCGAACGTCTATACTCAAATGACCTTTACGTTTTGTAGTTATCGGATCACCTAATCGTTCTCTAACTATATCTTTAGGAGTACTATATTTAATTTTAGATTTTGAAGAAATAACATTTTGATTACTGTATAGTCCGTTCACTTTACCTTTAATATAACTTACCATAATAAAGCTTCTATAATTCTCCGAATAATACGCATGCCATTGTGTACCATATTCATTTGAAGTAATGCGTTTTGCTTTACCTAGTTTTCTTTCAACTTCGGTCTTCGACATATTCATTTGAATATTATTCAAAGCAAATTCTTGCTCATCAGGTACTTTCAAAGCATTTTGAGTTTGTGACTGTTCAGATGATGACCAACTATCTACTTTTGCTTTAAATTGTTGTTGCAAATTTTCTAAAGGTGTAAATTCTTTGATTGGAACAATTAAAACGATACAAAGAAGTACAATTACATATAATAAAAATCGTTTGATTTTTTACACCTACTAGTTTATTAGTCTCTATCTCCATTAAAAATGGAGTTTCTTACTATAACATAATCTACTTTAGTCAATGAATTTAAATCATCGCCACCCGCATATGAAATAGAACTTTGTAAATCTTGTTGCATTTCAATTAATGTATCTTTCAATAAACCTTTATGTTCAACAAACATTTTTTTACCTTCAACATTTTTGTGTTCACCTTTTTGGAACTCAGACGCACTGCCAAAATATTCTTTATACATTTTTCCATCTAATTCAACGGTTTCACCAGGAGATTCTTCATGTGCTGCAAATAATGAGCCTACCATAACCATTGATGCACCAAAACGAATTGATTTAGCAATATCACCGTGCGTTCTGATACCTCCATCAGCTATTATCGGTTTTCTTGCAGCTTTACTACAATGGTTCAACGCAGCTAATTGCCAACCACCTGTGCCAAATCCTGTCTTAATTTTTGTAATACAAACGCGACCTGGTCCAATACCAACCTTAGTTGCATCTGCACCAGCATTTTCCAATTCACGAACACCTTCTGGCGTTCCAACATTACCTGCAATAACAAATGCTTCAGGTATGTGGTTTTTAATATGTTTGATCATATTAATAACGGCATCAGAATGTCCGTGTGCGATATCAATTGTAATATACTCAGGAATCACTTTATCCTGTGCCAATTTTTCTACAAAATCAAATTCACGATCTTTAATACCAACTGAAATTGAAGCAAATAATCCTTTATCATGCATTTTCTTTACAAATGGTATACGTGCTTCTTCATCGAATCTATGCATAATATAGAAGTAATCATTTTCAGCAAACCATTCTGCTAATGTTTCATTCATTACTGTTTGCATGTTTGCAGGTACCACTGGCAATTTAAATGATTTTGGACCAAATTTCACAGTAGTATCACATTCTGAACGGCTATTAACAATACATTTATTTGGAATAAGCTGTATATCTTCGTAATCAAATATCTTCATAATTAAATAAACTCCTAACATTTATTAATAAAATAGTATTTAAAGGTAAGATTTTCAAATAAAATTCATAACTCTAAATAGAAATACTTAAACATACGATAGTTATTTCCGAACAATGACATTTTATTTATCTTTACCAATAGTTAATATACATGCTTTTTCCCTAAATGTAAATGAACTAAAGTCCTAAATTACCAACTTGATTTTTTCACGCCAGGAATTTGTCCTTTATGTGCATGTTCCCTAAACGCAATACGTGACATTTCAAACTTTCTCAGCACGCCTCTTGGACGACCAGTTACTTTACATCTACGTGTCAGTCTTGTTGGTAAAGCATCTCTTGGTAATTTTCTTAATGCTTCATAATCACCTTTTTCCTTCAGCGTTTTTCTTAATTCGTAATATTGTGCTACTAAGCGTTCTCTTTTTTGCTCCTTAGCAATTTTGGATTTTTTTGCCATAATACTCTCTCCTTTTTACAAATCGTAATTATTACGTTTTGTATAATAACACATTCTTTTTATTTATCAAACTAAAATATTTAAATTATTAACATTCGTATAATGATTAGAAATTTAACTTTAATTAACTACATACTTTTCAAAGATCAATCTTATTGAAATTAATGAAAGAATATGATATTATTTTAAAACGTAATGATTCCTGTTAAGAAAGAGGTGTTAACTTTGCGCGTAAATATAACATTAGCTTGTACTGAATGTGGTGATCGTAATTATATTAGCACTAAAAACAAGCGTAATAATCCAGAACGAATTGAACTTAAAAAATTCTGTCCACGATTAAATAAATACACTTTACATCGTGAAACAAAATAATTCTGTGCTTTCATTATCTTTTTAATACGACATTCAAACTAATTGTCTGGGATATAAACGTCTCGGACTTAGTATTAACGTCAATTCTATTCCTTTACTATAGAATTGACGTTTTTTTATATTTTAAATGGTAAAAACTCGGAACATATATCGCATCTATAAGAAAATGATAAGTTTATTATTTTGATTATGGGATTTATGTAGCTATTTTTAATATTTAAATGTTAATTGAATCATTGAAGATGAATGATGATTTAAAACTGTTACATGCACAAAAATACGATAGTTTATTGCAAATTATAATTTATTCATCAAAATTAATAGTTATTTAACAATAAAGTACTTAATTAACACTTTTAAATAGGTTAAGAGACTACTAATAAAGGTTGCCAAGCCTTATAATAAATACAGTATATTAAAATATGTGGAGGCGTTCCATATGAAAAATCGTCATATTACAAATGAGCAAAAAGGCATATTATAGATTCAATAACCGAGAAAACAAAAGATAAAAGTGTATGTAACTGCAGACATCCAATTATTGAAATATTAGACGGACATTATTTCCTACCATTGTTAACTGATTCTTTAGGTAATGGTCCGACACCTATAATAACTTTATTATGTAATAACTGTGGGAAAATGTATTTCTATTCACAAAATTTCTTAGGTATCAAAACTCGATAATTATTTTTAGTAATTGAGAAATAAATTACTGTTCATCACTCAGTCGCCTCATATGATGTGAGCGTTAGTTAACAACCTTTGACAACCTACAAAGCCTCTGACTTTGTAGGTTATTGTATGTGGAAATTTATAAAAACAAAGCAATACTTATAACATAGACTCGGTATAAATAAATATAAAAACGGATGATTTTTACTTTATATCGTAAAAATCATCCGCTTAAAATCATTCACGAACTACATATATCTCAAATGTTTAACATAAATTAATTATTTTGTATAATTCCATGCGCCATTGAAGTATAAATATGCGTGTATAATTAAGATACATTTATTAATCTGCAATTTCTAAATCTACATCATTAATGTCAATGCCTAGTGCTTTCGCAACACCTTTACCATATTCGCTATCCGCTTTATAACAGTGACGAATATGACGATGTTGTACTTCTAAAGTAGTGCCTTGCATTTCATTAGCTGTATTTTCAAAAATACGTTCTTGTTGTTCTTTAGATTGTAATCTGAATAAACGACCTGGTTGTTCGAAGTAGTTATCATCATCTTCTCTTAAATCATATTCATATGCTTCACCTTCAACTTTTAGACCAGGTTTTTTAAATTCAGGTTGATCTTCAAATGAGCCATCACTATTCGGATAGTAATGAGTACTGCCACCTTGATTATTATCAATAATTCTCATTTGGCCATCACGGCTGAATGGACAAATATTTTCCATACCTACACCTTTAGGTTGGTTAACTGGGATTTGCCAATGGTTCACACCTAATCTATAACGTTGTGCATCACCATATGAGAATAGTCTACCTTGTAACATTCTGTCTGGAGAAAAATCTATGCCAGGTACAATATTGGTTGGTGCGAAAGCAGCTTGTTCAACATCTTGGAAATAGTTGTCTGGATTACGATTTAATTCAAACTCTCCAACTTCTATTAATGGATAGTCTCCTTTATACCAAACTTTTGTTAAATCAAACGGATTATCTTTATGGTTACGAGCTTGTTCTTCTGTCATAACTTGGATATACATTTTCCATTTTGGATAGTCTTTATTTTCAATTGCTTCAAATAAATCACGTTGTGATGATTCTCTGTCTTCAGCAATTACGCTAGCTGCTTCATCAGGTTGTAAGTTTTCAATACCTTGTTGTGTTCTGTGATGGAATTTCACCCAAACACGTTCACCTTTATCATTGTACATAGAATAAGTATGAGAGCCAAATCCGTGCATGTTTCTAAAGCCTTTAGGAATACCACGGTCTGACATTAAAATTGTTACTTGGTGCAATGCTTCAGGTAAAGACGTCCAGAAATCCCAGTTGTTTTGTGCACTTCTCATATTTGTTCTTGGGTCACGCTTCACTGCGTGGTTTAAACTTGCAAATAATTTCGGATCTCTAAAGAAGAACACTGGTGTATTATTTCCTACTAAATCCCAGTTCCCTTCATCTGTATAAAATTTCAATGCAAATCCGCGAATATCACGTTCAGCATCAGCTGCACCTCTTTCACCTGCTACTGTTGAAAAACGTGCAAACATTTCTGTTTGTTTACCAACTTCAGAAAAAATGCTTGCTGAAGTATATTGTGTAATATCATTTGTAACTGTAAATGTACCAAATGCACCTGAACCTTTTGCATGCATACGTCTTTCAGGAATAACTTCTCTATCAAAATGAGCCATTTGCTCTAAAAAGTACCAATCTTGCATTAATAGTGGTCCTCTAGGGCCTGCTGTCATACTATTTTCTCTATCTGAAATTGGTGCGCCAAATAGGCTCGTCAACTTTTTCTTGTTACTCATAATATTTCCCCCGCTTTTTCTTATTAATAATTATTATTACCTAGTATTTATTTTAATCTATAACATTTGTAAAAGCAACTCACAATACATCTATAAATTAACAATTTTCAAAATATTTGAATATTTTATGGCTTTAAAGTCATAAAAAGCATTGCTCTTAAATCATAAAACCATTAAAATGGAGAATATATTTAAAATTCAATAGACTATAGGAGACTGTATTATGGCACAAAACAATATGAACCGTGGTCTTAATTCTAGACACATTTCTATGATAGCAATTGGTGGTGCAATTGGCACAGGCTTGTTTGTAGCTACTGGAAGTGTAATATCACAAGCAGGACCGGGTGGTGCAATATTAGCTTACTTGATTATTGGCGTGATGTTATATTTCTTAATGTCTTCAATCGGTGAACTTGCCACCTTTTATCCGGTTTCAGGTTCTTTTAGTTCTTATTCAACCCGTTTTGTTGATAGTTCCCTAGGTTTCACCATGGGATGGCTATATTGGGCAATCTGGCTACTAGTTACCAGTGTTGATATTATTATTTCTTCAAGTGTAATTTATTATTGGGATTTCTTCCAATTTTTCAGTCCAGTTACTTGGAGCATTATCTTCCTTGCCATACTTTTCTTACTTAATATTTTCTCTGTAAAAGCTTTCGGTGAAACAGAATTTTGGTTATCACTTATCAAAGTTGCAACAATAATTATTTTCATCGCAATTGGTGTATTGACGATTATTGGAATCTTAGGTGGAAAAACATATGGTCTAGGCAACTATGTAACAGGAGAAGCTCCTTTTGTAGGAGGCATCTCTGGCTTCTTGGGTGTCTTGCTTGTCGCTGGATTCTCTGTCGGTGGTACCGAAGTGGTTGCCGTAACAGCTGGAGAATCTTCAAATCCAAGTCATTCAATGCCAAAAGCAATTAAACAAGTGTTTTGGAGAATATTATTGTTCTATGTTTTATCAATTGCTGTTATTTCAGCTATTATCCCTTACACAGACCCATTGTTATTAAACAAAAGTGAATCTGTATCACAGAGTCCTTTTACAATCGTATTTGATCGTGTAGGTATTGCCTTTGCCGCTTCGGTTATTAATGCTGTTATTTTAACTTCATTATTGTCTGCTGCGAATTCAGGTATTTATACTACAAGTAGAATGCTTTTCTCAATGGCAGAAGATAAACAAGCGCCTAAATTTTTGGGTAAATTAAATAAAACTACAAAGTTACCTTTGGTATCATTGTTCGTAACTTTCATTGTTGTTTTATTTATAATTATAATTGCTCAGTTTAAATCAGATATCGTCTTTTCACTATTAAATATTATTGGTTCTTTAGTCATCGTTGTTTGGGCTTCTAGTATCGTAGCGCAAATTAGGCTGCGTTCAGCGATTAAAAAACAAAACTTGAACCCTGATGAAGTACTACCTTATAAAGCTCCCTTCTATCCTTTAGGACCAATCATAGTCATCATTGCATTATTATTCTTATTCATAGGTAATTCAATTGGTGCGATTTTAGCTGGTGATATGGGCGTCTTAATTAGAAACCTATCACCGATGATTATTTTAGCTATCATTTACTTTGTTCATAAATTAATACGACAAACTAAAATTGTTAAACTCAAAGACATTGATTTAAAAGAACATGATTATAATTAATGAATTGCACTGTAAAAGTATTTTAAGATACTTTTACAGTGCTTTTTTAATCTTGCAAACCTTACATTTATTTATTACCTACTTATTCTAAAATAAACCTCAACCATGAGAATTTTTAATAATTAAAAGCTTATCATATTTTCAGATACCCCAAATTAAGGTATAATGAAGTTAATAATTTAATGACTTAGAGGTGGAAATTATGATTGGACAAACAAACCTATTTGACGATATTTTAGAAACAGACGAGCGTTTCGTTATTGTTGTACAATCACTTGAAGAAAGACATGATCAATTAATCAAACGCACACTAAGAGAGTATCCAAGTTTAGATCACTCACAAATGGAAAGTCTTTTTAGCCATCTTAAAGAATTATTTTCAGAAGAAGAATTTGAAGAAAATCAGTCAGCGTTTTCAATCACAGTTTATACCAATTTAAACTATGCTGCAGATAACGTTTATGCTCATGTTAAGAGACATCGAGGCAAAAATGAGTGGACACATACTGCTAAATAATCACCAACAAAAATGGCAATTTCTAATTTTTATATAGAAATTGCCATTTTTTCTTCTATTTCTCTGTAAACAGAATATTGTAGTTGAAATATTCTAATGTTTTTGCTGAATCAAAGACTGCATATTGATGATTCAGCACTATTTATACATGGTATATTAATTTAAGTTGTCCACGTTTCTTAAAATCGTTTTCGTTCTTATAAGAGTAATATCGTGTACTGGTTCTCGCGTTCATTTAATTTAATATCTTTATTTAGTATATATAAGGTGCTTATTTTCGTACTAAAATACATACTTGATAACGATTTTGTAACGAGCTGACACCGAGAACAATGATATGAGTGACTTTCACTATTAAATCATATCCCTAGGCCAAGCTTGCACAAGTAAAATCGTCAATTCTTTACATTAAAATTAAATCTGAGACATCATCGATTCGCCCCACACTGTTTTTTAGTAGATGATTGAACTGAAAAATAAAGTCCCACTACTCAATAAATTGAGTTAATGGGACTTATGCATGAGTTTTTCTAATCAAACTATCAATCATTTACATAACGAGTATTTTAATAATAAAAGTTAAGCAATTAATATGTTAGTTAAGTAAAGCTTTTAGTGTATGTGGTATGCCATCATTATCATTTGTTAAAGTAACTTCATCAGCAATAGCTTTGACATCATTATTTGCATTACCCATAGCAACAGCTTTACCAACTACTTTCAACATTGATATATCATTTGAACTATCACCGAAGCCAATAACTTGAGATAATTTTATATCTAATTTTTGACACAATTCAGTGATAGCATTGCCTTTAGATACACCCTGTGCCATAAATTCTAAGAAAAACGGTTTACTTGTAGTAACATCAATATTTTCATTAAAGTGACCTTCTAAATCATTTCTAATACTTGTAATATTTGAAACATAATCAATCCCCATAACTTTAGGTACATCCTCTTGAATATATGCTTTTAAATCATCCACCTGTTTCATTGGCAAGCCTGTGAGTTCTGATTCAATGTTCATATATTCATGTTCACCTTCATATACGATATAACCATCTTGGTAAGTCAAAACAAACAATTTTTGATCCCTACAAAAATCTACAATACTATCAAATTCAGACTTTGACACAGTGCGACTTACTTCTACTTTTTCATCAGAAACTTTAACTGTTTTTCCACCATTGTAACTTATGACATAACTGTCATGTTGGTCTAATTTCAAATGTTTTGCTGTAGGCATCATACCATCTGTTGGTCTACCAGATGCGAGTACAACTTTATAACCTTGCGCTTGTATATCTATTAAATATTGGGCTGTTTCAACACTAACTTCGTTATTAGAAGTCATTAATGTATCATCCATATCCATCACTATTAATTTATATCCCATCTTGCTATCTCCTTTCAACCTCTACAAGACTATATTATAACAAATAAATCAAACTAATATACTACTTCAGATTCCACTCCTGTGATATTAACTGTAACGAGTTCAGATCGACAATTCGTAAATTCACGTTTAAGTTCCCTCACTAATTCACCGCTTCGTTCAGGTGCTATCAAGGTTAAAACAGTTGGGCCTGCACCACTAATAACTGTAGCATATGATTTATATTGTTTTGCAATTTGTTTAATGGTTTGAAATTCTGGGATTAGATGTTGGCGATATGGTTCATGAAAACCGTCTTGTTCCATCATCTTGCCTGCAAGTTCATAATTTTGTTGTATTAAAGCACTAATCATTGTATTACTGATGGCGCTATTTCTAACAGCATTTTTATGTGAAAATGTTTCAGGAAGCACATTCCTTGAAAGTGTCGTACTTAATTCATTTGATGGTATTGTTATGATAATATCAGCTTTTGGTGGATTAATATATGATACATCCGTCACTTTTGTTTCAGGATCATAGTATCCTAAGACAAGTCCCCCGTAAATTGTAGGTGCTACATTGTCAGGATGTCCTTCAAATTCAGTTGCCAATTGCAATAATTCATATTTAGAAAGCTCTATATCACCAAAATAATTAGCTATGTATAATCCCCCTACTAGTGCAGAAGCAGAGGAACCTAAGCCTCTTGCTAATGGGATTTCACTTCTCATTTCTATAGATAAAGACGGTAAAGTCACATCATATTTATTTGCCACTTGTTGTGCAATTTGATAAATATAGTGCGATTCGTCTGTTGGTAATGAGTCAACATTTGGACCTATATGTTTAAAAGACCATCTATCACTATGATTAATTCGCACATCAAGATATAAAAATTTATTTAAAGCCATTCCAATAGAATCAAATCCGACACCTAAATTAGCAGTAGATGCCGGTATTTTTAAACGTACACTCATGCTAAAGTGCTCCTTTAATATATTCTAAAATGCTTTCTCTATCATTTGGTAGAGGCTTAATTGGATTATCTAATAATGAGATAGCTGTATCTGGATCTTTCAAACCATTACCAGTCAACACTGACACGACACGTTTGCCCCTTGGTAACTTACCAGCACGGTGTAACTTAATTAAACCAGCAATGGATGCATTGCTTGCAGGTTCACTAAATATACCTTCTTTTCGAGCCATCAGTTGATAGGCTTCTAAAATTTCTTCGTCTGTTACGCTATCAATAAGACCTTCTGATTCTTTTAAGGCACGATTAGCTTTATCCCAACTTGCAGGGTTACCGATTCTAATTGCAGTAGCTACTGTATCTGGATTCTTCACTACTTTATTTTGAACGATTGGGGATGCACCTGCAGCTTGGAACCCATATAAGTTAGGAAGTTGAGTATCATTCGCGTCATGGTACTCTTTAAATCCTTTCCAATATGCTGAAATATTACCAGCATTTCCAACCGGAATTGATAATATATCTGGTGCTTGGCCATTCAATTGTTGAATCACTTCAAAAGCACTTGTTTTTTGACCTTCAATACGATAAGGATTAACTGAGTTCACAAGCGCAATTTCACCATTTTTAGCCACTTCTTGTACAATTTCAAGTGCTTCATCAAAATTTCCTTCTATAGAAACAATTTCTGCACCGTACATAACTGCTTGCGACAATTTCCCTAAAGCAATTTTCCCTTCCGGAATAACTACAATCGCTTTTAAACCTGCTCTCGCAGCATACGCTGCCGCAGAAGCTGAAGTGTTGCCAGTTGAAGCACAAATCACTATTTTCTTGCCTTCTTCTTTAGCTTTAGCCATTGCCATTACCATGCCTCTATCTTTAAATGAACCTGTTGGATTTGCACCTTCGTATTTAACATGTAATTCAATACCAAGCATTTCAGACATGTTCTCACAGTATATCAAAGGCGTATGGCCTTCATTTAAACTTACTTTAGGTGTATCAGCTGTTACTGGTAAATATTCCCTGAATTCTTCTACAAGCCCTTGCCAATTTTTCATAAACATTAAACTCCTTCAACTGGATAAATTTTCTGTACAACATAACCTGATTCTTGAATTGTTTCTATCGGGGATTCATCAATTCCTATGATAACTACACCAGCAGTATGTGCATCACGTTCAGTAACTGCTAATGATTTATGAACAGGCAATTCGCCTTTCAATAAAGTTTCAACTTGGTTTACATCTTCTCCATCTGTTTGCACCACGACATAATAACTTTCTTTCCCTTTGATAACAATCGTATCTTCTTCTTCGTTCATCATTTCTTTGGTTTCTTCAGTTTTCAATTCAAAATGCGGTGGTAGCGTATGCAAATTAGTATCAAAATTAAATGTAACATTTAATAAATCACTTACAACGGCACTACCTGTAGCTAAACTACCTGCACCTTTACCATAAAACATTGTTTCTCCAACAGCATCACCTATAACATAAATCGCGTTAAATTCATCTTCTACCGATGCTAACTGATGGCTTTTATCAATTAAGGTTGGTGCAACTGATGCATTGACTTGGGCATTTTCATATGTACCTTTACCAATCAACTTAATTTTATAGCCAAGTTTATCAGCTACTTTAATATCTGATAGTGTGACATCGCTAATACCATATTTATCAACCTCATCTAAATTAATCACTTGATTAAATGATAAATACGACGTAATAACAACTTTTCGCGCTGCATCAATACCTTCAACATCATCAGTTGGATCTGCTTCAGCAAACCCTAGACGTTGCGCTTCTGCCAACGCTTCTTCAAAAGATGTTTCTTCTTGTGTCATCTTACTTAATATAAAGTTAGATGTACCATTTAAAATCCCCATAAACTTACTTATATTATTGGCGTTTAAACCGTTATTTATTGCATTTACAATCGGAATACCACCTGCGACACTAGCTTCATATTTTAAAGCAACATCATTTTCTTGCGCTAAATGTTCTAACTCTCTTAAATTTTCAGCTAGAAGATCTTTGTTTGCGGTAATCACGTGTTTCTTCTCACTCAATGCGCGTTTTAACCATTCTACTGTGGGCTCAACTCCACCAAGTACTTCGACAATGATATCAATTGTTTCATCATCAAAAATATCTTCTATATTTTCTGTTAAATTATATTTAGATGTATTAATAGGACGTTTTCTAGACTTGTCACGTACTAATATATGTCTAATATTAATATCTTTATTCATTGTTTCTCTAATTTGTTCTCTATTTTCTTCTATTATTTTTACTACACCAGAACCTACAGTTCCTAAACCAAGTAGTGCTACATTTAATTCTTTCATGTCTTCATTCCTCCGTTTGTTTATCTAAAAAATACAATTGTACAGTTGAAAAATACTTGAATATGGTATAGTATAAATTCATTCATTATTTTTGTAAAGTCTATGAATATTTAAAACGTATATTTATATTATCACTCCTGTGATAAAAACTAAACTAAATTTTCTGATTTTTTAGAAAGGTTGTATAACATTATGAAAGTAACTAAATTCGGAGGAAGTTCTGTTTCCAATGCAGAGCAAATTAAAAAGGTATTAGACATTGTTAATTCAGATGAAGCTCGAAAAATCGTAGTCGTATCAGCACCAGGAAAACGAAATAAAGATGATGTAAAAACTACTGATTTATTAATTCGACTTTACGAAAAAGTGATTGAACGATTAGACTACAATTCTAAAAAAGAAGAAATCATTCAACGTTACAAGGATATTATTAACGAACTCAACATGAGTGATTCACTTTTAAAAACAATTGATGAAACTTTAGAAAGTTACATAGCTACATTGAGCGAAAAGCCATCCAGACTGCTAGATGCTTTACTTTCATGTGGTGAGAACTTTAATGCTCAAATTATTGCAGAATATAATAACAGCCAAGGTATTCCAACGCGTTATATTTCTCCTGGAGAGGCTGGTATTACTGTTACGGATTTACCTCAAAATGCTCAAATCTTAGATCAATCTTATGAAGCACTTTATAACTTAAGGTCATTTGAAGAAAAATTAATCATTCCTGGGTTTTTTGGTATTTCTAGACAAAATTACGTGGTCACATTCCCTCGTGGTGGTTCAGATATAACAGGAGCTATTGTAGCAAGAGGTGTAAGAGCAGATTTATATGAAAACTTTACAGATGTTTCTGGCATTTTTAGAGCTAATCCTTCTATTGTTAAAAATCCTGAAGTTATAAATGAAATTACATATCGCGAAATGCGTGAATTATCTTACGCTGGCTTTGGTGTATTCCATGATGAAGCTTTACAACCGCTACACAAAGACAGAATTCCTGTCGTTATAAAAAACACAAATAGACCTGATGATATAGGAACTTATATTAGACATGATAGAGAAATTGACTCAAATAGAATTGTAAGTGGCATTAGTTGTGACAAAGATTTCACAGTATTAAATATTAAAAAGTACCTTATGAATAGACAAGTTGGTTTTACGCATAAAATACTAGCCGTACTAGAAGACTATAATATTTCATTTGATCATATGCCATCAGGTATAGATAACATTAGCATCATCATGCGCTCTAAAGAGATACAAAACAAAGAGGAACAAGTACTTAATGATATACGTAAAAATTGTGATGTAGATGAATTAAGCATTGAACATGATTTAGCGATTTTAATGGTGGTTGGTGAAGGCATGCATAGAATCGTTGGTACTGCCAGCACAATTACTCATGCACTTGCAGAATCAAACATAAACTTGAAAATGATGAACCAAGGCGCTTCAGAAATTTCTATGATGTTCGGAATCGACGTTACAGATGCGGAGAAAGCAGTTAATGCTACTTATGAGTATTGTTACACTAAAAATTGTTTGAATATTTAAACAATAATTACTAACTATTTATCGATAAAAAATCCTTCAAATCTTATAGACTCATTTGAAAGTGAATGAATCCTAATGAATGATTTGAAGGGTTTTTAAATTGCCTTTTTTTCAGATATAAGTGCTTGATTAATGCGTTCATCTCCGACAACTAAGCGTAAAATAACAAATTGATAATAACTTAACGAATCGATAACGCTTCTATAATTTGGTAATTGATGATAATCGATGGGATCCAATAACTCATACATTAATACAATTTCAGGCTTAATATAATCTACATCCCATTTGATAGAATGAAAATAAATATGCTTTTCAGGTAAACGAATATTGTGATTCCACCTGAACATCCATTCATCATTTTCAACGTCATAAACAATAATTGTCATTATTAACTCATCATTTATATAAATATTTGCATGAGTGACATCTGCAAATTCTAACTTTGTAAAATCAGTAGTTGTATTTTTACCATCATGTAAAACAATCGTATTGCTTTTAGGTATAAACTTCAAAACTTCACCAAGATATTTTCTTTCGACACTAATATCTACCTTATCGTCTAAATTAAACTCATCATGAAGAAAAAGTTGTTTTGCGACTTCACCATTATATTTAAACAGTTCAGGTACATTTTCAGTTAAATTTTTTACAACTTCTTTAATATTTTTATCATTACTAACTGCCAAATCTGTACCTCCTATCAAAAGTAAGCGTTTCCATTAATAATCATTATATTATTTGTTACTACATTTTTCAATGTGAAAAGCACAAAAATGTGAATTTAAACACATTTTTATTTAAAATTCGCCAATATAGCTATACTCTTGTCGATGATGTTGTTTCAAAATCGCTGGTCTGTTAACAATTAATAGTTCTTCTGAACGATTGCATAAAGCTAACTGAATTTCAGCAATTTCTGGCAATGTTTGATACAATGCTTTATCTATCATATAAGGTGCAGTTGCAAAATAATAGCGAATGCGATATCTCTCAAATGTTTGGATAACATCCGTACCAGTGATAATATGTAGTGCATTGTCTACCTTTCCATTGGGCATTATAATATTAAAATCAGTATACCTTGCAACATATTTAATGATATCAGTTGAAAAAGAAATCACTGAAATTTTAAATTTAGCTTCATATAGTTCGTCAATAATGTGATAAGTAACTGGGTGGTTATCAAATGCAATAACATCTTCATTATTTACGTTTTCTATTATATAGTTGATATATTTTTTCATAGTAGTCAAATCAATGTCCTCCAAACAGACTTTTCTATGGTAAGTATAGTAGATAATATATGTATTACCCAATTAAGCACTAATTAAATAGATATATCATTTTTTAATTCAATAATTTTTATAACAAATCATATCACTCATTTATATATTAAGTAGGAATTGCTTATAATTAAAAAATATGATTATACTAATATTAACCCTATTAGTTAATTGTATTTGTACAAATATAAATAAAAGAGTAAAATATAGTTTATTAAAAATATTAAGATTAGGATGATACCAATGTTTTTCCCGATTATTTTAGCAATAATTATTGTAATACTATTATTAGTTATTATTATTGAAAGAAGAGTGATGAATCATAAGCTTGAGACTGAATCATATGCAAAAGATCAGTTAATAAATAAAATTAGTATCATCACGCGTGAAAACACATATTTAAAAAATCAAATGCTTGAAAAAAATGTTAATAATGATACACACCATCATGGATTAAGAAAAGCTAAACAGGATTTAAATGACATATTAAATCAATATCAAAGTGAAGGGTCAATTTCATTTTTTGATATTATAACAACTGGAAATTTAGCTGTTAAATATCCTTTGTTTGAATATGCTAGAGCTTTCGATTACATTGTTATTACTGAAAAAGGGTTATTTAATATTAATGTGAAAAACTGGAAGCAAAAAACATTTTACCACTTCACAGTTGACCCAACAAATGACACACAAAATAGTGGCGATGATACTGTAAACCAAACAGTTGGCCGTTATATTGCAAATCAATTCCATAGCCAATTCCAATCAACACGACCTACAACATACACATTTGTAGAGAGAATTAGAAATAATTCTATTATTTATGACTTTTATAATTATGATCCATATGAACAGTCTTCAAAAAATGCCAAAGCATTGGAAGATAGAATTGCAGACCAATTGCATCATAGAATTCAAAATATTGGTTTAGTTTACTTTACAGATGGTAGCGTAAATTTAATTGATGGACCTACAGAAAGACAGGATTTTGTAGAAACAGTTTCATCCAAGTCTTCTCTAAAAGAAGTAATTGGTGAAACGATTGTAAATGCTCAAGAATCATTAACTGAATCACAGTATAATGAACTACTTACACATTTCCACTAATTAAACAGTATTAATAACTGCATGAACGATTTTGTAACATGCCGTCACTTCTAATAATGATATAAATAAGAGATTATAGGCTCAGATTAAGTAAATCAAATACTCAGAAAAACGTGCATGGCCAAAATCGTAAGATGTAAATATAAAGGAGAGCTAACCCATTATGGATTAGCTCTCTTTTTTGAGGATAGATATTTATGTACCAGTCACTTTTGTGTTTAAGTCATTTGAAATTTTTAACTCCAAATATTTTCGTTATTGCTTTTAGCTATCTGTTCTGCTTTTTCGAACATTTCTCTATATTTACCATTTGGAGAAAAATATTTTTCTCTAGCCAATCCTTTTTTCACTAACAGTTCATTGAACATCGTATCTTTATCTAGCCAAACATATGCCAGTGTACGACCATACCGATCTTCTTTTTCTTTATCATATTCTAAAAAGACATCTTTATCGGTTAAATGTTCTTTTGAAAAATCAGATGCTTCTTTACCATATGGTTGTACTGGCGTATTTGGTTTAACAGTTTCAGGCGTATCTATGCCTATCAACCTCACTTTAATTTGTTCATGTTGATGATTATTTGCTATTAATGTATCACCATCAACTACACGCGCTACATGTACTTTCTCAGTTTGCTTTGGTCCATCATTGTTATTTGTATCATTGGATGAAAAAGGGCCAGTCCCATTTATAAACTGAAATGCAAGTACGCCTAGTACAACTATACTTATAATTAATGTAGTCATTTTCTTTGTTGATTTCATTGTTGCACCCACTTTTTATGAATATACCAAATTATCATATAGAAAATTAAAGTTTACGTCAAGACGCTCATTTTAAATAAAAATTAATCTTTTATATTAAGTGAAACTTTAATTAGTCATTATTTTATTTTAACGTACTTAAGCAATCGTGATATAATACATAAATGATAGGAGTGAACAGTTTGAGTATATTTAAGGAGAACATGATTACGGTTATTGCGATTGTTATAGCAATCATTGTGGGCTTAATATTACAATATCAATTTCAATTCCCACCGCTTGTGTCTGCAGTTGTAGCAATATTTTTAGGCATTTTCATTGGATTTATTATTTTTATTATTCAAGTTATTGTAACTAAAAATAAGAAAAAATAGTGTCTTCTGCCGAGTGTTTATATCGGCAGTTTTTTATTTTAGTTAACATAATATTATTATAGGAAAATACTAATATACGCGCATTTCTTTAAAAGATATATTTATAAAATCATACGATTCAATGTTTTTTCCAACAAAGTCCATGCTTCATGATCATATTCACTAGCATGAATTGGTCTGAATCCAAAATTTAGATACATATTGATTGCTTGGAAGCTTGTTGTTTGAGACGTTAAATATGCTCGATTATGATATGTAGCTAAAATTTTCATTGCTGCCGATAATAAAGGTTTAGATAATTGCTTTCCTTGATACTCCGGAATAATCGCAACCCAATGGATTCGTCCAGATGTTGTGCTATCTTTTGTTAAATGTCCGTACCAAGCAGTTGCGGTACCAATCACTTCTCCTTCAGGATTTTCAAGAAACAAACATCTTTGTTCCATTTCATTCATGTACGGTCCAAATTCAGTATTAAAATGCGTCAATGCTTGATCCGTAGTATCAAATTCATTAACTTTCATTTCTAAATTTGCCCATTTTACTTCTTCTCCTATTTTAAAGTTACGAATTTTATATCCAATAGGTAATTCATATTGTGGAATACTTTCTAAATTTTCTCTTACCATCTGTACTTTTAAATATTTCATTACATTCAACCTTTCATTCATAAATCAATTTTCATTAGAAAAAGGTTGAGACATGATGATAGTCTCAACCTCATATTGTGTATTTTGTAATTCCCTAAAACTTAGTGGTCATTACAATCAATAACGTTTGTTCTTATTCTACTTCTTTTATAAATGTTAATATGGCATGAAATTCTTCTTCATTTGCTGAAAAAGCACGCTCTTCAATTTCACGAACAGTTGAATTGAGTAATTGATAATCTGCTACTTCTTCATCTTTTAAATATGCATTTATGCTACTTTCTAATTCTTTTAAGGAACCTGCTTTTAATGTACTTAATTTTACTTCTTGCATTTAACTCCAACCCCTTTTTAATTAGTTTAAATCATTTCAATAAGACTAAAAGTTATTTTTACTTTAACTTAAAAACCTATAAATATAATACACTATATTAAAAAATCTAATCTTATTTTTAAAAATTATATCACTTCATACAAATTTTACATAACTTTTTCACTTTCTAATAGTTAAAAATAGGCTGAATCATCCCTAATTTGCACCCAAAAGGCATTTATAAATACGAGTAGGTGCAAAAAAAGCAATTCGAATCACTTACGAATAAGTGACCCGAATTGCTTATATACCTAGTGTTTGCCCCTTTTGCTTAGCACCTAGTATTGTTTTAAGTATTGTTCTCTTTCCCATTCAGAAACTTGAGTTCTATAGTAATCCCATTCAATAGATTTAGAGTTTATAAATTGATTATAAATGTGATTACCTAAAGCTTCTTTAATAGAATCGTTATCTTTCATTGCTTTAATAGCTGTATATAATGTTGATGGTAAATCTTGAATACCAACGGCTTCACGTTCTTCACGATTCATTTCATATATATTTTGATTTACTGGTTCAGGTACTTCTAATTTATTTTCAATACCGTCTAAGCCCGCTTGTAAGATAGCTGCTAATGCTAAGTAAGGATTGGCTGCTGGATCTACTGAACGAACTTCTACACGCGTTGATAAACCACGTGAAGTTGGTACACGTATTAATGGTGAACGGTTTTTACCACTCCAAGCAATATAGCATGGCGCTTCATAACCTGGAACTAAACGTTTATAAGAATTAACTAATGGGTTACATACACCAGTTAAACCACGTGCATTTTTCAGAATCCCCGCGATAAAATGATAAGCATCTTTAGTCATTTCCATATCGCCTTCTGGATCGTAAAAGGCATTTTCTTTACCTTTGAAAAGTGACATATTGAAGTGCATGCCGCTTCCGTTCACACCAAATAATGGTTTAGGCATAAATGTTGCATGAAGATTGTGTTGACGTGCGATTGTTTTAACAACTAATTTAAATGTCTGGATATTATCACACGCAGTGATAGCATCTGCATATTTAAAATCAATTTCATGTTGGCCTGGTGCCACTTCGTGGTGACTTGCTTCAATATCAAAGCCCATATCCTCTAATTCTAAAACAATATCGCGACGACAATTTTCACCTAAATCTGTTGGTGCAAGGTCAAAGTAACCACCATTATCATTTAATTCTAATGTTGGTTCACCTTTTTCATCTAGTTTAAACAAGAAGAATTCAGGTTCTGGTCCTAAATTAAGTTCACTAAATCCTAAATCTTGCATGTTTTTTAATACACGTTTTAAGTTTGCGCGTGGGTCACCTTCAAATGGTGTGCCATCTGTTTTATAAACATCACAGATAAGACGAGCTACTTTACCTTGACCGGCTGTCCATGGGAAAATAACCCATGTATCTAAATCTGGATATAAATACATGTCTGATTCTTCAATACGTACGAAACCTTCAATTGAAGATCCGTCAAACATCATTTCGTTATCTAAAACTTTTTCTAATTGGCTTACTGGTACTTCCACGTTTTTAATTACACCTAAAATATCAGTAAATTGTAAACGTAGGTATCTGACATTTTCTTCCTTAGCGAACTTGTGTATGTCTTCCTTTGTAAATGTACGTTTTGCCATTATAAATGTCCCCCATTAATTTTATTTGATAAATCGAGATAAATCTCCACGATTTATCGGAATCGCTTCTCGTTGTGGTTTCTGTGTAGCATCAACAATCATTTGTTTTCTCGTTTCTTGTTCAACATCAGAAAGGTGTTCTTGTTCGTCATTTAAAATCTGTTTAATACCTTTTAAATTAAAACCTTTTTCTATTAATCTTTTTATCTCTAAAAGGCGTTCCAAATCATTTAACGAAAAAAGTCGTTTATTTCCTTCTGATCTATGTGGTTTAATCAGTTCATGTGTCTCATAATAGCGAACTTGTCTAGCAGTTAATTCACTTAATTTCGTAACAACACTCATAGAGAAGACCGGCATGCTTCGTCGTATCGTATCTTTTGACTCCAATCCAATCACCTCTATTTTTGAACTTGTATTTAATTTAGCATAATTACTAAAGTAATTCAAAAATATGTCAGGTTTTCTAACATATACTTCAAACCATTGTTCTTACTGACTTTATAATAGTTTTATTCAATTTAATCGCTGAATTTTCCGAAATTTTTTTAATTTAATTAAAAAAGCCACATATACATTACAATTTGCTATTTAACATAGCAATAAATGTAATTCAATGTGGCATCTCTTTCAGGTTATTAAAATAACTTTTCAACAGCTCTTGTTACTGCTAACTTAATGTGTTCATACGTTAAGCCGCCTTGTATATATGCTTCATATGGGGGTCTAATTGGACCATCCGCTGATAATTCAATTGAAGAACCTTGAATAAAAGTACCCGCAGCCATAATGACATCATCTTCATAACCTGGCATATAAGATGGTTCAGGACTAAAATGTGCGTTAATCGGGGAAGCTGCTTGAATACTTTGACAAAATTGAATCATCTGTTCCTTCGTATCAAAAGTGACCGTTTGAATCAAATCTGTTCTAGGCACATCAAATCTTGGTGAAGTGTGCATATTCATTTTTTCTAATAATAAACTCGTAAATAATGCACCTTTCAAACTTTGACTAACCACATGAGGCGCTAAGAAAAAGCCTTGATACATTTCTTGCAATGAATATAGAGAGGCACCGGCTTCTTTACCAATTCCTGGCGCGGTTAAACGGTATCCACATCTTTCTACCAATGTATCATTGCCTACGATATAACCACCAATTTTAGCTAAACCTCCACCTGGGTTTTTAATTAATGAACCTGCCATTAAATCAGCACCACATTCTATAGGTTCCCGTTCTTCAACAAATTCACCATAACAATTGTCTACAAAAATTATGATTTCAGGGTATTTGGCTTTTATTTTTTGAATCGCATTTTCTATGTTTGTTAAATCTATGGATGGTCGTTGATCATAACCTTTCGACCTCTGAATAGCAATAACCTTAGTTTGCGATGATATTTTAGACAATACCTTATCAATATCAATTTCACCATGCTTTAAGTCAACCTTATTATATAGTACCCCGTGTTCTTTTAAACTTTCTATACCATTACCATTAATACCTATCACTTCTAATAACGTATCGTAAGGATCTCCAGTGATATACAATAACTCATCCCCATATTTTAAAGTACTTTGTAATGCAATCGTAATCGCATGCGTGCCAGAAATAATTTGCGGACGTACTAATGCATCTTCTGCCTTAAATGCATGTGCATAAACCGCTTCTAAATGATCTCGACCTATATCATCATAACCATACCCCGTTGTACCCAGTAAGTCGCTTTCAGCTACTTTAACAGCATGGAATGCATCTAACACTTTTTCTTGATTGATATAAGCGATTTCTTCTATTTTTTTAAAATATGGTTCTAGCTTTGCTTCTGTTTCTGCTATTAATTGCTTCGTATTTTTCATCGTAATTCTTCTTCCTATTCTTTTTTAAAACCTTTTACAGTATATGTTGCATCTGTTTCATTAAATTTGATTTCAGTGACAAGTGTATGCTGTTTTAAAAAATATAATCTATCGGCATCAGCACTTGGAACATTTTCTTCATAAGTAGTCAAAGCAGATTTTACTTGCTCAATAAGTAATTGTTTCACTTTTTCTTCATCTGCTTCATTTTTACTTGAAACAAATATTGATGGTAAGTTAGTAGTTGGGACAGTACCTTCATGTAAATCTTTTTTATTAAAAATAATAGCTTGTGGAATATGCCCCATATCTAAATCACCTATGATTTGATTAACTGTATCATACTGAACACGATATTCAGGATGACTCGCATCTACGACATGTAACAATAAATCTGCACCTTTCGCTTCTTCTAATGTAGATTTAAACGCAGCGATAAGTGTAGTTGGTAGTTTTTGAATAAAACCAACCGTATCAGATATGATTAAATTAAATCCATCATTAATTTGAATTTGTCTTGTCTTAGGATCTAACGTAGCAAAAAGCAAATTCTTCTCATAGGTAGCTTCATTAGCTAATGCATTAAACCAAGATGATTTACCAGCGTTTGTATAACCAATTAGTGCTACTTGAAACACATTATTTTGTTCACGTTTATTACGATAACGCTCACGATGTTCAACCACTGTTTCTAATTGATGTTTTATTTCATTCATGCGTATTCTAATATGACGACGGTCCATTTCTAATTTAGTTTCCCCAGGACCTCTCGTTCCAATGCCTCCACCTAATCTTGATAAACTACGCCCATGACCTTGGAGTCTTGGTAATAAATAATCTAATTGCGCTAGTTCTACTTGTAACTTACCTTCTTTACTTCGTGCTCGAAGTGCAAAAATTTCTAAAATCAGTTGCGTTCTGTCGATAATTTTAACATTCAAATTACCATTTAATGTTTTTGACTGTGCTGTTGTCAATTCATCGTTAGCAACTACTACATCTATTTCGTTCATTTCTACATAGGCTTTAATTTCTTCTAATTTACCTTTTCCAACGTAATATTTATTATCAAAATGTTGTCTGTTCTGAGTAAATTCAGCTTGTACATTTAATTGGCATGTTTCAGACAATGAAGCTAATTCTTCCATTGTTGATTCAAAATCAAACACTTCATCGGTTTGAGCTTGTACGCCAACTAAAATTGCTGATTCTAATTCCTTTTTAGTCGTATGTGTTTGTTGGCTCATAACATGCACCTCTTTCAAAGTTTTCTTTGCTATTTTATCATAGTGTTTATATAAAGACTATCTTCTCAAATTATGTTAAATTATTAATAAGAGGTGACGCTATATGACTATATACGATATAGAAGTTCAAAAATCAAATGGTGAAACATACAAATTAGAAGAATATAAAAACAAAGTATTGCTAATTGTTAATACTGCTAGTGAATGTGGTTTCACACCACAATTTGAAGGATTACAACATTTATACGACAACTATAAAGACCAAGGATTTGTTGTACTAGGTTTTCCATGTAATCAATTTGGAGGTCAAGAGCCAGGCACTGGTGAAGAAGCTACTCAAAACTGTAAAATCAATTATGGCGTATCTTTTCCAATGCATGAAAAGATTGATGTCAAAGGAGAAAATCAACACCCATTATATCAATTCCTAACAGAACAACAAAATGGATTTTTCAATGAAAAAATCAAATGGAATTTCACTAAATTTTTAATTGATAGAGAAGGTAAAGTAACCAATCGTTACGCACCACAAAAAAAACCAAGTCAAATTGAAGCAGATATTGAAGCGCTATTATAAATAATAAGAAAGCTACACTTGATAATTTATATCAAAGTATAGCTTCAGAACGTAGACAAACCCTGCGCAAATTAATGCGTAGGGTTTGTCTATTTTTATTTATATAGTTGTTTTTGATAGCTATTTCAAATATTTTCTCAAGTATTTGTTCAAATAATTCTGTATCATGAAAACGACTTGTATAATTTTTACTAAAATAACTGAATCTATTGATGGTTTACCATTATCAAGACAATATTTGTCTTTGACAAGTTCATATACAAAATTCAAATCTAATATCGCATTAACTTTACGTAATCAATGATTATTAAGGACTCATTCAGAGATAGAAATCATTTCATATTGAGCTCTTATATCAATTGATTTATTCATCATCATAAACACCACCATTGCTTAATTTACATACATTATAATATTGGCAGTGATGTATGCCGACTCCTGCGGGAATAGCACTAGCCGAAGACTACAGGCTAAGGCAGTGCCCGCAGAAAGTGTGCATAAAAAACTGCCAACAAAGTCAGAAACTTTGTCGACAGTCTGAAGCTACCTGATAATTTATATCAAAGTGGTGCTTTTTCATTTAAAGTATGCAAAATAAATTGTTTTTTAATATTATACTTCTTCTACTGCATCATCAAGCGTGAATGTACTGATAGCATGTTTATAAATAAGATGTTGCTTTCCTTGTGTTAATAAACAAACTAAATTGTCATCATAATTTTCAATAATGCCCTTCATTTGAAAACCGTTTACTAAAAATACGATAACTTTTGTTTGATCAGCCTTAAATTGTCCTAGGAATTTATCTTGGATGTTTTCTGTTGTATTCATGTTATGTTCTCCTTTTCTTTATTTGGACTGAAACTTCATCTAACATCAATGAAAGTGACATTTTCTCTCTATCTAACCATACTACGTCGAGCTTGTTTTTGAACCAAGTCATTTGTCTTTTAGCATAATTTCTAGAATGCTTTTTCAATTTATTTGTTGCTTCGGCTAGACTAGCCTCATTTTTAATTACAGGTAACATCTCTTTATATCCGATAGCTTGCATACTTTGACAAGTTTCAAAACCATCTTCAACGAGTTGTTTCACTTCATTTAGTAATCCGCGTTCCAACATTATATCTACACGTTTATTAATTCTTTGATATAAAGTTTCGCGTGACATTTCTATCCCTATTAATAATGTATCATAATTTTCTGTATATTGTTGGTTTTTCTTGCGCGAACTTAAAAGTTTTTTTGTTTTTAAATAATATTCAATAGCTCTTCGAACTCTTTTTCGGTTATTTGGATGTATATTATCAGCTGAAACTTTGTCTATAGACGCTAAATAGTCATGCATTGCTTCATTTGTTAATGAATCTAGTTCTTTTAGCGCATGATCGACCTTAATTTGTTGTGCTTCAGATATCGTTTCATCCTCGAAGGCATAATTATAGATTAATGATTGGATGTACAAACCTGTGCCACCAACTATGATAGGCACATGATTTCTATCCGTGATTTCATTAATTAAATTTTGAGCTCTATTTTTAAAATCATATGCAGAAAAAGTTTCATCCGGTTCCAAAATATCTATCATATGATGAGGTATATCAGCCATCTCTTCTTGTTTTATTTTTGCTGTTCCAATATCCATATATTTATATACTTGCATGGAATCTCCACTAATTATTTCACCATTAAATTTTTTAGCCAATTCAATGCTTAATTCTGTTTTACCAACAGCTGTTGGACCAACTAATGCAATTATGAATGGTTTATCGCTCTGCACTTATATCAACTCTCTCTATGCCTTATCTGCTCTGTTATATTTTTTTAAAATTTGTCTTTCTATCCAATCGTACATATGTTGCCATGTAGTCGTCGCATCTTTTTCAAATAACACTTCATGTCTTTTACTTTTGTATAAATGTACTGTGATATGTTGAATATTACCTTTTTTATATAATTTCCCTAAATGTCTAATCCCTTTGCCATAATTACCTATCGCATCATCTTTTCCAGAAATAAGTAAAATGGGTAGGTCTGATTTCATTGTTTTTATATTTTTTAATTTACTTGTCTGTAACATATATTTTACTGTTTCAAAAATCAATTGATTTGAAACTAAAAATCCAGTATAAGGGTCTTTTTCAAATTTTTCTACTTTTTGTTCATCGCTGGATAACCAATCACTTTCCGATTTATTATTTTTTATATTTTTATTAAAGGTTTTATACATTATTTGGTTTAACCATTTTAAACGTCGTCTTTTTCCAGTTATTAAAGTGATAAGTTTTAAAATTAATTGTACGAGTTTACCTAGATATTTAGGGTACTGCATAGTTCCTGATAAAATCATACCTTGCGCAACATCAGGATATTTTTGTGTGAAAATTCTAGCGATAATAGAACCCATAGAATGCCCTAATATAATATATGGCGTATGCACAGAATCAGAATACAACGTCTGTGCAATTTCAAAAGTATCATCAGCTACTTGCTCCATACTATCAATGTGACCACGTTCGTATGATTCTATATCTATACCATGCCCTCTATGGTTGTGTCGCAGTACGTCATATCCTTGTTGATTTAATGATTCAACAAGCGCATCATATCTATCCATATGTTCCGCCATGCCATGAAGTAAGTGAATAACACCAATCGTATCTTTTTTCGCCTTATTCAATTTCACTTCTAAAGTTGTCCCATCTGCAACAGTGATTTTAAACTCATTTCCACTCATGTTTTACCCCCAAATCACGTTTCGTTTCATTCATCATACATTATACAATATACCTTCAAACTGCACTGTTTTCAAATACAATGCTATTAAGCTTTATTACATTTTACAACGCTATTATTAGTAAAATTAAATGCATTATATCTTTAAAAACTAACTAAGTAAAAAAACTGTGTCGCTTTATATATATCAGATATAAAAACCCCCTCCAAAGCCTACATTTTTTTAATGTCTACTTTGAAGGGGAGAAATTATTATTCATAGTTTGAATCTACTCATTCATATACATGAGCATTCAATGATAGATTCATACAATATTTAAATTTATTCTTTAACTGCAGGTTGATTATTACCCGTTTGTGCTTCATCAATTGCAGTTTGAAGTTCTTTTGTAAACAAGTCTTTTTGAACATCTGTGTAGCCAAGTAATTCAGCCATTACATCAATCACTTGATCTTTATAATTTAGAACATCATCTATTTTGAAATAAAGTTTACCAGTACGACGAATAAAGAAATCTGTTGGACGATGAACCATTTCGTTTTGAATAGAATAAATCAATTCTGTATAAATATCTAATGGTAAACCAGATTCTTGATATTGTGCTGTTTGAGCAATTTTGAATAATTCTTCTACATTCGAACCATATTTCGTTGCAAAATGACGTGCTGTTGCATCATCTATTTGATAAGCTTTAGCATCTTCAACTTTTTTATCAATAAAGTTATCAAAGTTTGCACTGCCACCAACATCTCCACCAGAAATTGGTAAGTGTTTTGTAGCACATTTATCAAATTTCAAACCGTACTCAGATTTTAAGCGTTTAGATAATAAGTCCACAATTTCTAATGCCATATGGCGATAACCAGTTAATTTACCACCAGCAATCGTGAGTAAACCAGACTTACCTTCCCACACTTCATCTTTACGAGAAATTTCTGAAGGATCTTTACCTTCTTCTAAAATCAATGGTCTCACGCCAGCCCATGATGATTCAATGTCTTCATCAGCTACATTTACATCTGGGAACATATAGTTGATTGCGTCGATTAAATAATCTCTATCTTCTTGTGTTGCTAATGGTGATGTTTTATCGTTATCGTAAAACGTATCTGTTGTACCTACATATGCTTTGCCTTCACGAGGAATCGCAAAAATCATACGTCCATCTTTTTCAGTATCAAAGTATACTGCTTGTCCTAATGGGAATTTCGATTGATCTATAACAATATGAACACCTTTTGTTAAGCGCAGTTGTTTGTTATTACGTGCATAATCGCCACTGCGCACTTCATCTACCCATGGGCCACTTGCATTGATTACTTTTTTAGCCTTAATTGGGTAAGTTTCACCAGTAATTTGGTCTTCGGCATGAATACCATTCACCTTTTCATTTGAATCATATGTGAAATGTACTGATTTCGTGTGGTTAATTACTGTTGCGCCTTTTTCAGCAGCACGTTTCATAACTTCAATTGTTAAACGCGCATCGTCAGTACGATATTCGACGTAAGATCCGCCGCCTTTTAAGCCTGATTTTTTAACAAGTGGCTCTTTCGCCAATGTTTCTTTAGCATTTAACATTGTTTTACGTTCTGATTTTTTTACGCCTGCTAGTCTGTCATACATTGTTAAACCAATAGCTGTGGTGAATTTACCCATTGAACCACCTTTATGCATTGGCAATAACATACGCTCTGGTGTCGTTACATGAGGGCCATTTTCATATACAATCGCACGTTCACGACCAGTTTCTGCTACAACGCCCACTTGCAATTGTTTCAAGTAACGTAAACCACCATGAACTAATTTTGTTGAACGTGAACTTGTACCTTGTGCAAAGTCTTGCATTTCTACTAACGCGACCTTCATACCTCTTTGTGTTGCATCTAATGCAATACCTGCACCAGTAATACCTCCACCGATAATGACAACGTCAAAAGTATCATTTTTTAAATCTTTCTTAATCTGTTCTCTTTTCAAAGTTGATAAACTCATAAAATCTAGCGCCTCCTAGTAGTAATAAAAAAAGAGAGACCTACCCCATACATATATAATTGTACGAACAGTGTCTCTCAATTCTCATCTCGATAATATTAACTTACCCTTATTATAGCATAAGAAACTTAGATAAGTCTAATTCTTTATTCATCGTCTAACTTAAAGACTTGCGTTGCTTCTACAGCTTTTTTCCAGCCTTTATATAATTTATTTCTTTCTTTTTCTTCCATATCTGGATTAAATTCTTTTTCTAGTTTCCAACGGTTAGCAATTTCATCTTTATTATCCCAGAAACCTACAGCTAAACCAGCTAAATAAGCAGCACCTAAAGCTGTTGTTTCATTAATTTCTGGACGTTCAACACTCACGTTTAATAAATCAGATTGGAATTGCATAATAAAGTTATTTTTAACAGCACCACCGTCAACACGCAGGTTATTCACTGTAATATCAGAATCTTTTTCCATTGCTTCAAGTACATCACGCGTTTGATAACACAGTGATTCTAATGTAGCACGGATAAAGTGTTCTTTTTCAGTACCACGCGTTAAACCAAAGATTGCTCCACGTGCATCTGCATCCCAATATGGTGTTCCTAAACCTACGAATGCAGGCACAACGTAAACACCTTCTGTAGATTCTACACGTTCTGCGTAATTTTCTGATTGTGGTGCAGAATTAATCATTCTTAATCCATCTCGTAACCATTGAATAGCTGAACCCGAAACAAAGATAGAACCTTCAAGTGCATAATTAACTTTTCCATCTAGTCCATAAGCGATTGTTGTTAACAAACCACTTTTAGATGCTACAGCTTCTTCACCTGTATTCATCAGCATAAAGCCACCTGTACCGTAAGTGTTTTTTACATCTCCACGTTCAAAACAAGCTTGACCAAATAATGCTGCTTGTTGATCACCTGCAATACCAGCAATTGGTATTTCTTGTCCAAAGAAATGATAATCAATGGTATTTGCATAAACTTCACTAGACTCTTTAACTTCAGGTAACATAGTGTTTGGAATTTCTAATATATCCAATAATTCTTGATCCCATTCTAAATCATGGATATTATAAATCAATGTACGGCTTGCATTTGTATAATCTGTAATATGTGCTTTGCCACCAGATAATTTCCACACTAGCCATGAATCAATTGTGCCGAATAATAAATCTCCATTATCAGCTTTTTCTCTTGCACCTTCTACATTATCAAGAATCCATTTAACTTTTGTACCTGCGAAATACGGATCTAATAAGAGACCTGTTTTTTCTCTGAATTTATCTTCTAAACCTTGTTCTTTTAATTCTTGACAGATGCCTTGTGTTTGACGTGATTGCCAAACAATTGCATGATATACCGGTCTAGATGTTTTCTTATCCCACACTACCGTAGTTTCACGTTGGTTTGTAATACCAATACCAGCAATTTGATCTGCACCAACATTTTCTTTATTTAAAACTTCAGCCATAACAGCTAAAACAGATGTCCAAATTTCATTAGCATCATGTTCTACCCAGCCTGATTTTGGAAAATATTGTTTGAATTCACGTTGTGCAACGCCTTTGATTTTTCCGTCTTGATCAAACAAAATTGCTCTAGAACTCGTAGTGCCTTGGTCGATTGACAAAATATATTTTTCCATAATTATTAGCTCCCTCTTCTAATGTTCATAACACGAATTACATATGTAATTCACATTGATATACATACTTTTCTGTACCCTTTTTTTATTAGTTCACTCAACTAATAATTTTATATTAATCCAATGATAATAATATCTAGTTATATTTTAACGTAAATACAAATAAATTAAACGTAATTAATATATCGATTCAATACCTTTAGCATTTTTCGCTTTATTTAATACGACACCTAAAATAAGTGTGATGATTAATAATACGATTGCAACCACTGACATTGTATCAAATGCACCTTTATAAAATAGTCTATAAATCACTGCACCAATCATACCACCAGTCACAGGTCCTAACACTGGTACAATTGCATAGGACCAATTAGAATCGCCTTTGCCAGAGATTGGTAGAATTGCATGTGCAATACGCGGACCTAAATCACGCGCTGGGTTAATTGCATAACCTGTTGGACCACCTAGACTCAAACCAATTGCAACGATTAAACTACCGACAATTAATGGATTTAGTCCATCAGCAATTTTATTCATACCGATGAATAAAAGACCCATTGTTAAAATAGCTGTGCCAATAATTTCACTCATAAAGTTTGCAAAATAGTTCTTAATGGCAGGAGCTGTAGAAAATACAGCTAATTTTGTACCTTGATCTTCTGTTGCTTTCCATTGAGCTAAATACATTAGCCAAACTAATGCACCACCGACAATACCACCAAGGATTTGACAGATGATATAACCGGGTACCATAGACCAATTAATCGCGCCATCCATTGCAAACGCTAAAGTCACTGCAGGATTTAAATGCGCACCCGATATATTCCCTACCGCGTACACTCCCATAGTAACTGCTAATCCCCAACCTGTAGCAATAACGATCCAATCTGCGCCATTCCCATTACTTCTTTTTAAGTTGACGTTTGCAACAACGCCTCCCCCAAATAGTACAAGTATTGCTGTTCCCAAAAATTCAGCAAAATATACACTCATAAAGACTCCTCCTAAAATAAGACAGGGAGATCCCTACAATTATATCCAGTTGTGAACCACCGGTTTAATTACTGTAGAAATCTCCCATCTCTGTTCTAAATATTAACTTGAGTTTACCTTACACCGTTGTTGTAAGCGTTGTCAAATGTTTTTGTAGAAAAGTTGTCACAACTTAAGTGGATACTACACTGTTTTCAGCGATACTAAACTGACCGGTTAATGGATCAATTTGTGCCATCAACCCATAAGGAATCGCATGTTTTGGTTCATTGTGACCAAATGATAAATTATAAAAAACAACCATTTTAGGATTATTGCATTTTTTTATTATTTTAAATATTTCTCTTTTATAATTTTCATAATATACATTGTTAAATGGCTTGCCAAAAATCATGCCATTCAGACGATTTAAAATACCATGCTTTAGCAATTGCTCTAAATATTCAGCAAACATTTCCGGTGTCGGTGTGTCTTCCGATGTTTCTAAAAATAATATTGCCCCATTAAAAGCCTCAATTTCAGGAAATATTGAAGTATGACGTAAGTCAACAAAAGTTTCTAGATTCCCGCCTAAAAGATGGCCGCTTACTTTGTTATTACCATTTAATATTTCGTATCCATTTTGGACTATTTCAGGTCTACACCTGTTTTTATTTTTTATATCCCACTTTAATCCGTATGGTCGTATATAAAATGCTGGTTCTATTGTTCCAATTTTATTTGTATTAAACCAACAGTTGTTAATATTCTCTACAGTATATGTATCCATTGCAATATTTTCTGCAAAATCAGTAAGTAATGCCTGCCCATAAAAACTAACTATCCCCATTTTATAAAACATCAAATGTACTGTAGTTGTATCTGAATAACCACTGAATATTTTAGGATTTGTTGCAATTGCTTGGAAATCTACATAAGGTAAAATACGTATCGCATCTTCTCCGCCAATACAACTAATAATAGCTTTAACTTCTTGATCTTTTACTGCTTCATTTAAATCTTTAGCTCTACATTCTGGATGATTGTGAATAAACGCTACACCTTTTAAGGCATTTGGCATTACTTTGACTTTTAAGCCAAATTCATTTTCCAAACGTTGAATGCCTTGTCGCGTTCGCCATAACATATTACTTTCACCTGCTAAACCAGAAGAAAGAGACACAATTGCTACTGTGTCTCCTACTTTCAATTGCTTTGGTTTTATCATTATCAACAACTCCCTATACTCGTTCATGGCGATCGTTCGCAAATATATTGATGATATCAAAATACTTAACTTTTATTGTTTTAGTTATATCATCTGATTAGATTACCATAACGATCGATCACTAGTTGTAATATATTTTGCACCATTTGAAACTGCAATGTCTACTTCTTCTTTACTGTTAATGAGTCCGCCAGCAATTACAGCAGTATTCGTTTCTTCGTTAATGATACGTATGGCTTTTGTAGCAATACCCGGTAAAACTTCCACAAAATCTGGTTCTACACGCTTAATCAATTCAATACTTCTAGATAATGCATGGCTATCTAATACAAATACTCTGAACACAGTTGTTGTATTTAATGATTTTGCTTTGTTAATTACTTTTGTCTTGGTTGAAACGATGCCTTTAGGATGATAATTTTGAATAATGTATTCACACGCGAATTCATCATGGCTCATACCTTTGATTAAATCGATATGCATGTATGTTTCAATATTATTCTTGTTTAATAGACCCATGATACTTTTAACATGACCAATATGCGCATCTAACATGACACATTCCTTATAATCTGTCATCGTTAATTTTTCTAAATCTTTCATTGAGCGAACTGCAGGTAAAATATGCGGTTTCAACATGAATTCCTCCTTAGACAATACGTTTAAATAGACGTTCTAATTCATAATTTGAAAAATTAATAATAATGGGTCTTCCATGCGGACAGGTGAATGGATCTTCAGTCTCTCTCAACTGATTGACTAAATCTGCCATTTCATTATTTTTTAGATAGTGGTTAGCCTTAATTGATTTTTTACAACTCATCATAATCGCAGCTTCTTCACGAATTTTTCTAACGTCGACTTTTTTATGTTCTAATACATATTCAATCATATCTTTGATGATTTCTTCTGCTTCTTCTTTCGGAAACCAAACAGGATAGCTATCTACAATATAATCATGTCCACCAAATGGTTCTAAATGCACGCCTACCTTATCTAATTCATCTTTATACTGATTAATAATCATTAATTCATCTTTTGAGAAATGGAAAGTTAACGGGATTAATAAATTTTGACTTTCATTTACAACATCACCAATTTTTTCTCTGAAATATTCATACTTTATTCTTTCTTGAGCTGCGTGTTGGTCAATCATAAACATACCATTTTCATTTTGAGCGATAATATAGGTACCGTGGACTTGTCCAACAATTTCCATGTAGGGTATTCGACGAGTTGGTGAAGCACTCACGCGACCTTTAATATCCTCATCACTATTATCTTCAACTGAGACTTCATTATCAGTAGAATCACTATTTGTTGTTTCAAAATCATAAAGTAGTTCATTTTGTATTTTCTTATAATCATTTTGTGATTCTTGAATACGATTTTGTTCACCATCGTGTTGATTTATATAAGATGCTTCATTTTCTACACTTGTGTCATTTTCATTATGCATGTTTGAATCAGCTGTTTGCTCAATATTTTGCTCAAAGTTATTTTGTTGTTGACGTTTTTCAAAATCCATTTTCTGTTGCTCAAATTGGTTTAATACCTTGTTTTTCTTCGTCATTTTATCCATATCATTTTGAGGAATTAAAATGCGATCTTTAAAAGCTTCACGAATTTTGTTAACGATTAATTCAAAAAGCTGGTCTTCTTTTGATAATCTTACCTCTAATTTAGTTGGATGGACATTGACATCTACCAATATCGGATCCATTTCAATATTGATATAACATATTGGGTAACGACCAACCATTAATAAAGTATGATAACCTTCTAAAATCGCTTTATTTAACAAGAAATTCTTAATATATCTCCCGTTAATAAAGATAGAAATATAATGCTTATTACTTCTAGAATGTTCAGGTTTCGCAAAATAAGCATCTAAATGATAATCACTTGTATCCCCTGTAACATGTACTAAGTCTTTAGCAACTTTCATACCATAAATTTCAGCCATCACTTCATTTGTTCTACCAGATCCATTTGTTTTTATAATTGTTTTACCATCAGACACAAGCGAAATACGTATATCAGGATGACTCATGGCCATACGATTTACTATATCTGTTATCTTACCTAGTTCGGTATATAGACTCTTAATATATTTTAATCGTGCTGGCGTATTATAAAATAGTGACTCCACTAAAATATCTGTGCCTCTTTTTGCTTTAGCTGGTTTTCGATTTAAAACCTCACCATTTTCCACATAAATTTCTTGGCCTTCTTGATTATCTGTGCATGTTTTCAATGTTACCTTAGAAACTGATGAAATACTAGCTAATGCCTCTCCACGAAAGCCTAATGTACGAATATGGAACAGATCATCATCTGCATCCAATTTGCTTGTTGCGTGACGATGGAATACTAAATCTAAATCATCGATTTCAATACCAGTACCGTTGTCAACAACACGTATAGAAGCGACGCCTGATTGTTCAACCTCTATATTTATTTCTGTTGCTTGTGCATCAATTGCATTTTCTAATAGTTCTTTCACAACTGATCCAGGTCTTTCCACTACTTCACCAGCTGCTATTTTATTTGCTAAAGATGTCTGTAATTCTTTTATTTTACCCATTGAATGACCTCACCTCTACTTTAACTGATTCTGTAATTCACTAAGTTTTACTAGGGCTTCTATCGGTGTCATATTCGATAAATTTAATTGCTTAATTTCATTCTCTATTTCACTTTGTGTTGCTGGATAATCAAACAAATCAAAAGCTGCTTGTTCAAATTGGTAGCTGTTATGTCCTTGTTTGTCATCGCTATAGTTGTAATCATTTTCTGCTACTATTGGTTTTTCTAAAGATTGTGCTTCCACACCTGTTTTAATAACATTGACTTTTTCATTTGTCGTTTGTTCTTGATTATTATTTTGTTCAAATGCATCTAGAATTACTTGTGCGCGTGAGATAACTGCTTCTGGTAAATGTGCTAACTTCGCTACTTGGATACCATAGCTATCATCGACAGCTCCATCTTTAACTTTATGTAAGAAGATAAGCTCACCATTGTATTCATTTGCTGCAACATGAACATTTTTCAACGAAGATAACGACTGATCTAAAGTTGTTAATTCGTGGTAATGTGTAGAGAATAATGTCTTGGCATGAGAAGTATGTGCAACGAATTCAATCATAGCTTGTGCCAAAGCCAATCCATCATAAGTAGAGGTACCTCTACCTATTTCATCAAAAATAATTAAACTATCTTCTGTAGCATTAGCAAGTGCTTTTTGTGCTTCCAACATCTCAACCATAAATGTACTTTTACCAGAAACTAAATCATCTGCAGCTCCAATTCTTGTAAATATTTGATCAAAAACTGGTAATACAGCTGCTTCACAAGGTACGTATGCGCCCATTTGTGCCATAATACTTATGATTGCAACTTGTCTCATATAAGTAGATTTCCCTGACATATTAGGTCCTGTGATTAAATAAATAAACGTATCTTGATCTAGTTTACAATCATTTGGCACATAGTCGTTGTGATCCATGACACGTTCTACAACTGGATGCCTTGAATTTGTTAATTTAAGTGTTTTGTCTTCACTAAATGCAGGTCTTGCATAATTGTATTTTTGAGCTATTTCTGCAAAACTTTGTAAACAATCCAATTCAGAAATAATTTTCGCTTGTTTTTGCAAGCGCTCTGTATACGTTTTTATTTGCTCTCTCAATTGCACAAATAATTGATATTCTAATTCAATCGCTTTATCTTCAGCACCTAAAATAATATCTTCTTTTTCTTTTAATTCATCCGTAATAAATCGTTCTGCATTTGATAAAGTTTGTTTACGATGATAACCATATGCAGAAGGATCAAAACCTTGCAAGTTGGCTCTTGTAATTTCGATAAAATATCCAAAGACTTTGTTAAAACTAATCTTCAGTGATTTAATACCAGTGCGTTGACGTTCCTTTGTCTGCAGTTCAGCTAACCAAGATTTACCATTCTTCGATGCTTCTAAATACTCATCAAGCTCCTGATTAAATCCTTTTTTGAATAATCCACCTTCTTTAACAGAGATGGGTGGTTCTTCTTTCAAACTATTTTCTAATAATGTTAACAATTCATCTAAAGGTTCAAGTGCTTTAAATTGTTCAGTGGTTTCTGTATCTAAACCATCTAATAATTGTTTAATATTGGGTATCTCAGAAATTGAATGTTTTAACTGAATTAAATCTCTAGCATTTACATTTCCATAACTTACACGGCCGACTAAACGCTCGATATCATATACTTGATTAAGATGTTCTCTCAAAGTGTCTCTCTCTATAAAAAAGTCAATAAATTGCTCAACTGTATCTAGTCGAGATTCAATTTGGTTTTTATGGATTAACGGTCTATCAATCCATTGTTTTAATCTTCTTGCCCCCATAGGCGTTTTAGTTTCATCCATCAACCATAGCAATGTTCCTTTTTTACTTTTTAGGCGTATGCTTTCTGTCAATTCTAAATTACGTTTTGCATAAAAGTCCATTTTCATAAAATCTACTGCTTCATATTTTACAACAGTTTCTATATGAGAAAGATCTCGTTTTTGCGTATGGAAAATATAATCAAGTAATAACTGAGTCGCATTATATAAAGATTGATCATTACTTGTATTAACTGCATATTCTGCATTTGATATTTCATTCAATACTGTAATTGTTTCAGTTGTCAAACTAATTTGACGTTTTAATTCCTCATCTATATGCGCATTTACCACGATTTCATTTGGATTAATTGTTGTTATTTCATTAATTAATGTAGCTTGATCGTTAAAAGATGTTACTTTAAGTTCTCCTGTAGACACATCACAATAACTTAGTGCATAACAATCATTTATTTGTACAAAGCTCAAAATATAATTGTTTTGTTTTTCATCTACGCCGCCTTGATCCATAACCGTACCTGGCGTAACGATTCTAACTACCTCACGTTTTACCATTCCTTTTGTTTGTCTAGGGTCTTCCATTTGCTCGCAAATAGCAACTTTATATCCATTATTAATTAATGTTTCGATATAGCCATCTGCTGAATGGTAAGGTACACCACACATAGGAATGGGATTTTCTTTTTTAGCATCTCGTTTCGTTAATGTTATTTCTAGAACTCTAGATGCTTCTTTCGCATCTTCAAAAAACATTTCATAAAAATCGCCTAATCTAAAAAATAGTAAACAATCTTGATATTGTGATTTTATTTTTAAATACTGCTGCATCATTGGCGTTTGGTTAGTCATTTAATCTTTCACAATCCTTCTATTAGTTTCTCACTATAATTTAAAATACATTAAATAAATCATTACTTATGTATGGTAAATCATTAAATCAGATGACTTCTCAATTGTTCATCTGATTGATATTTATGCTTTATATCAGGAATTTTACCACTATATCGTTTTGTACTCTCAAACCATTTTCCTGAGATTTTATTGTCCATTTAACTCTTAAATTTTAACATAACTTTAGTTTTTACGCTTATGCTTACAGGGTATGATTGATATAAAAACTTCATTAATTCGCTTATTGATAAATAATATTTATAAAATAAAAAAGATTAAGTTTCATTTGAACATACAAATAGTTAATTACAAACCTACATTATAATTAATTCTTTTATATGTTAAAAGTAATGAAACTTAACCTTTTCATATTTACATATTTATAAGAAGCGTTTTAAAATACCTTTTCTTTTCATAACCATTAAAATGATGTAACTAATCATTGCACCAATCACACTTGATGCAATAAAAGCTATCATTAAAGGCTTTACAGCAAAGTTAGTAAAGCCTAATAACCAAGCTAATGGTATGCACATGATACTACCAATGATACCTGTACCTATAACTTCACCTACTGCTGCCATAAAAATATGTTTTCGATAATAGTAAAAACCACTTGCTAATAATACGCCAACCATACTTCCAGGAAATGCAAAGAAACTACCGGTGCCAAATAGCATTCTTAACAACGAAGATATAAACGCTTGTGCCAAACCAAACCAAGGTCCCACAATTACCGCGCATATAACATTGATTAAATGTTGAATAGGTGCCGCTTTAATAGGCCCTAAAGGTATAACAACAATGCTACTTAACACTACATTAATAGCAATCAATATCGCAGTCAGTGTTAATTTTCTTGTTTTCATATTGTTCATTTCCTTTCTACAAGTGGATTACGTATTAATCTTTATCTTGTTGAATTTCATTTAAACGGTTTGACATCGTACTGACCATCATTTGCAATAAGTCATTCGCTTCTGCTTGTGATTCTCTAAATTCTTCAACAATAGGTATAACATTGATATTTTGCTCAATATCTTGAATTTTATCTTCAGATTGACGTAATGCCTGATGTTTACCATAATTTTGTAAATTAACAGACTGTTTCTGTGTTTTTTTCAAGTCTTTCATGCGTGTCTCAATATTTTTATTATGATGAATTTGCTGTTCAATCGCTTGATATTCTTTGACAGTGTCTAATGATTGAATACGTTGGCTGAGTTTATCTGCTTCAGCTAATATTTCATCTTTTTCATACATTATTGTGTCACCACTGCTTTTTCACTAGCTCCTAAAAATGTACCATTTAACGAAAATTGTTTTGCTTCATCAACTTTTACATCAACAATTTTTCCGATCATTTCTTTAGGCGCCTTAAAGTTAACAAGTTTATTTTTATTTGTATAACCCGCGAGTACAGTATCGTCTTTCTTACTAGCGCCTTCACATAGAACTTGAACCGTTTGTCCTTCATATTGTGTCATAGCTTGTTCAGAATAATAAGCTACTTTTTTATTTAACTGTTGTAGTCTAGCCTTTTTTTCCTCTAAAGGCACGTTATCTTTCATTTTAGCCGCTGGTGTGCCATCTCTTTGTGAATAGATATACGTATATGCATGTTCAAATGCTACTTCATCGTAAAGCGTTAATGTTTCTTCAAATTGTTCTGCTGTTTCGTTTGGATAACCAACAATAATATCTGTTGTTAAAGCAACGTCAGGTATTTTAGACTTAATACGATTTACTAAATCTAAATAACTTTCTCTTGTATATTTACGTCCCATAATTTTTAGTACAGCATTATTTCCTGATTGTACAGGCAAATGAACATGCGGCACTATGTTCCCACCATTAGCAATCACTTCTATCATACGATCAGTAAAATCCCATGGGTGACTCGTAGTGAAACGTACCCTCGGAATATCTATTTTCGAAATATCTTCAAGTAAATCACCAAGTCCATATTCCAATCCATCAATATCTTTGCCATATGAATTAACGTTTTGACCTAATAATGTAACTTCTTGATATCCTTGACGTGCTAAATCTCTAACTTCATCAATAATATCTTGTGGCCTTCTACTCCGCTCTTTTCCTCGTGTAAATGGCACAATACAGTATGTACAGAATTTGTCACAACCATACATGATATTTACCCATGCTTTTATATTGCCTTTTCTGACCTTAGGTAAATTTTCAATTACATCGCCTTCTTTAGACCAAACTTCCACTACCATTGCTTTCGATAGATAAGCTTCTTCAAGTATTTCAGGCAATCTGTGTATATTATGAGTACCGAAAATCATATCCACGTTTTGATAAGATTTTAATATTTTATTAACGACTGATTCTTCTTGCGACATACAACCACAAACACCAATGACCGTTTCAGGTTTTTCTTTTTTTAAGTGTTTTAAATTGCCAATCTCACTAAACACTTTATTTTCTGCATTTTCACGAATTGCACAAGTATTAATTAATATAACATCCGCTTCATTTATCTCTTCCGTTGCTTGATAACCTAAAGCACTTAAAATACCTGCCATGACTTCTGTATCATGCGCATTCATTTGACAACCATATGTTTTTATTAAAAATGTCTTCCCTTTACCCATATCACGATATTTTTCATCTATTTGAAAATCTCGATTATAATGTATTTCTTCTTTACCACGTTTACGTGCTTCTTTTAAACTTGGTGGTTGGTATACATGCTCAAAATACTTACTATAATCTTTTGTCTTCTTATCGCGTTCGGCCAACACATCTATAGAAGTTTGCTTTCTTTGTTCTTCATTCACGCTAACAAAACCCTTTCTATATCATAAAAACTAAGAACAAACGCTTTAAAATAGATTCTATCTCGCTGTTTAACAATCGAGTCGTTCAAAGTTCTATAACTTTATCTATAATCATTATTTCATTATATTAAATTTAGCACTAAAGTGCAAAAGTCATATACAATAATCAACTTTGATTTAAAAATTTATATAACAAAAACTCCTTTTACTTATATATATATTGGTCGATAACAGAAATATGTAGTTAAATCATCGTGAAAAATCGAATTATCTTTAAGTGTACCTCTTACTATTATAATATTTTCATATAAAACTATCCTTGGCTTTACCCACAAAAAATAAGGTACTTCCGTATTATTTAGTAAATTTAACTAAATTAACGATGTACCTTAAATAGTTAACAATTTAATTTTATCTTTATAACATCAATAGCCAGTATCTAACTAACATGACAATCACTTAGATTTCATCGTATTTTCCAGTTAATGTTTCAATAGTGATACCTTCAGGGACATGATAAAATTTCACTTGACTGATGGTACTCGGTATTTCTAGTTCTACCATTCGCTCATTAAGCTTTTGAATCAATATTAAGCATTCATTCATTTCACCTTGCACAGTTGTTTCTAGTGGTCCAACGCGATATTCTAAACCAGAATCATCTATCACTTTAATTGCTTCATCTACGTATGGTATAACGTCTTCACCATTAGTAGTTTTTGGAATAATTTGTACGCTCATTAAAGTATCATTCATACTTATTCAACCCCTTAAATTTTACTTATCTTCAGTTTACCAAAACATTAACCTAAGGTATAGAATTCTAAAGCTTTGTTTATCGATAGGTTTCATCTATAAGATCCATCATCATATTTTTAGCAACATTCCTTCCATTCGCAGCAGCATCAATTAATTGACTAACAAAGTTATCTTTAACCACTCTAGCTACATACAACCTATTAATATTGTTTATTCCATAAAATGTCGATTAGATTTTTCCTTGTTTATCCAGGTGTAGCTCTATATTATTTAAAGAAATCGAATTCGGTGTCAAACATCATTTGTGTAAATGCACTTCCTATTTGTATATCACTACTATCTTCAAATTCCATTCCTTTTATTTATACATATATTAAAGATTTTTAATATCTATAATAAATTTAAAATAATGTATAGAAATAGTTTATCATTTCCTATTTCTATACTATAAATTCATTTACTTGTTCTATTTTTATCTAAACTTGTTAATTTTTTTTGTTTCAATGTTGTTATCAATGTTGTTTCAGCATCTTCCATTATAGCTTCAATGGGGCAACCTTCATCGTGATTAAAGGAGTCTTCTAATAGACTTTGCTTCCCATCAATTGTAATTATAACATCATAAATAGATACTGAATCCCAACCATTTTTTAATTGATACCCACCTTTAGCACCACTACTAGCAGAAATGATATTGCTTTTTACTAAACGTGTCAGTACTTTTGATAAGTAAGTTGTAGAAACACTTAAAACTGATGCTAAATCTTGTACTGGAATCTTTTTTTGGTCCCCTTGGTTATTAATCATAAATAACAATGCGTGTAAAGCATAATCAGTCGCTTTTGAAAATTTCATAAATTCATCATCTTCCTATTATAGATATAATAAATCTATAATAACTTATTAGGTTTTCCTTTTCAATATTATGCAATGTTTTTAGTCGCATTAATGATTGCTTGTGCAAAATCATACATAAACTGAGTCCAATTACTGCTGTTTTCTCTACTTTTTTTATTATAGCGTCCATTTTCAAACAATTTTTTTCTTATTCCTGAGGTTAATTCGAGTTGTACACCTTTTTCAGTTTTACAACAATTAATAATATTGTCATCATGTGCACCAGACATATGTGATGGCGCTTGTCTGACATCTATCCCTAGTTTTTCAAATTCTTCTGTCATTGCATCCATTAATTGCTCGTCTTTACCACCCATATAAATAATTTCATCTTCACCTTTACAACCATGTATAGCGATGGCATATGGATTATTAGCAATCATTTTCATTAATTTAGGTTCATCATAGTTTCTGGAGGTCACATGTAATTCTGCGTTAGCTTTTGTTCTAATTGCTTTAAAAGTAAAGTAGTCAAAACCACCTTTCTCAGCTGTTAATTCCGCCAATTCGGTAGTAGCAGGTTCAATAGCTCCTCCGTGAATTGCAGTTATTATAACATTGCTATTTCGCTCAATAGTATTAATGATCCAATCCGTATTTTCCTCTGTAAGCTCCATTAATTCCGTCATAGACTTAAATCGATCAGACATATATCCCCCTCCTTTATAAATGTACTATTTTATTTACCACACTTTAGCGTCTACTATCTTAAATTACTGTTAAGTTTTTATTAGTTTATTAACAAAATTTTTACATTTGCTTCTGAGCAATTTGCAGTTTACTATTTATGGTATGTGATTGCCTTAATCATTGCTTCCGAAAATTCTTTTAAATAAGTTGACCAATTTGAACGATCTTCTCGATCTTTTAGATTAAATTTTTTATTAACAAAACATTGCTTCCTAAAGTTAACAGTCAATTCTAACTGTACTCCCATACCATTCTTGCCACAATTGACAAAGTTATCTTGTTGTTTACCAGAAATATGAGATGGTGCATCCTTTATAATGAATTCTGCTTCATTTAATACTTGTTTTATGCGCGTAATTAACGCTTCATCTCTACCACCGATATACACTTCATTTTTTTCACCCATACAACCATGAATAGATATAACTTGGGCATGTTCGCTCACAATCTTTTTTAATTTGGGTTCATCAAAATGAGTTGACGTAACATGAAGTTCATTATTTTTATTTTTTCTTACACCTTTAAAACTATAAAAACTGAAATTTCCTATTTCACTTAAATATTGTGCAATTTCAGTTGTACCTCTTTCTATAGCCCCTCCATGGACAGCAGTAACAAGCACAGGTGAATATCTTTCACGCGTTTGAATTTCCCAATCTTCACCTTCGTGTGTGTATGTTAGCAATTCCTTCATTGTCACAAAATGATCAACCATTTTTCTCTATGCCTCCACTTTTAATGTTTATATATAAAAATAGCTGATCAACAAATATAAAACAATGATTTTTCTATGAAAATCATCTTTTTGTGATCAGCTAGTTATTTTACGCTTTTGATTACTATTTAAGTAGATAAACTACTATACAAATTGTTTTGTTAAGTCTTTGAATTGTTGTTCATCAAGGTGAATATCTTTTTTGGCTAGTGCTGTGCCTTCTATTTCTTCAATTTGAGATTCATAGGAAGGTGTTTCTGTGTCTTGATATACGATGCCTTTAAGTAATGAATTATATTCTAAAACTTTTTGAGTCGCTTTTTGTTTGTCGGTCGTATCAAAATCTTCAATTTCATCAATATTGGTAAGATTTTCTTTAAACCAATCATAAGTGTTTACTTTATTGTATGTCACACATGGAGAGAATACGTTAACAAATGAAAAACCATCATGATTAATTGCATCTTCCAACATTTTAGTTAATCCTTTGATATCACTAGAAAAGCCTTGAGCAACAAATGTTGCACCTGAAGACAACGCAAGCTCTAATGGCGCAACATTTTTCTCAATATTGCCTTTTGGCGTAGATTTAGTCACAAAGCCCTGTGCTGAAGATGGTGATGTTTGTCCTTTTGTTAAACCATAGATTTGATTATCCATCACTATATATGTCATATTCATATTTCTACGTAGTGCATGAATCGTGTGTCCCATACCAATCGCATAACCGTCACCATCACCACCGGAAGCAATAACTGTTAAATCTTTATTAGCCATTTTCACGCCTTGTGCTAATGGTAATGAACGGCCGTGAATACCATGAACACCATATGAATTAACGTAACCAGATAAGCGACCTGAGCACCCGATACCTGTTATAATTGCAACTTCTTCAGGTTCTAATCCAACATTTGCAGCTGCTTTTTGAATCGCTGCTTGAACAGAAAAATCTCCACAACCAGGACACCAATTGGGCTTCACATTATTTCTAAAATCTTTAAATGTTGCCACTTATACCAACTCCTTTAAATTTTTGGCAATTTCTAATCCTTTGGATTCTATTTCATTTGGTAAGAATGGCGTACCATCATATTTCGTTTGATTAATTAACTTATCTCCAACGTTCACATTCATTTTTAATATATTTGAAAGTTGACCTTGATAATTATGCTCCACAACTACAACTTTTGAAGCTTTATCAACCGCTTCTTGTATCGTTTTGCTTGGGAATGGATGTAATTGTCGAATTTGTAAATGGTTAATCTTCAAACCTTGGTGCTCTAATCTATCTTTACCTTCTTGAATTGCGCCTTTAGTAGAGATGAAGCCTAAATAAAGAATATCTGCTGCTTCATGAAACGCATCATTTTCAACAGGATCATTAATCAATAGATGCTCTGTTTTTCGCATACGTTTATCCATTTGTTGTTGTCTGTTATCAGCTGCTTCACTTGTCTTACCTTCTTCATTATGTTCCACACCCGTAACATGATGTATGCCCCCTTTAACTCCAGGGATCGGTCTAGGAGAGACACCGCTTTCAGTCAACGCATAACGCTTGAAGTATGTTTTATCATCTTCATCTCTTTCTATATCTGATTGAATCGTTTCTCCACGATTTATTTCGATTTTATTATAGTCTAATGATTCTACAGTTTGTTTACCTAATGACAATTGTAAATCACTTAAAATGATTACAGGGCATTGATACATTTCAGCAAGATTGAAAGCTTCTATCGTAAGATAAAATGCATCTTCAGCATCAGTAGGTGCTACAACTATTTTAGGTATATCACCATGAGTACCGTAAATCATTTGCATAAGGTCTGATTGTTCCTGCTTGGTAGGTAATCCAGTGGATGGACCTCCACGTTGTGTATTAATAACAACAAATGGTGTTTCAGTCATACCAGATAGTCCAATGGCTTCCATCATGAGTGAAAGACCAGGTCCAGCGCTTGCTGTAAATGCACGTACGCCAGCATAATTGGAGCCAATTGCCATATTTGCTGCAGCGATTTCATCTTCAGTTTGTACAACAGTACCTCCAACTTTAGGTAAGTTTTCAATCATATATTCCATAATTTCAGATGCTGGTGTAATAGGATATGCTGCCATAAATCTTGAACCGGCTGACAGCGCACCTAAACCTATCGCATCATTGCCTATCATATATAGGTGTGGTGTGCCTTCTGTTGTTTCTAAAACAAAATCACCATCAACAGTACTTAATTGCTCGTTCATTAATCGATAACCTTCATTCAATGCTTCAATATTCATTTCTACAACTTTATCACCTTTTTTAGTAAACATATTGGTGATAAGTGTCTCGAAATCTGAGATATCTAAGTTCATTACGGCACATGTTGCACCAACAGCGACCATATTTTTCATTAAAGTCGTGCCTAATTCTTTCGCTGTAGCAGTAAAAGGTAGGGCAACCAATTGTGCTTCACAATGTTCAGGCTTTTCTGGTTTAACTTTACTATCAGCAATAATCACACTATCTTTACGCATTTCTTGGTGATTCAATTCGATTGTTTCTTGATCGAATGCGATTAATATATCTAAATCATCACTAATTGCATGTACTGGTGATGTTGATACTCTAATTTTGTTATTTGTATGACCGCCTTTGATTCTACTTGAAAAATGACGATATCCGTATAAATAGTATCCTTTACGGTTCATAGCAGTGGCAAAGATTTCACCTGTTGATTCAATACCTTCACCTTGTTGTCCGCCCACTTTCCATGATACTTGAGATTTCATATCATCTAGCCTCCTAGTGGTTATAATAATTCATATTTCATCATACCAAAACAAACCACGCTTTTACTATGAAAAGAGCGGTTTAATTAAAAATTCATACTAATGGACGATTATTTAAAAGGATGGTCATCATTAATAAGAATACGTTCTATATGTTTTGTTTTACCATCTTTATTTAAATCTATAATTACACCTGATAATACACTGCGACCTTCATCAGGAACGACATGTCTTTGTGGTAAACTCGTGATAAAGCGAGTAATCACCTCTTCACGATTAATACCAAGTATACCATCGTAGTAACCAGTCATGCCTACATCTGTAATATATCCTGTGCCTCCAGGTAATATCCTTTCATCTGAAGTTTGGATATGTGTGTGTGTACCAACAACAGCACTAACTCTATTATCTAAATACCATCCCATTGCATTTTTTTCTGAAGTAGTCTCAGCATGAAAGTCAACAAAAATATAATCTGTTTCTTTTTGTGCTTCAGCTATTAATGCATCTGCCTTTTTAAAAGGATCATCAATATCTTGCATAAATGCTCGTCCTTGTAAATTAATGATAGCCAATTTGATTTCATTAATTTGAATGAAGCGCATACCAACACCAGGTGCTTCATCTGGAAAATTGGCTGGACGAACCATCCGATTGGCATTCTCTATAAAATCATATATTTGACGTTGACCATATGTATGATTTCCCATTGTCATAAAATCAACGCCTTCTCTTAGTAAAGATTTATATATTTTTTCGGTCAAACCTTTACCATGAGCTGCATTTTCTGCGTTTACTATTGTAACGGTAGGTTTATAAGTTTGTTTCAACTTGGGTAAATAGTTTGAAATAGCTTCTCTACCTATTTTACCAACAATATCCCCAATAAATAAAATTCTCATTTACGTGTCATCCTCTCTTACTGTTAGTTTAATTGAAATTATCTATGATGAAAAGGCTCTTTAATAAATATTCATAAACATTACTTTGTTTTAAATTTCAGATTAGTGGTAATATTTATATTATAGTTAAGTATCATTTCAAAAAATAGGAGTTGTATGTAAGAAATGTCAATTAATATTGATCCACAACATTTTGCTGATTTAGTTGTTTCTGCAAACCCTGCAAATAGTGACAATCCGGAAGATATTGCTAAGGATAGCTTAGAGTTATATATCAATGCTTATAGGCTTGCTGAAAGATATGCCAATATCTCCACTAGTTGTTATGACACTGCTGAAGTAATCAAAGAATTGCAGAAAGTAGACTTAGAGTTAAAATAACTAAACGTAAGCATAGCAATAAAAAATACTAAGATATAATACTTAGTTTCAAAACGATGAGTCTGGAACATCAATGATGTTCCAGACTCATTTATATTGTCAAAAAATGACTTCCCCACTCACTTAGTTAATTTAAGCATTTACAATTTTGATTGTGCTTTACTTGGCTGACGATATGATTTACATAATCCAAGTTTGTAGCCTCTCACGCACATCATTTTTCAGCTATTACAAAATCATTACTAATAAGGTATGTTAATTCAAAAAGAGAGGGATTTCCACAATATATTGATACTTTCTCAATGTGTTAAAAATTACATTATTTTTTTACACAAACTAAAAATAACTGCCAACAAAGTTTTACTTCTCTGCTAGCAGTTATTTCATAAGTTAATTATGTTTTTATTTATTATTTTGCGTATTCAATTGCTCTAGTCTCACGAACAACTGTCACTTTTATATGACCAGGATATTGAAGTTCGTCTTCAATCTGGCTCTTAATATCTCTTGCTAAGCGATGTGACTTTAAGTCGTCGATAGTTTCTGGTGATACAATAACCCGAATTTCTCTACCAGCTTGGATTGCAAATGCTTTTTCAACACCATCATAGCTTTCTGAAAGTGTTTCTAGTCTTTCCAATCTTCTAATATAATTTTCTAACGTCTCTTTACGAGCACCTGGTCTAGCAGCTGATAAAGCATCTGCTGCTGCAACCAATATAGAAATAATAGAAGTTGGTTCTACATCACCGTGATGTGAGTGTATAGCATTTAATACTGTTTCACTTTCAGCGTATTTTTTAGCTAATTCCACACCAATTTCAACGTGACTTCCTTCAACTTCATGGTCAATAGCTTTACCAACATCATGAAGTAGTCCAGCACGTTTGGCTAAAGTAACATCTTCTCCTAATTCAGCTGCTAACATGCCACTTAAGTGGGAAACCTCTATAGAATGTTTTAACACATTTTGACCATAGCTAGTACGATATTGTAAACGACCTAGAATTTTAACTAAATCTGGATGCATGTTATGTACATTAATTTCAAATGTTGCTTGTTCACCAGCATCCCTTATAATATCGTCCACTTCTTTTCGAGCTTTTTCAACCATATCTTCAATTCTTCCAGGATGGATGCGTCCATCTGAAACAAGATTTACTAATGCAGTTCTTGCAATTTCACGTCTAATTGGGTCAAAACCTGATAGAATAACTGCTTCTGGTGTATCATCTATAATTAAATCAATACCAGTTAACGTTTCTAACGTTCTTATATTTCTACCTTCTCTACCAATGATTCGACCTTTCATTTCGTCATTTGGTAAATTAACAACTGATACTGTAGATTCTGAAGTATGCTCTGCAGCTAACCGTTGTACAGTAGTTGCTAATAATTCTTTTGCATTTTTATCGACTGCTTCTTTTGCTTCTTTCTCTTTTTCCTTAACAAGTATTGCAATATCATGTGACAATTCTTCCTCAACTCTTTGAAGTTGTTCATTGGCAGCTTCTTCTTGAGTGAGACCAGAGATGCGTTCTAATTCTTGTTTATGCTTATTTATTAATGACTGAACACTACTCTCTTTTGCATCTACTTGTTGTTGTCGTTCTTCAAGTTTAGACTCTTTTTGCTCTAAAATCTCATCCTTTTTATCTAAAAGATCAGATTTTCGCTCTAAGTTTTCTTCTTTTTGAAGAAGTCGTGCTTCTTGCCTTTGAAGATCACCACGTCTTTCACGAAGTTCATTTTCACTTTGCTCTTTTAAGATTTGATTCTCTTCTTTAGCTTCAAGGAGCTTTTCCTTCTTGATATTCTCTGCTTCTTTATTACCATGTTCGATAATATCTTCAGCAGTCTGTCTTGCTTGTAATTGCTTTTGATGCAATATATTTCGGGCAATAATATACCCTACAACAACTCCGAGAATAATACCTAGCAAAATGAGTAGGAGGTTTAATAAATTCACACAAACACCCCCTTTTTCTAGGATTTTGCTCTGTATATCAAATTCAATATGATTATATGAAGTTATATAAGAATCATACAATGTAATTGTACGGTTTCAAACTAAGAAGTGTCAAGGTGTGCAACTACATTAATTCATTATTTGAATAGCTCATTTTACATTAAATTAGTTATAGTTACTGCTATTGTCTATTTCTTGTTGTATTTTCATCATAAAATATTCTTATTTAATAATTTTAAACCTGTATGTTATAACAAAAAAATAAGCCTATATTTTAAAATATAAGCTTATTTTATAAGGAAAAATTTTTATTTTACGTTAAAATATAATTTATTCATCTTTTTCATCAAAAAGTGTAGCTGTTGCTTCTTCTTCCTCTTTTTCTTCTACGTCACCATCGAAAATACCAAGTTTTTCTCGCAATTTTTGGTCGATTTCTTGTTTAACTTTTGGATTTTCTTTTAAATATAGTTTAACGTTTTCTTTACCTTGACCCATACGTTCACCATTGTAAGAATACCATGCACCCGATTTATTGACGATTTCATTTTCTACACCGAGATCAATGAGTTCGCCTTCTTTCGAGATACCTTTACCGTACATCATATCAACTTCTGCCACTCTAAATGGAGGCGCTACTTTATTTTTTACCACTTTAATTTTTGTTCTGTTACCAACAATTTCTTGACCTTGTTTCAACTGTTCAGCACGACGAACTTCTAAACGCACTGAGCTATAGAATTTCAATGCACGTCCACCTGGTGTCGTTTCAGGATTACCAAACATAACGCCAACTTTTTCACGAATTTGATTTATAAATACAGCAGTTGTATTTGATTTAGAAATAGCGCCAGACAATTTACGTAGTGCTTGTGACATTAAACGCGCTTGTAAACCGACGTGTGTATCGCCCATTTCACCTTCAATTTCAGCTTTCGGCGTTAACGCAGCTACTGAGTCGACAACAACGATATCTACCGCACCACTTCTAACAAATGCTTCAGCAATTTCTAAGCCTTGTTCACCATGATCTGGTTGAGACAAGTATAAATTTTGAATATCAACACCTAATGCTTCAGCATAAACTGGGTCTAAAGCATGTTCAGCATCAATAAATGCGGCAATACCACCATTTTTTTGTACTTCAGCTATGGCATGTAATGCAACTGTTGTTTTACCGGAACTTTCTGGTCCGTATATTTCTATAATTCTACCTTTAGGGTAGCCACCAACTCCTAATGCGTTATCTAGAGTTACTGAACCACTTGATACACTAGAAACTTTACGTGCTTCATTATCACCAAGTTTCATTACTGCACCTTTACCAAATGATTTTTCCATATTTTTTATTACTGTATCTAAAGCTTTTTGACGATCATTATCCAAAACGCTGGACCTCCTAAATGAGATTTATCTCTGAAAAATATCTTAACCATACTATACATTGATTTAAAGTATTCTGCAAGCATTTTGCGAATATTTGTTCGCTAGTAGTAGAACATTTTTTACAAAAAGGGAACGTACGTACTAATTATTACTTGTTTTGGTTTAATCATTTATGCTTTAAAATAATTTAATAATCGGATCAATGTATAGTTTTGTGCTCTTTTTTTAATTAAATTTCTATTTTTCGTCATTTTAAATGATTTAATTGTTAGATATTCATTTTCTAAAATACCTAAGTATACTGTACCATTTTCATGTAATAATGAAATACCTATCTCCGCATTGTATAAATCTTTAACGATACGACATGATATTGACAGTTGACGCTCAATACCTTCTTTTAGATTTATAAATTGTTGATGATGCGGTAACATACCCAAGAGTTTATTTGAATCATCATTATTTTTCATTCTCGAGTATAATTCACCATCTGTAACACCATCATAGATTGCAAATGATTGCTTCATATGTTTTAAAAACGCTGCTTCAATGGAAACGTCATCCGATCCATAATAATAATCACCAATACGTGACAGTATTTCTTTTTTTACTGGTGCTATTAAAGCTTCACATTCTTGTTTTGAATCACCATTCGCCGTCAATCTTATATTCACTTCATGCGTACCTGCTAAAGGGGCAATCGTAGGGTTCGTTTGATTATCTATTAAGTCCATTAAAATAGTTTCAATTTTGGATTCACCTATACCTGCAAAACGCAATAATTCTGAAAAAATAATGCTTTCTCCATTTAAAAAATATGGCAATAAGCCATGTTTTGCCATCGGTTGCATTTCTTTAGGTGGACCAGGTAATAAAGCAATATGTTTATCGTTATGTTCAATCAACATGCCTGGTGCCATACCTACTTTATTATCTAAAACTATTGCACCTTCAATGACTAATGCTTGTTGTTTATTGTTCGGTGTCATCTCAACATTTTGATCTTTAAAATATTGCTCAATATACTTCAATGATTTTTCATCCGTCACCAAATTGCGATCTAATATCTGAGCTATCGTATGCTTCGTTAAATCATCTTTAGTAGGTCCTAGTCCACCAGTAAGAATAACAGCATCATACTGCTCTAAAGATGAATGTATAGCTCGTTCAAGTCTTTTAGGATTATCTCCTACTACAATATGTTCTACAACACTGTGTCCTATATCATTAAATAATTTTGACAGATATTGACCATTGGTATTTGCAATTTGACCCAGTAATAATTCAGATCCAACCGCTATAATTGATATATTCACGCTTTTTCCTCCTCGTTCGCAAATAACCATTTCGCTATTTAACATGTTAAATTACTTATTTTTATTATAAATCTAACTCTATTTAAAAACTAAAATTTCGTTTGTAAATTGTTCTGTTTTGATGAATCAGCATTCTGTTACAAAACGTACTATTTCAACAAAAAAACTGGAAATGTGCTTTAAAAAACACTTTCCAGTTGAATTCATGATTGTCAGAATTAAACTCATATTATTTGGCTTTGAATACATCTCTACCCTTATAGAAATATTCAATACCAGAAAGAATAGTAAAGAATACCCCAATGTATAAAAGCACCTGACCTATTGGAAAACCAATCCACGTTGCTAATGGGTCACCAAGTAAAATCCATACTAGCGCTATCATCGTAACGGCCGTTTTAATTTTACCTAATTGCCCAGCCGCACTTACAAAACCTTGTTCGATTTGTAATAATCGCAACCCTGTGACCGCAAATTCACGTGCAATGATGATAATCGCTACCCAGGAGTTTGTTAATCCAATTTCAACTAATGCTATCAAAGCACTTGAAACAAGTAGTTTATCTGCTAATGGGTCTAAAAATTTTCCCATATTTGTAACGAGTTGCCATTTTCTTGCTAAATAACCATCTACAAAATCACTTAACGAGGCAATAATAAAGATAACACCACTAATCAATAATTCGATCCTAATTTCATATCCACCAATAAAAGTTACATTACCAAAACCAAAATCTACTAAAGCGAATAATAGAAATACTGGAATTAATATAACTCTAAAAACAGTTATCCAATTCGGAATATTCATTTCAAATCCTCATTTCTATATATATAACTTACTACAAATGCACGAAAATATTTTTATAAAAATAATACTGCTAATATCCACAGTATGGCAGTGATAATAATCACCAAACTTATTACTACTGCTAACTGCAAAGGTTCTTTGTTTTTACTACGATAACTAGGTTGATGATCAGAAGAAAAAGCGTCAATTGTATCTTTCAAGTTATTATCATGATTAGGAATTTCATCTCTATGTGCATGAATAAGTTGTTCAGCATCAATATTTACAGCCTTTGCATATTTACGGATAAAACCTTCTACATAATCTGCATTTTTAAGTGACTCAAAATCATTTTTTTCAATGAGTGTCAAAGTTTGACGTTTAATTTCTGTTCGATTTTCTAATTCTGTTAATGTCATACCTAATCTTTCGCGACGTCCTTTTAAAGTTTGACCAACTAAACTCACGATGTTAGTCCTCCTCATCCATTATCTTTTGCTATTCAAAAAATCCAAAACCTCCACCGAAAACATCGTCACCGAAATCAAGATTATTTTTACTTTTTACGGTGTGTTTTTTCATTTCTTCATAATGAATTTCTTGATTTTTATTTTCTCTTAGTTCAATGATGTAATCAAAATCACTCATCTCATAATCACTGGTTTCTACAAATAAATCAGGATGCTCTACAACTTTAATTGCTGGTAAGCTCATAACCTCTTTTACTAATTCTTGATGTTTTTGGTTGGATTCTCTTGCCGTAACCGCACCATCAATAATATAGACGTGATCAGAATCATACTCACCTTTTATGAGTGAACTACGAACAGTTTGCTTAATTAAAGTAGAACTAATAAATAACCAACGTTTGTGTGCACAGACACTACCGGCTACAATTGATTCAGTTTTACCCACTCTTGGCATACCTCTAATACCGATTAATTTATGACCTTTTTCTTTAAATAATTCGGCCATAAAATCTACTAATAAACCCAAATCTTCTCTTTCAAAACGAAATGTTTTTTTATCAGCAGCATCTTGTTCTATGTATCTGCCATGTCGTACTGCCAATCGGTCTCGCAATTCTGGTTTACGCAATTTAGTAATAGAGATATCATCAATTTCACTAACGATATTTTCAAATCTACTCACTTTTTCAAGGTTATCAGATTTAATTAATAGACCTCTTCTACCTTCATCAATACCATTTATTGTAACAATACTTATACCCATCATACCTAACAAACTGGAAACATCACCTAGCAGTCCGGCTCTGTTCATTGTTATTTCATATTCTAAATACCATTCTTTTTTTGCAGCAACTGTCATGGCATATACACCCCTTAGTTTATAAATCACAGCAATTAGCTTTGACTAAAATCTATCACATTTCTAGTTATCTATTAAATGAAAAAAGCATAGTACAGCATAAATAATTTTAAAATGTAATGAATGAATGATATTGATATTATATCATTGAATGTTTCACAAGTGGTTTATTTTTTCAATTATATCAAAAATTATAAATACCAAGCGCCATTCACTTTTTGTATTGTACCAGTCACACTTTTAGCTAACGGATTGCAAAGGTAACTACAGGTATGCGCAACTTCTTCAGGCTCAATAAACCTTTGTTGTGGTAAATCTTGAGTCAAAGTTTCAAGCTCACTTTCTCCCCAAGCTTTTAACATATTCCCGCTCACAAAACCAGGTGCGATGGCATTCACAGTGACTGAAGTCATTGATAGTTCTTGACTCAATGCTTTTACGAAACCAATTTGAGCTGATTTCATCGCCGAATAGATCGTTTCCATACTTGCACCTGTTTCTCCCCAAATTGATGAAATAACTATAATTCGACCATTATGACTTTGTCGTAACTGGTCTACAAAATATCTACATATTCTAATTAATTGGCGCACATGAATTTGATAATGCTCATCAATCATTGCATCTGTCATATCTTGCAACTGACCATACAACGCGGTTCCACTGGCATAAATAAGACAATCTAAATTTTTTATAAAATGAAAATATTGGTTAAAATCATTTACATTGCGCAAATCGCATTGTATAAATTGCACTGAACTATGGTTGAACTGAACGTTTAGTTGATTGATATCAGCATTATTGTAATGGACGATGACTTCATATCCATCAGACAACAAACGATTAACGATTGCAGAACCAATAGATCCTGAACCACCTATAACCAAAGCTTTCATTGTTTATTTCATCTCCAAACGACTATCAACAATTTGGGATAAATTCAAACACGTTTGCGCTGTTTCATTTACGCTTTCTAACGTAATACTTTCTACAATATCTAATAAATCAAATAAACTTACACCCTCAAAATAAAGTTTTGTATATTGATTTGCTATATATTCAGGGGAATTCAAACCGGATATAAATTCTCCAATAAATTGTTTTTTCAATAAATTAAACGCTTCTGTATCAGTTAAATTACCCTGTTTTGCTTCTAGTTCATCTAATAATAATTTTTTTAATTTATCTGGATGTTGTGTTGCACTGGTAATCATGGAAAAGCTATATGTAGGTTCTAATACAAATTGATAACCAAATGTTTCATCTATCAACTCTTCATTAAGTAACATTTGATAAAAATCAGTTTCTTCACCAAATAATAATTCAAAAAACAAAGTCATTTCTAAATCTTTTTTTACTAATAATTTATCTGGCACATCAACTAATGGTGTATTTTTAAAGCCAAGCATAATTCTAGGTGATTGTAACTTCATCTTTTCAGTTACTATGTTTTCTCTTACGCTGTCTTGTTCTGTTAACGGATCTCTTACTATTTGAGATTGATTTGTTTTATCTCTTTGATTTTCATGTTCTGCAACAACATTGTAAATATGGTCTACATCTACATCTCCAACAACAAATAAAACCATGTTAGAAGGATGATAAAATGTTTCATAGCAAAGATATAAATCTTCTTTAGTTATTTCATAAATACTTTCTACACTACCAGCTATATCAACTCGAATTGGATGTGATTCATACATAGCTCTCAAAGTATTAAACATCAATTTATAGCCAGGCTGCTCTTGATACATTTTAATTTCTTCAGCAATAATACCTTTTTCTTTATTTACAGATGCTTCAGTAAAGTACGGTGTTTCAACCATCGTTAACAAGCGTTTTATATTGCTTTCAACATTATCTGTTGCACTAAACAAATAACTTGTTCGGTCAAAACTAGTGAATGCATTTACTTGTGCATTATCTTCTGCAAATGCCGTGAATAAGTCTTCTTCTTCATTTTCAAATAGTTTATGTTCTAAAAAGTGTGCAACACCATCTGGTACAGTAACATAATCTTCACTACCATGCGGTTTGAATTTACTGTCTAAAGAACCAAATTGAGTTGTATATGTAACAAATGTTTTCTGGAAGCCTGTTTTAGGTATCACAAATAGTTTCAACCCATTATTCAACTCAGTTTCATAAACAGTTTCATCTATTTGCTCATAATATGTGTTTTTCATTAATGTTGGCCTCCTTTCGTTAGTATATAAATTGTATTGAGTTCTATGTTTTTCACTAATTCTATGATTTCAGATTTATTAACATCTTGAATATGTTTAATGTAATCTTCCTCTGATATATCATGCTCTAATAAAATATTATTATTTAATATCTCTATGATACGTTTGGGACGATCATACGACTCTTGACGTTGAGAAATGATAATTTTCTTAGCAAGTTCCAGTTTTTCTTCGCTAAATTGACCTTGCTGGAACTTTTCAAACTCCGCAATAATTGTATCTTTTGCTACGCTATATTTATCAGATGAAACACCACTAAGCACAAACATAAAACCATTTTTTGCATCTATTTGCGAATGAATTGAATACGCTAAACTTTGTTTTTCTCGAACTTCGTTAAACAAAACGGAAGAAGGATCTCCGCCAAACATGGTATTAAAAACAACACTAGCAAAATATTGTTTATCTCCAAATTTTACTGGCAGTTTAAATCCAATATTTAATTTAGCTTGGTCCACTTCATCTGTCTCAACGATCTCTTGTGGAACTTTATCTGCTTGTGGTACTGGCGTCGCATGAGATTGTTTGAATTGGAATGGTTTTATATCAAAATAAGTTTTGATTTGAGCTTTTACTTCTTGTTCATCTACATTACCTACGACATAAACAGCACAATAGTCGTTCTGTAGCATAGATTGATATGTATGATATAAAGTTTCGGGTGTTATATTTGCTATGTAATCTACTTGCCCAGATGCTAGGTGACGATACGGCTGTTCACCAAACATATACTTCAATAAATTTAAAAAAGATATTTGAGATTTATTATCAACCATTGCTTCTAATTTTTTAGTTAGTAAAGCTTTTTCTTGTGAAACAAAGTTTTCATCAAAACTATCATTAGAAACTAAAGGGTGCCAAATCATTTCTGTTAACAAATCTAAACCCTTTTCAAATAATGGTGTTTGATCAGTAAGATAGCGTTCGTTGACTAACTCCAATGATATCGTTATGACATGCTTGTCTTTAAATTTTGAGACAAAACTATTAACATACGCGCCATACAATTCGGAAAGATGACGGTTAAACGCCTTGTCTGTCGGCCATTTTTTAGTGGCACGCACGAGTAATTTACTGAGTATTGATCGAGCTGTCATGGTTTCACTATCTAACGGGGCCATAAATTTTAAAGTAATTGTGGTTGTTTTGAACTTTGTTGTTGGTAACACATTAATATGCAAATCATTTTGCTGGTCATTTATTTTCAAATTGTCAAACCTCACTTTCATAATTTTGTTATTATATACTATTTCTAACCGTTTTAAATTTTACTAAACTACTTTTGAAATAATTAAAAGAATAAAGTATTGGTTGATCATTTTTATCATAATGAATTAATTTCAACAACATAAGCCCTTCATGTGGTGAGGCATCCAATATGTCTGATATATGTGGTTCATAACCAATAGCCTCTATCTCAGTTTCTGCATATGCTACTTTTTTCGAAGCATAATATTCAATTGCGTTTAACAACGATTCATCACTATTTTGATACTGCGCACATGTTAAATCTTCTGCTGGTAGCTTATCTAAGCAATAAACAACTGGCATACGGTCAGCCATTCTCACGCGTTCAATAATTGTTACTAACGCTTTTTCAGGAAGATTTAATCTCTGGGCATCTAAAGATGTCGCAGGTTTTTCGTCTAAGCTTATATACTCCGTACTCGCATGATAACCTTGATTTTCAATCATTTTACTGATACTAACCAATTCATCTAATGGATAGAAGAACGGGTGCAGCGTTTTAACACTTGCACCTTCTTCTAAATTATTAGATAACACTTGTTCAGTAATTAGTTCATCAACTGCATCGTATACGTCATCTGTTTTAACATTTAATTTTCTAGCAACTGCAAGGTTACTAGGTAAAGCATCTCCTGGTTTCAATGCTCTCGTATTTATCTCTTGTATCAGCCATTCTTTTACTTTATAAACAGAAGTCAATTCCATATTTACACCTCATCACTATCTAAATCCACAAGTATTTGTCTAGGTTTACTGCCTTTTTGTGGTCCAATCACTTGATTACGTTCTAAATCATCCATCAATCTAGAAGCACGGTTGTAACCAATTCTAAATTGTCTTTGTAATAACGATGTACTTGCTTTTTGTTGTTCAATTACAAATAAATACGCTTCTTCATACAAGGCATCTTCACTCTTCATTTCTGATTTTTCAACGGGGGCATCTGGTTCCATTTCTTTTACATAATTCGCTTTTTGTTGTTCTACGACATAATTTACAATGTCTTGAACCTCTTGGTCACTTAAGAACGCACCTTGAACTCTAGTTCTAGTAGATCCACCATTAGCAACATAAAGCATGTCACCTTTACCAAGTAATTTATCTGCACCACCGCTATCAATAATCGTTCTAGAATCTGTTTGTGAACTTACAGCAAAAGCAATTCTAGAAGGTATATTATTTTTTATTAAACCAGTAATTACATCTACGGAAGGACGTTGTGTTGCGATTATTAAGTGAATACCTGCTGCACGTGCCATTTGTGTGATTCTTTGTATTGCGTTTTCTACTTCTTTACCAGCAACCATCATTAAATCTGCTAACTCATCTACAATAACAACAATATATGGTAACTCAGATTGTTTTTCATCTAACTCTTCATTTTGTTTTCTAATTGCTTCATTATATCCTTCAATATTTCTAGTAGAAGAATGTTGAAACAAGTCATACCGTCTTTCCATTTCTGCTACTACTTTTTCTAAAGCTTGTGATGCCTTATGCGGATTGGTTACAACAGGTATGAGTAAATGAGGGATACCATTGTATATATTTAATTCTACCATTTTCGGATCAATTAACATAAGTTTAACTTCGTGTGGCTTTGCATTTAATAGGATACTTGTAATAATACCATTGATACAAACAGATTTCCCGCTTCCTGTAGAACCAGCTACAAGTAAATGAGGCATTTTGTTAAGTTCTACTGTAATTGGGTCACCTGAAATATCCCTACCCAGTCCTACTTCTAACTTATTAGAAGCAGGAAATTTTTCATCTAATACTTCTTTTAAAGAAACAAGCGAAATCTTATCATTCGGTACTTCTATACCTACAGCAGATCGTCCAGGTATTGGTGCTTCGATACGTATGTCCTTAGCTGCTAAGGCTAACGCAATATCGTTATGCAGATTAACAATCTTACTCACTTTAACCCCTTGAGCGGGTTGTATTTCATATTGTGTCACTGCTGGGCCTATTTTAATCTGAGTCACTTTTGCATCTACACCAAAGTTTTTCAATGTGTTTTCTAACAACTGCCCCTTTTTCTGCACCTCTGCTTTAGAAGTCGATTTCTGTTTAGTTGGTTGTTTCAATAATGTTAATGGTGGTATTTTATATGCTTCGTTTTCTACTTCTCCAGCTTCAGATATGGAATTTGAAGCCGCATCTTCATCTTGTGCTTCACCTTCTTCTAATTCATTAACTGGGCGATCAATGATTGCGTTATCTTCTGGATTTGATTCTTGGATTGTACTTTGATTATTTTGATCAAATACGCGTTTCGCTCTCTTGTTTTGAGTTTGTGTTTGTTTATTATCTTCATCTTTATAATCGTTATGTCCATAAATTGGAATTGATTGTTGTTCAGGAGTGTTGTTACTTATCTCTGGTAGATCAGTTACATCCTTAACATTATTTTGAGTTTGTGCTTGTTCAGTTGCTTTTTCGGCTTTTTTTTCAGCTTTTATACGTGCTTTAGCATCTTTTTTAATTTTACTTTCTTTACGGCGCTCTTTAAGATTTGCAGAAGCATCTTGACTTTTTACTTTCATCTTTTCAAAAGCAACTTTAGACACATCTCTATGTCTTTGTTTTGTCAACAAGATAAAACTAGAAGCTATTAATAATAGCGTTACAATAATTACACCGACAATTGAAATGAGTGGTATAAATAATGCCAATAAGTAATGTCCAAATAATCCTCCACCAAAATTTGGAAATGTATTATGTTCATAAGATTTATAAACATATGCTAACACGGGTTCTCTTAATGATTGAGCTCTATGCATGAAATAGTACACTGTTTGAGTCACAAGTAATAACGCAATTTGTAAAACAAATGCACCTGTTGTTCGTCTTGTCTTCGGCAATGCCTTATAGTAAGTAATAAATACAGTACTTATCAAAATTAAGATATAAGTTAAGTATCTGCTTGTGCCAAATAAGTAATTAAAAAAACTATCTATCATTGTGCCTATAATGCCTAATTGAAAAACACCAAGAATGATAGCAATAAAAATTACTATCGCAATAATATATCTTAATGGACTATCACTTTTCTTTTTTTTATTATTTGCAGTTTTCTTTCTCGTATTCGATGTTTTTTTCTTTGTTGTTGAGCTCTTTCTCGTTTGTGCCAACATTCACACCTTCTTTTCAACTCTGTTTTTTCGATATGTATATGAATCATATTTGTATATTTTAATATCAAGTGATAATACAAATTATAAATATGATTTTTAATTCTATAAAAATCATTTTATTATATACTTATAATAACATAAAAGAGGTAAGACATTATTCGCTCCAGTATATTCAAAGGTTGTATATATCTTGTTTAGATATAACATATATACAATTTACTTTTAAATAACCTTACCAAAGCGTCTGTCTTAACCTCTTTATTTTAGAATAGAAATTATTAAATTTCAGATATTACCGGAATAATCATTGGACGGCGTTTTGTATTTTCAAAAAGCAATTTGCTTACTTGATCACGCATATTTTGTTTAATTTCTGACCATTCAATACGTTTTTCTTGTAAACCTAATTCAACGATTTCACGCACTTTTTCTTCAGCTTCATTTAATAAAGCTTCACTTTCCCTTACATAAACAAAACCACGTGATTGAATTTCTGGACCAGCGGCAATTCTACGATTCTTTGGATCTAGCGTTACGACTGCGATAAAGATGCCATCTTCAGCAAGTAAATGACGATCACGTAACACGATGTTACCAACATCACCTACACCAATACCATCAATGAGCACATTGCCGGAATTGACCTTCTCATTTAAAATCATTTCTTCACCATCATAGTTTACTACATCGCCTTTTTCTACTAGGAATATTTTCTCAGGTTGGACGCCAGCTTCATTAGCTAACTTAGCATGCGCAATTTGCATTTTAAATTCACCATTTACCGGAATGAAATACTCAGGCTTCATGATATTAATCATCATTTTTAATTCTTCCATGCAACCATGACTTGAAGTATGAATTTTTTTACTGTTGGGAATGATTTCTGCCCCTGCACGAACGAGTTCATTAAGCGTATTTCCAACAATCACTTCCATATTAGCAGACGCAGTAATTGCTAAGAAGACCGAATCTCCTTCTTCAATATTCATTATCTTATGTTTCTTTTGTGCCATTTGGCTTAATGCTTCAACTGGTTCTCCTTGCATACCAGTTGCAATAATTATCACTTCATTTTTTGGATAATTTTCAACCTCATTAATTGGTATTAGCAAATCCTTAGAAATATCAAAATAACCAAGTTTTCTAGCGATATTAAATGAACTTTCTAACGAACGCCCTAGAAAAGATACTTTTCTATTTAATCTTTGCGCAATGTTTAAAACCTGTTGAATACGAATAAAATTAGATGCATAGCATGAAACAATCAATCTACCTTTCACCTTTGTAAACGCATCATACATATGAGATTCTATTACGTTTTCTGGCGTGTTATAACCTGGCTTTTCTGCTTCAGTCGAGTCACTGATCAAAGCAAATACACCATCTTGTCCAACTTCAGTCATTTTTTTCAAATCTGGAGCATAATGTCCTTGTAAACTTTGATCGAACTTGAATTCCCCAGTGTATACAATCGCGCCATAAGAAGTGTGTATACAAACACCTAAACTATCTGGAATACTATGTGTAGTGTTAAAGAATGTGACATTAACACCTTTAAAGCGCATAATTGATTCATTATTAACAGTATAATATCTAACTTTCTTATTTACATTGCGCGCCTTCATATTTTCTTTGATTAATGCAATTGTTAATTTAGAACCATAAACAGGCGCATCAACTTGCTCAAGCACATAAGTAACAGCACCTATCGCGTGTTCATGGCCGTGCGTTAGGAATATACCTTTTAATCTGTCTTTATTTTCTATCACATATTGAATATCAGGAATAACAATATCTACACCCAACATTTCATCTTCTGGAAACATCAGTCCCGCATCTAACATAAACATTTCATCGTCTACTTCAACGATATACATATTTTTCGCAATTTCCCCAACGCCTCCGAGAGGGATAATACGAATATTTTTATTTTTTTTCTTAATTAAACTCAAAATGTTACCTCCTATTTAAATTACCCGTCCATATATAAATTCATAGTTTATTATAAGTTAAAATAGGCCTTATGTACACTATTAAAGTAGCTACTTTAGTTGTTTTAAAATATATAATTGGATGATTTATTTTTATGTAAAAGCGATTTTAACTTATGTATGATGTATTTGTCGCACTTCTTATGTATATATTCACATTTATTTTTAGCTTTTGGCTTACTCTTATTTAATTATCAATGCTGAAATATTAAAAAAAGAAACCAGTGATATGACTTGAACTTTTCTACAATAGAATTAAAATAATTCTATTGTAGGCAGTTCTCATCATTTTACCAGTCTCTAGTAATAAACATTATTTCGTATTATTTGATAACAATGCTTTGTGTGAAGCATTTACTCTGCCTTGTTTATCAATTTCTGTAACTTTAATTTTAAATGTGTCTCCTACTTTCAACACATCTTCTACTTTATCAATGCGCTCATTAGCAATTTGAGAAATGTGTACGAGTGCGTCTTTACCTGGGAATAATTCAACAAATGCACCATATTTTTCAATACGTTTAACTGTACCGTTGTATACTTCTCCAACTACTGCTTCTCTTGTAATTTCGTCAATGATGCTACGCGCTTTTTCAATCGCATCTTTATCTACTGCACCAATAAATATCGTTCCATCTTGTTCGATATCTAATTTAACGCCCGTTTCATCAATGATTTCATTGATTTTTTTACCACCCGGACCAATTACATCTCTAATTTTTTCAGGTTTTATAGACATCGTAACAACCTTAGGTGCAAAGGCACTTAGTTCACCACGTGGTGTATCAATTGTTTGTAGCATATGATCTAATATGGCCAAACGACCTTCTCGAGCTTGGTCTAATGCTTCTTTAATAATTTCTTTAGTTAAACCATCAATTTTGATATCCATTTGTATAGCTGTAATACCTTCAGATGTACCAGCTACTTTAAAGTCCATATCACCAAGTGCATCTTCCATACCTTGTATGTCAGTTAATATGGTATAACTATCGTCACGTGTAACTAATCCCATAGCGATACCAGCTACTGGGGCTTTGATTGGAACACCCGCATCCATCAACGCTAACGTTGAGCCACAAATAGAAGCTTGTGATGATGAACCGTTTGATTCTAATACTTCACTCACTATTCTCACAGTATATGGGAAATCTTTAACATCTGGAATGATGTGGCTAAGTGCGCGTTCTCCCAATGCACCATGTCCAATTTCACGTCGACCAGGTGAACGAACCGGTCCAGTTTCACCAACTGAATAATTTGGGAAGTTATAGTGATGCATAAAACGTTTTTGTTCTTCTTCACCAAGACCATCTAGGATTTGATATTCACTCATCGAACCTAATGTTAATACTGAAAGCGCCTGTGTTTGTCCTCTTGTAAATAAACCTGAACCATGGGCTCTTGGTAAAATACCAACTTCAGATTCTAATGGGCGAATTTCATCTGTTTTACGACCATCTGGTCTGATTTTTTCTTCAGCTATGAGACGTCTTACTTCTTCTTTAACCAAGTCATCTAATATACTGTAAACTTCTTTGATTAAATCTTCATTCTCATCATCATTTTCATCAACAAATTCTGATGCAACCTTTTCTTTAAGTTCATCTAAATTAATATCTCGTTGTTGCTTATCAAATGTTAACACGGCATCTTTTAAACCATATGATGCAGTTAATGATTTTACTTTTTCAACGAGTGTTTCATCTTTTTCAACAGGAACAAATGCTTTTTTCTCTGGTTGAATATGATCGATGATTTCTTCTTGGAAGCTAACTAGACGCTGAATTTCTTGGTGTCCAAAGAAAATAGCTTCAAGCATTTCATTTTCTGTAATTTCACTTGCGCCTGCTTCTACCATATTTACAGCATCTTTATGACCAGCTACTTCTAAATCAAGTCTAGATACTTCTTTTTGTGCAACGGTAGGATTAATCACATATTCTCCATCTATATAACCAACGTTCACGCCTGCTATCGGACCTTGAAAAGGTATATCAGAAACACTTAATGCCATTGACGAACCTATCATTGCTGCCATTTCAGGAGAGCAATCAGGATCAGCACTTAAGACTGTATTCATAATTTGTACGTCATATCTATAACCTTTAGGGAACAAAGGTCGAATGGGTCTATCAATTAATCGTGCAGTTAACGTAGCTTCATCACTCGGACGGCCTTCACGTTTTTTAAAGCCACCAGGTATTTTACCTGCAGCATACATTTTTTCTTCGTAGTTAACCATTAATGGGAAAAAGTCACCATCACGTGGTTCTTTTGACGCTACTGCAGTAGATAAAACGACTGTATCACCATATCTAACAAGTACTGCGCCGTTAGCTTGTTTAGCTAATTGTCCGGTTTCAATCGTTAAAGATCTATTTGCCCACTCAGTTTTGAAAACTTTTTTTTCTTGAGACATTACGAATCTCCTCTCATTTATCTGTTAATCCTATCATATCATTTATTAATAATGATTTATATTAGTATATAGTTTAATGAATAATTATAAATGCTAAAATTATAAAAAAGGGAAAGACCCCAAAGGTTCTTTCCCGATAAATATACGTCTAAAGATTAACGACGGATACCTAATGATTTAATTAATTCACGGTAACGTTGAATATCTTTGCTACGTAAGTAGTTTAATAAGTGTCTACGACGACCTACCATTTTTAATAATCCACGACGTGAATGGTGATCTTTCGTATGTTCACGTAAGTGAGTGTTTAATGCAGTGATTTCTGCAGTTAACACAGCGATTTGTACTTCTGGAGAACCAGTGTCCGCTTCGTGTGTACGATATTCTTTAATTAATTCATTTTTACGTTCTTGTGAAATTGCCATAGTCAATTTCCTCCTTTTATTTTTATGCGCCTTTATCCGAGCAATCGTCGGAGTCTCGAACTGCCAAGATAAAGGTGCCTTGTATGTGTGTGTAACACATCAGACTTAAATATTATATGATATTTCGTCACCAAAATCAACAGAAAGTAAATATTTCGCTTTTTCTTTATCCTTATTCATTTGTTCAACTAAAGGATCTATACCATCAAATTTAACTTCTGGTCTTAAATAATGATGCCAATAAACGATAACACGTTCACCGTATATGTTTTCGTGGAAGTCAAACAGATTCACTTCTATGACAACTTGTGCTTTAGAAGGATCATGAAATGTTGGTTTGACACCAACGTTGGCAGCTCCACGATAAATCTTATCATTTGCACCTATTTTCATACTCACGGCATAAACACCATTTTTAGGCAATACGTAATCTCCACTTGGCTCTACATTCGCTGTAGGAAAACCAATTGTTCTTCCACGTTTTTCCCCTTGTACAACCATGCCTTTTATACGATATCGATATCCAAGCTCATCGTTTGCCTTTTGTAAGTCACCTGTTTTCAGTGATTTTCTAATATCTGTTGTAGATATTTTCTCCGATTCAATTTCTTGTTTACTTACGATAGTCGTATTAAAATCCGACATTTCGTCTAAAATCATCATGTTACCTTTACCAAATTTGCCAAACGTAAAATCAAAACCTGCAATTACTTCTTTTACATGGTTATTAATGATGTATTCCTGTATAAATTCTTCTGCACTTACATTCGCAAATTTAGAAGAAAAATTAATGACAATGCAATAGTCAATCCCGTAAGATTCTAATATTTCTATTTTATCTTGAATCGGTGTTAAGTAATCCGTACGTTTAAGTTCAGGATTTAAAACAACAGAAGGATGCGGATCAAATGTCATCACAGCTTTCTTTAAATTCGATGCCTCTGCCTTTTTTTCTAAAGTATCAAATACCTCTGCATGACCTTTATGCATGCCATCAAAAAAACCAAAAGCCATTGCTACATCTTCTGATATATACTGATCTTCTTGAATCGGATGAGTTACTTCAATTACTTTCATGGCTATTTCTCCTTTAGTTAAATACCTTCTTCGGTTTTATTTCATAAGGCTTCTCAGGATGTGGTGTATAAATTGCTAATGCCTTATTATTTAGTGTATCAAACATCACAACCAACGTATCTATGGATTGGTCAAAATCATTCGTATTAAATTTTTGACCATTCAATATTTTAAATCTTTGACTTTCATTTGAAATGCTGATTTTTTTCAAACCTCTCAGACCATATTCTATCGGAAAAAGTTTTTCCTGTAATGTTTCGTGCTCATGTAATGATTGTATATCTTCGATTGTAAGACTATTTTCAATATCAAAACCACCACTTTGTATCCTTGTTAATTTGGACATATGTGCTGGTAATTCAAGTGCTTTTCCTATATCTGTTGCCAACGTTCTAATATAAGTACCTTTACCACATTTTACTCTGATATCAAACTGGCAACCTTGATTTTCAAATCGTAGTTCAGACGCCCGCTTAATGTCGAAAATCTCGACTTCTCTTGAAGGCCTATCGACTGTTTCATTTTTCCTTGCATATTCATAAAGCTTTTTACCGTTAACCTTCACTGATGAATACATCGGTGGGATTTGCGTAATTACACCTTCAAAACGTGCTAAAGTGCTATCTATTTGTTCCTCATTAAGTGCGTCTTTATCAATAGCCTTTTTTTCTAAAACTTCACCTGTCTGATCTTCTGTAGTGGTACTAAAACCTAAATATACAGTTGCAAAATAGGTCTTTCCCATTTCCATAATATAATCGCTCACCTTAGTCGCTGGACCTATACATATGGGTAATACACCTGAAACTTCAGGATCTAATGTACCAGTATGCCCCACCTTTTTGGTTTTTAAAATTTTCCTTAATTTAAATACAACGTCATGGCTAGTTAAGCCACGTTCTTTGTACACAGGTAAAATACCGTTATACATTTTAATGTCACCTTCAATCGTCCTTTTATTGTCATTCCTTACTTATATTAACACGTCTCAATAAAGAAATGGTTATAAAAAAGCTGAAACAAACATCTCAGTGAATGTTTGCTTCAGCTTTTAAAATTAATCATTTTTGTGTAAATCTTGTATCATTTTTTCAATTTTATTTCCGTAGTCAATAGACTCATCGTATTCAAATTTTAAATCTGGTACAATTCTTAAACGCATTCTTGAACCAATTTCAGATTTGATAAAACCTTTTGCTTTCTCTAAACCTTTAAACGTATCATCAATTTGTTTATCATTACCAAGTACAGTTAAATAAATTGTTGCAATAGATAAATCATTCGTTAATTGGACTTCTGTTATTGTTAGGAAACCAATTCTAGGGTCTTTTACTTTATTGTTAACAATGTCCATGATTTCTTGTTTCATTTGTTCGCCAACACGTTCAGCTCTCATATTCATATATTTCACCTCACAAATATCATTCATACATGTATATTTATCTTACTTAAAGATTATATGACAGTTCATTTCACAAGGTCAAACAAACTTCATTCTTTATTTACTCAAAAAAATTTAATTGCTAAATCAATTATAAATCAAAAAGGTAATTGTTATAAAACGATAAAACATTATTTTCATTACAGTTAGGCACAATTATATTTCCTAAGTGTTATAGACTGAAACTTTATTACATTTTTATTTTTAAATGCTGCGGTAGTTTATAAAATTTACATTGAATTTTATAAATGATTACTATTTAAGAAACAACTAAGTTTTTAATTTATTTTATATTGTTTTACACATTATAGAAAATATCATGCTATAATTCAAACTAATAAAATATGAATTTTTCTATTGAAATTGTTAGGAGCGTGTATACTTGGATAAATCAGAAAGACTACTTTATATTTTCACTCGTCTATTTAATGGGAAAAAATTAAGCAAAGAAGAACTCGCACAACAATTAAATGTTAATGTAAGATCAATACAGCGAGACTTTAGTGATATAAACAATTTTTTATATGAAGACCATGAATGGGAAGGACTAAATGCAAGAATTGTTTATGAAAACAATATAGGCCGACATCGCATAAGAATAGATCGCTATAAATTTAAAAATAATCGGTTACTTAATCTGCTATTTAGAATGAAAAATTTCACGCCCAACATTCATATCGATACATATAATTTAATTAGAGGCCTAAACAGTAATTCGAATCTAGCTGAAAAATTTTTATCTAATACATTACTCAATCAATTTACAATCAATCACGAATTAACAGAATCAACACTTATTTATAAAATACAACTTGCCATACAAAATAAACAGATTATTTCGCTAAATGATGTTGATCATCAAACATATAAAGTTGTACCAGTATATACAAGACATTTCAAAAATAAATATTGGATTACTTATATATATCAGAACAAAATTTATACGCAAGATTTAAATTCAATACTTGATATTCATCAATTTGATGAAGCTTTTGACGAAAATATTTTTCTACAAGTCCCGACTGTCACTATGAAATTCCGTTCATCTATATGGGAACAAATTCAACGTCAATTTATAGTACTGAATGCTCAAAATAACGAAGCATTCATTGAAGCTGAACTTATTATTTCAAAAAGCGAATGCCTACATTTAGCATATGAATATCCTCAAGAAATCATTTTATTAAAGCCAGATCATTATGTGGAAGATTTCAAAAATAAAATCAAATCGTTATTTAAGCATTATCATATTTAACGACATACTAAAAAGGCCGGGACATAAATCCCATTCTCAAAATAAGAGGGCAAATCCTTAACAATGGATTTGTCCTCTTTATATTTAAAATATTATAATTTTGATCGTGCATGCTTGCCTGGGGATATGGTTCGAGCCTGTAGTCTCTCGCTCATATCATTTCTCCGGGCGTCAGCACAATGCAAAATCGTTTGGAATATTTATCAAGATACAAAAGCAAAGGCTCATTTGAAACAATTCATTAACTCTAATATATGGATGAAGTTCTTATTTTATAAAATTAATAACATGAATTAGCCAGAAATCATAAGTAATAAAGAATTGGACCTTTTGATATGAGAATAATACGCGATTTTGACCGTGCATACTTGCCTGGGCTATGGCTCGAGCCTGTAGTCTCTCACTCATATCATTTCACCGGGCGTCAGCACAATGCAAAATCAGTACAATTTGCATTTTTTATTCAAAAAAGAAGGGCCTTTCGTATAATTTAATAAACACTACTAAACCAAATTAACGAGGTGCCTTATGTATAAAGATTATAACATCAATCATATTATACGAATGTGATGATTGTTTAAAATGTCCACTTAAAAATTTGTGTATGAAAAACAATTCAAAAACGAATAAGAAGATAATGAAGTATTTTAATTGGGAGTATTTTAAATCTCAAATTAATCAACAGCTTTCATAACCAGAGATTAAAAATCTACAGTCAAAGAAAAATTGATGTAGAACCAGTTTTTGGATTCATGAAGGCTATTTTAGGTTTCACTCGAATGTCAGTTCGAGAGATAGACAAAGTCAAAAGAGAATTAGGGTATGTCCTAATGGCATTGAATGTAAGGAAAATAGTAGCTCAACGAGCTACACTATTTGATAAAAATAAAGAAAACGATAATTTCTACATTATTTCAATAGAAATTATCGTTTTCTTTTTAGTCAGAGACATTTATGTCCCGAACCTTTTCAGTCATTTCAATTTTACTAACGTGATAATGCTTCTTTATATTGGATAGCTTTAAGTTTTCTTATAAAATCCGAATTGCCTAACTCTCGCTCTTTTTTTTGTTGTTGATTCCACTTATAATAATCTATTTTATTTAATGACTCTTTCTTTTTTAAACGCTTAACATGTTCTTTATAACTCAATACATTACATGCAGTGATGTGTCTATTCTGTTTAGATGAAAGCACAAACAAATTGTCAACAAGGTATTGATGTAATGCACTATTAGTAAAATTTTTAAAAATTGAAATAAAGAGTTCTTCTTCACTTACAATATAAATCCGTCTCTTATCATCATTTATAATTTTTAATAATAGTTCAAAATTCATAACTTGTGATGGTAGATAATGATTAAATGTTAAAAAATCTTTTGGTATACCTGCTGTATGCCCAGTTTGATATGGAAAGAAATTCATAACCATCACTCTATTTGGATTAATATTAAATTGCTTTAATATAGACCCATTGCTATAGATATATTTCTTAAACCAACAATGATGATCTATATAAGGAAGAAATACTTTTTGACCGTTTAAATTCAACTCACCTTGGATATCTTGCAATATTCTATTACGATAATGTACTACCATTTCTTCTGGTAATGAAGGGTCATTAATTATAAAATCATTCTCAGCCTTTTTTTTCAAAATCACTATATCTGCTATTTCAGGATTTCCAAAATATGGTCTTGCTATGGCTGGACTTAATACTGCATCATTTTGTACAATTCGTTGTCTATGCTTATTAATTTTCACTTTCCCATTTGCAAAATCAATCAACTTTTTAAATCTTGGGATATTGCTAAAATCTTCACCAAAATTTCTTTTGAAGTATGCTAAATCTTGTGGGTGTAGGAAAGCGGTTGTGTCATGTCTTTTTATTATTTCATTTAAAGTATCTAAGTCATAAATAGAGTTATATTGATCCAAGTATTCTTGCCAAAATTCATTTATTTCTTTTAAGTATTCACTCATCACTTATAACCTCGTATTTATGCTAAGTTTAATTAAGTACATAGACAGTTAGTGTCCAGATTAAGGTAACAAGCAATTTTACTTAAACTTTTTTAACTCGTTCACAACGCTTAATAAAAGGCTAAATTTTCAAATAACTATGCACTTAAAGCTAAACATTAAAATAAATTATAAAAATAAACAATTATTTTAAATGATTCAAAGTTACACATGCTCTTACCCAAAAGATAACATATTTAAAAGAAAAAAACCGTAAGCTAACACTATAAGTTAGCCTACGGTTTTATTTTTCTTATTTATTTAAAATAACTATCTTTATCTTTTAATTTCAACCATTTCGAAAGCTTCTATAATGTCGCCTTCTTTTAAATCGTTATATTTTTCAATTGTGATACCACATTCATAGCCTTGGGCTACTTCTTTAGCATCGTCTTTATAACGTTTTAACGTGTCCAGTTCACCTTCAAATTGAACAATACCATCTCTGATAACACGGACACCCGCATTTCTCGTAATCTTACCATCTGTAACATAACTACCAGCAATTGTACCTACTTTTGAAACTTTAAATGTTTGACGTACTTCTGCTTGGCCAATCACTTGTTCTTCGTACTCTGGATCTAGCAAGCCTTTCATTGCAGCTTCTATTTCTTCAATAACGCTATAAATGACGCGGTGTAATCTCATGTCTACACCTTCTGTTTCAGCTGCACGTTTGGCACCTGTATCAGGTCTTACATTGAAACCAATGATAATACCATTTGATGCATTCGCTAAGGTCACATCGGATTCGTTTATCGCACCTACTGCAGTGTGAATAATACGAACATTAACACCTTCTACTTCAATTTTCATTAATGAAGCTGCAAGTGCTTCTACAGATCCTTGGACATCACCTTTAATGATGACATTTAAATCTTTCATTTCACCTTGTTTCATTTGTTCAAATAAATTATCTAGTGAAACGCTCTTACTTTCTTGACGTTGTTGTAAAACATTGGCTTCATGACGTGCTTCTCCAATACGTCTTGCTTGTTTCTCATCTTTAAACACAACAAAACGGTCCCCAGCTTGTGGTACATCATGAATACCTGTAATTTCAACAGGAGTAGATGGCTCTGCAGATTTAATTCTTTGACCTAAATCGTTAACCATCGCACGAATTCTACCATACGTATTACCAACAACCAATGCATCTCCGACATGTAGCGTACCATTTTGTACTAGAAGTGATGCAGATGGACCACGTGATTTATCTAATTCTGCTTCTATCACTGTACCCACTGCTTTTTTATCAGGATTAGCTTTTAGTTCTTGTATTTCAGATGTAAGTACAATCATTTCTATTAAATCTTCAATACCATCACCGCTTAAAGCAGAAAGTGGTACGAAAATTGTATCGCCACCCCAGGCTTCAGGAATCAAACCATATTCAGTCAATTCTTGCATTACTCGGTCTGGGTTAGCAGTTGGTTTATCAACTTTATTAACAGCTACAATTGTTGGTACATTTGCCTCTTTGGCATGATTAATAGCTTCTATCGTTTGAGGCATTACACCATCATCTGCTGCTACTACCAAAATTGTAATATCAGTTACTTGTGCACCACGTGCACGCATCGTTGTGAATGCAGCATGTCCTGGTGTATCAAGGAAAGTGATTTTTTTTCCGTCATTTTCAATTTGATAAGCACCAATATGTTGTGTGATACCACCAGCTTCACCTGCTGTTACTTGTGTGTGACGGATAGAATCCAATAATGTTGTTTTACCATGGTCAACATGTCCCATAATAGTAACGACTGCTGGTCTTTCTACTGCATCTTCATCTTCAGATTCATCATTAAAATAAATTGATAAATCTTCTTCATCAATAACAACTTCTTTTTCCACTTCTACACCATAATCATCAGCAATCAATTCTAATGTTTCATCATCTAATGCTTGATTAATGTTAGCCATTATTCCTAATAAGAATAACTTTTTAATAATTTCTGAAGAATCAACATTAATTTTCTCAGCAAGTTCTCCAACCGTTATACCTTCTTGATAAGTGATGTTTGAAGGTATTTCTTTTGGTTCTTCCTGTTTAGTTTGTTTGTTTTTATTGTTATTTTTATTGTTCTTGTTGTTCTTCTTATTTTTGTTATTATTTTTATTATTTTGCTTGTGATTTTGATTACTATTATCTTTTTTATTAGCATTAGACTTGCTATTTGATGATTTCTGTTGATTTTGACCTTGTTGTTTTTGTTCTGATTGATTGGATTTCTCTGGTTTATAAACTTTATCTAATGCTTTTATTTGGTCGTCTTCTAACGTTTGCATATGGCTCGTTACCTCAACGTCCATCTTCTTTAATTCATCTATAATATCTTTACTTTTTAATTTTAAATCTTTGGCGTATTCGTAAATTCTTATTTTACTCATATAGTCACTCCTTACGATATTCATCTATCATTGACACTAACTTTTTAGCAAAGCCTTGATCAGTGATTCCAATGTTAACTCGTTCTGCTTTACCTAAAGCTTGTCCTAATTCAGCTCTCGTTCCAAATATACGAAATGATATATGGTAACTTTCACACTTGTTCTGAAACATTGTCATTGTATTTTCAGAAGCATCAGTTGCAATAATTACGAGCTTCAATCTATTTTTCTTAATGTCATTTAAAATGACTGATTCACCTGTTTTAACTTTTCCAGCACGCATTGCTAACCCTAAAAAATTCACGATTTTCTCTATAGTCATTTAGGTATCTCTTCACGATAAATAAGACGTATAATTTCCTTATATACAGGATTTAGAGTTTCTGCATCAACCTTAAAGTATTTTTCTAATACACCTTTTTTTTGTGCATCTTCTACTAATTTAACATCTTTTGATACATATGCACCACGACCTTGTTGTTTTCCAGTCGCATCAGCAAAAATTTCGCCTTCTTTATTAATAACAACTCGAATCATATCTTTTTTAGGGTGCATGTCGTTTGAAAGTATACATTTACGCATTGGAATTTTTTTCTTTTTCATAAAGCTCACTCCAATTTATTTTTCAGCGTCTTCTTCATCCAAGCTATCTGTTTCATCATCTTTTTTGAAGTCATTAATTTCTGTATTAACGTCTTCTAAATCAATGTCTGTGTTTTGTTCAATATTTTCAACATCCTCAGTTTCAATCGCTTCATCTGTAGGATAAACGCCTTCAGCTCTAGCATCACTTTCTGATTTTATATCAATTTTCCAACCAGTTAATTTGGCAGCTAAACGTGCGTTTTGTCCACGCTTACCGATTGCTAAAGATAATTGATAGTCAGGCACAACAACAACCGTTGATTGGTTTTCTTCATCAACAATAACTTGTAGTACTTGAGAAGGGCTTAAAGCATTTTTAACAAATACCTTCGGATCTTCATTCCATTGAACAATGTCAATTTTTTCGCCGCCTAATTCTTCTACAACCGCTTCAACACGGGAACCTTTAGCACCTACACATGCACCTACTGCATCGATATCTGGATTATCTGAATGAACGCTGATTTTTGAGCGATCTCCAGCTTCACGAGCAACTGATTTTACAATTACTGTACCGTCAAAAATTTCTGGTACTTCTTGTTCAAACAAGCGTTTTAATAATCCTGGATGGCTACGTGAAACGTAAATTTGAGGCCCTTTTGTAGTTTGCTCTACTTTATTGACATATACTCTAATTCTCTCATTAGGAATGTAGCTATCATTAGGGCTTCTTTCAGCTTCAGATAAAACAGCTTCTGTGCGTCCTAAATTAACGTATACATAACGATGATCGACTCTATCAATGAGACCATTAACAATATCGTCTTCTTTATCGATAAACTCATCATATAATATTTCACGCTCAGCATCGCGTAAACGTTGCATTACAGCTTGTTTCGCAGCTTGTGCACCTACACGTCCAAAATCACTTGGCGTTACATCTTCTTCGTAGATATCACCAACTTCATATGCTGGATTTTTAACTAGTGCTGTACTTAAGTCGATTTCTTCTCTATTATCCATTACTTCTTCTACGACTTGTTTACGAGCAATCACATGAAATGTACCTTCATCCATGTTTAACTCAACGCGTACACTTCTTGCACTGTCATAGTTCTTTTTATATGCAGTAATCAGCGCTGCTTCAATTGCATCAATTAAAACTTCTCTTGGAATCTTTTTTTCTTTTTCTAAATATTCAGTTGCTAATAATAATTCATTACTTGACACGATTTATCATCCTCCTCATCACATTAAAGCATTACAGCATGACGTGCTTTAGCGATTTTATTTCTTGGAATTTCAACTTGTTTCTTCTTTGATTTTTCTTTTACTTCCATAATAATCGTTTCACTTGTTACTTCTTTTAAGATACCTAACCATTCTTTTCCACCTTCAATAGGAGCATATAAAGAAACGTATATCGGTTTTGAAACAGCATTTTGGAAATCTTTTTCTTTTTTTATAGGTCTTTCAGCACCTGGAGAAGCTACATCTAAATAATACATTTCTTGAATAGGATCTTCTTCATCCATAACTTCACTAATCTTTTCAGAAGCTAGGGCGCAATCGTTTAAATCGACGCCACCTTCTTTATCAATGGATACTCTTAAGAAGTAATCTTTTCCTTCTTTTGTGTATTCGACTTCAACTAATTCGAAATTTAAGTCGTCAAGGACGGGTTGAATAATTGATTCAACTTGCTCAGTTACTTTACTCATACTGACCTCCTTTTTTGGCAAATAGAAAAGAGCGGGTATAACGCCCACTCTTCCTGCCTGAGTCTAATTTTTTAAGCAATATTATTATACCATATGTTTATTTCCTATACAAACAACTATATCTTTTCATATAGTATGACAATAACTAATATCAAATTTTTATACATTTAACATTTTGATATTCAATTTCAATCACTATATTGCACGATTACATATCAAATATTGATAATTGTGCTTTATCTGGCAAGTCAGGTAATGAACCAAGTTCGTCTAAATACTCAATGACTTTTTGTGACAAGCCAGCTTTTTTATTTAAATCTTCTTTAGATAAAAACGGTCCCTCTTCACGTGCTTCAACTATGCGTTGCGCAACGTTTTCTCCTAATCCAGGAACAGCAATAAACGGTGGAATTAAACTATCATCTTCAATGATAAAATCAAATGCTTTGCTTTTCTCTAAACTTATCGGTTGCATACGATAACCACGTTGCGCCATTTCATTCATGATTTCTAATACAGTTAATGTATCTTTTTCTTTTTTGGCTAAATCCATGTAGCGTGAATACATATCGTTTACTGTATTTCGAATACCTTCTTTATCTTTAATCATTGAGATTAAATCAAAATCAGATGCACGCACCGTAAAGTAGCTTGCATAGTAGTAAAGTGGGTAATGGACTTTGAAATATGCAATACGTACCGCCATCAACACATATGCTGCAGCATGCGCTTTGGGGAACATGTATTTAATTTTTCTACATGAATCTAAATACCAATCAGGCACTTCATTGTCTACCATTGCTTCAACCATATCATCCGTAAGCCCTTTACCTTTACGCACAAATTCCATTGTCTTGAAGGCTAGTGAAGGTTCTAAACCGTTATACATTAGATAAACCATAATATCATCACGACAACAAATGACACTTGATAAATCGCAAGTTCCTGAGCGTATTAAATCTTGTGCGTTACCTAGCCAAACATCCGTACCATGTGATAATCCAGATATTCTAACTAATTCTGAAAATGTAGTTGGTTTGGTATCTTCTAACATTTGACGAACAAATCCTGTACCAAATTCAGGCACACCAAATGTACCAGTTTTACATAAAATTTGCTCTGATGTTACACCTAATGGTTCTGGTGAACTAAAAATCCCCATGGTTTCCTTATCATCAACAGGTATCGTTTTAGGATCAATACCTGATAAATCCTGTAACATACGGATCATGGTCGGGTCATCGTGTCCTAATATATCCAGTTTCAATACGTTATCATGTATTGAGTGGAAATCAAAATGTGTTGTCATCCAAGCTGATGATTGATCATCTGCCGGAAATTGAACAGGTGTAAAATCGTAGATATCCATATAATCTGGGACAACGATGATGCCACCTGGATGTTGTCCTGTTGTACGTTTAACACCCGTGCAACCTTTCACGAGTCTGTCAACTTCAGCTCCTCTTTTATGAATGCCTTGATCGTTTAAAAATCCTTTCACAAAACCGAAAGCTGTTTTTTCTGCCACCGTACCAATAGTACCGGCACGAAAGACTTTGTCTTCACCAAACAATTCTTTTGTGTAATTATGAGCTTGAGGTTGATACTCACCACTAAAGTTCAAGTCGATATCAGGCACTTTATCACCTTTGAAGCCTAAGAAAGTTTCAAAAGGAATATCTTGCCCTTCTTTAATCAATTCACAACCACATGTGCCACATTTTTTATCTGGTAAATCAAAACCAGAGCCAATGGATCCATCGTTAAAGAACTCACTTTCTTTACATTGTGGGCAAATATAATGCGGTGGTAATGGATTAACTTCTGTAATTTCAGTCATTGTCGCTACAAAACTCGAACCTACAGAGCCACGTGAACCTACTAAGTAACCGTCATCCAGTGATTTTTTAACAAGTCTTTGCGAAATCAAATATATAACAGAGAATCCATTCCCAATGATACTTTCAAGTTCTTTCTCTAATCGGTCGATTACAATTTGTGGTAAATCTTCGCCATATAATGCTCTGGCATTGGCATAGCTCATATCTCGTATTTCATCATTAGCACCTTCCATACGCGGCGTATACAATTCATCTTTTATCGGAACTACACGTTCGATACGGTCTGCTAATTCATTCGTGTTTTTAACAACTAGTTCATGTGCTTTTGCTTCACCTAAGAAATGCAATTCATCTAACATTTCATCTGTTGTTCTAAAGTGTGCCTCAGGTAAAGTACTACGATTTAACGGGTTACCTGGCTGTGATGCAATTAAAATTTTTCGTGCAATACCATCATGTTCGTTTAGATAATGCGCGTTCCCTGTAGCAATGACAGGAATATCATTTACATCTCCAGCTCGAATAAGGCGTTGATAAATTTCATGCAACGTTTCATTATCTCTCACCAGTTCTCTATCTATTAAATCTTGATATAATGCAGGTGGCTGAACTTCGATGAAATCATAGTATTTTGCTATTCTTTCCACTTGAGATTGATCTTTTTGCATTACTGCAGTAAATACTTCACCTTCATCACATGCAGAACCAACAAGAATACCTTCTCGATATTCATCTAATAGTGATCGTGGAATTCTAGGTGTTCTATAATAATATTTAACTAAAGATGCACTTACTATTTTAAATAAATTTTTCAAGCCTTGTTGATTTTGCACAATAAGCGTTACGTGATTTGGACGTGCACGTTTATACGCATCTTCATTAGATAACGATTTATTAATATCTTGATGATTATAAACTTCCGCTTCTTCTAATTGTTTTAACATTTTTATAAAAATATAAGCTGTTGCTTCAGTATCATAAATCGCTCTGTGATGCTGTGTTAAATCTACACCATATTTTTTAGCTAAGAAATTCAGACCATGCTTACCATATTCTGTGTTGATAGTTCTGGAAAGTTCAAGTGTATCTATCACACCATTCGTTGATGCACCTAGACCAGTTTTTTCATAACCGGTATCTATGAATCCCATATCAAATGATGCATTATGTGCTACAAATATCGCATCACCGACCCACTCTTTAAACTCTGTTAATACTGTTTCAATTTCAGGCGCATTGACGAGCATATCGTCTGTGATATGCGTTAAATTCTTGATTGTTTCAGATAAACGTTCATGTGGATTACTAAAACGTTCAAACTTATCAATGATTTCTCCTTCTTTTACTTTTACAGCTGCGAGTTCAATAATTTTATCATACTGATTAGATAAACCTGTTGTTTCAACGTCAAAAACAACGTATGTTGCAGTTTTTAAATCAATATCTTGTGGCTTGTAAGCTATAGGCACACCATCATCAACCAACATGCCTTCCATACCATATATCATTTTAATATTATTTTTTTCAGCTGCAGCATGCGCATCTGGAAATGCTTGAACCACATTATGATCAGTAATTGCAATCGCTTTATGGCCCCATTTGGCTGCTTGGTCTACATATGCACTTATATTCGGAATGCCGTCCATCTGACTCATGGATGAATGCAAATGAAATTCTACGCGTTTCTCATCTGCTTTGTCTTGTTTAACTGCTTTTTTTATTTCTTCAATATCTGACATCATCATTACTAAGTCACGTACAAATGTGTCTTCTTCTATTCGACCTTGTGCTCGTACCCATTTACCAACACTAAGCGCTTTAAAATGAGCTAAATCATCTTTATTTTTTCTAGTGAACATTTTCAACACTAATGAATCGGTGTAATCTGTAACTTTTAATTCAACTATATGACGTCCGCTTTTCAATTCTTTTAAATTAATATCAAAGATAACACCTTCTACCGCAACTTTAAATTCTTCTTCGATAATTGATTCAATAGGTTTTACATTTTCTATTTGAATCGGTTTACCAATTTGACATTTAGCTACAGCACTTTCGTTATTATCTTGTTGTTTGGCTTTTTCAGCGCGCATCTTTTCTAACTTTTCAGTGGCTTCACGAGCACTTTTCTCATCTTCTTGTTGTATATGTGCCTCTAATGATGCTAAATCGTCTCCATTTGAAGTATGATCAGTTTCAAAAATGATACTACTGATTGCAAATCCACATTGTTGAAATGCTTTAATCAAACTCCCATTGCAAGCTTTATCAAAATGATCCCGTTCTATATCATTCTGACACATGACTTTGAGAACATCACCTGACATAATTAAGCGCTTTTGCTTAAGCTGACCTTTTACTTTTGGTGATAATTGCGTTTGATCAATACAATAACTAAAGTATTTCAAGGCATATTCGTCTTGATTCACTTTATTCGTAACTGTAAAATTACAATCAACTTTGGCAATTGTTTTAAATTCTTCAGTGATTGCATTCATAAATAACAGATAATCTTCTATTGGTAAAAAATATGGAAATGTTATCTGAAATACCCAAATACGATCAGTTGTTTTAACATCTACACGCGTTAATTCACTTTGTGCTAAAATTTCTGGATCCAAATGATCTGCAATTTTAATTTGATCAGCTAAGACTTTAAATTTTTCTTGATTTGTCATTGACATGACGATAACCACCTTACTATTAATTACACTACGTTACTATTTCCAATCATTTCTTTAACTGTCGCGTATGTATTTTTTACATTATCTATCTTATAACGGAAAATCATTAATTTCTAATACTTAAACTCTACTACTTTTACAATATGGTTACTAATAATAAATAAGAGCGGAAATGAAATCAAATATGACTCATTCGATTTCGCTTTCCCGCTCCCCTAAATAAGGCGACTATTTACCAAATTACAGGTTAATCTTAAAAATTCAACTTACCCATATACAAATATATTCATTGATAAAAATGATATTTGCTCTTAATTGTTTAACATACATATCATTTGTCATAGCAATTACTTTTTAAAAGTAAATTGCTGACTTATATACTTAGGTATAAGTCATTAATATAACGATTTAAGTTATCAATTTGAACATCTTCACTTTCACCTGTATCACGTCGTTTAACTTCTACGATACCTTCTGCAGCATTTTTGCCAACTACTACTCTAATTGGTAACCCAATTAAATCAGCATCATTAAATTTAACACCTGCACGTTCTTTACGGTCATCATATAGTACATCGTATGTTTCTTTTAATTGTGTATATAGTTGATCGGCCAATTCACGTTGTTCTTCTTTTTTAGGATTGATTGTAATTAAATGTAAATCAAATGGCGTCACTGATTTAGGCCATATAATACCATTTTCATCATTATTTTGCTCAACAATCGCACTTAAAGTTCTTGAAATACCTATACCATAACATCCCATTAATAAAGGTTTGGCTTTGCCTTGATTATCTAAGAATGTTGCATTCATTGCTTCAGAATATTTTGTACCAAGTTTAAATACTTGCCCGACTTCAATTCCTTCAGCAAATTTAGCAACACCTGATCCATCAGCTAAGGCTTCACCTTCTAAAATAAATCTAAAGTCGCCATACGCTTCTATTTCAAAGTCACGCCCTACATTTGCATTCAATAAATGGTAACCATCTTCGTTAGCACCTACAACAATATTATTTAAATCTTTTATAAAGTTATCAGCATATACTTTGATATTTTTATCAAAAATTGGTCCAAGTGAACCAGGAGATGCGCCTAATAAATTTTTAATTTCATCTTCTGTTGCTAATTCGATGTGATCAGTACCAAAGAATGCTTTTAATTTCACATCATTAATTTCATGGTGACCACGTACAAGTACCATAATAAATTCACCATCGACATTAAATACCATAGATTTTGTAATTTCATCCAATGGCTTTTCTAAAAATGTTGCTAATGCTTGTGCTGTATGTACTTGAGGTGTTTCTATTTTTGTTAATGGTGCTGCATCATCATGTTTTTCATCAGGATGATATACAACCTCAGCTTTTTCAATATTGGCAGCATAATCACTATTTTCACTATAAACAATTGTGTCTTCACCAATTTCACTTAAAGCCATAAATTCGTGTGTATGGCTTCCACCAATAGCACCTGAATCTGCAACTACTGGTCGTGCATTAATTCCCACACGTTTAAATATGCGATCATATGCGTGATACATATCTTGGTAGGTTTCATCTAAAGAAGTTTCATCCGCATGAAACGAATATGCGTCTTTCATAATAAATTCACGACCACGTAACAGCCCAAAACGAGGACGTTTTTCATCTCTAAATTTAGATTGTATTTGGAATAAAGTAAGTGGTAATTGTTTATATGATTTAAGCTCATCTCTTATCACAGACGTTATAAGCTCTTCATGTGTTGGCCCAAGTGCAAACTCACGACCATGTCTATCTTTTAAACGCATCAGTTCTGGACCATACGCATTCCACCGACCTGATTCTTCCCATAGTTCTGCTTTTTGTAACGCAGGCATTAAAATTTCCACAGCATCAATACGTTCCATTTCTTGTCTTACAATTGTTTCAATGTTATTCAAAACTTTTGCAGCTAACGGTAAATAGCTGTATATGCCACTCGTACTTTGTTTAATTAATCCTGCTTTTAGCAAAAGTCTATGACTTAAAGCTTCAGCTGCAGCCGGTACTTCTTTCATCGTTGGTATAAAAACTTTAGATTGTTTCATTTACATGCTCTCTCCTTTTATAAGAAATAACGTTGAATGTCATTCCATGTCACTAAGACCATAACAATTAATACAAATACTGCACCAATCGCAATAATGGTAGTTTCTGCTTTTTTGTTTAATGGCTTTCTGAAAATCGCTTCATATATTACGAATAAGATACGTCCGCCATCAAGTGCTGGGACTGGTAATAAATTCATCAACCCTAAATTGACACTGAGCAATGCTGTCCAAGAAATTAAATTGATAATGCCTGTTTTAACAACAGAATCAACAGTATGGTAAATACCGACAGGACCATTTAACATATCAAATGAAAATTGACCTGTAAAAATGCTCGCAATCATACTTAAAATCGCAGTAAATATCAGTTTCCCAGCTACAATTGTTTGTTTTACACCTTCAGCAATAGGTTTAAATACTGTATGTTCAGTAGAAGCAGTATAGCCTAATAAATATTTTGTTTCTGAATGTGTTTTAGTTACTTTTTGTTCGTATTTTTTCGGTTTTACTTGTAAATTTTCTGTTTTGCCATCTCGTTCTACTTTAATTTGTGTCTTTTTGTCTTTAACCTGTGACATTGCTTGATCTATATCAGATTTACTATCGATAGATTTGTCATCAATTTTCACGATAGTGTCACCTGTTTTTAAGCCAGCGTGCGCTGCTGGACTATCTTGTGCAACTTTATCAACTGTATTTGTTGGTGTACCTTGATAATAAGCTAAGCCTATAAATAATACTAATGTAAGTAAGAAGTTAAATAAAGGACCCGCAAACAGTGTTAAGAATTTTTGATAAGGTTTCTTGTGTGTAAATTGTCGGTTTTTAGGAGCAATTTGAATTAAACTACCATTTTCAACAAAGTAAGCTTTGTCAGCAATATGATAATGATGTCTTTGCTGATCATAAGCAGTTACACCTTCTATATATAAATCCTCTTTAAAATCACATTGCTTAACTTCCATTGCTTCAATTTGTTGGAATTTGTGTTGATCATCTAAAATGATGTGTGTGATTTCATCTTTATTATTTAATTTTATCTTTACATGCATACCTGGTTGAACGGGCGGTTCTTCCAACCCGTCACCTGCCATTCTTACATATCCTCCAACTGGCAATAAACGAATGGTATATAAAGTTTCATTTTTTCTAAAACTGAAAATTTTTGGCCCCATTCCAATTGCAAATTCTGGGCACATAATGCCAGCTCTTTTTGCAAAAAACATATGACCGTATTCATGAACCGTTACAAGAACACCAAATACGATTATAAAAGAAATAATTGTCACTAGAAAACTCAAATTGATACACCTCATATTTTCCGTAAGATTGTTCCATTATTTTATATTATTATAATATACAAAAAATTTAATGCTTTTGATTATAAAATTATAACATAACACTACCGACTGATACACGTAACTTTATACAGTATAATAAATTTTCACGACTTACCTTTTAAAATATATGCGCTTCATTTTATAAACTTATGAAAAGGAGTTAAAAATTTAAATGTCTCATATGATCAAACATCAACATTTAAATTAATAACTCCTTTTATTTTTCAATTATACAATTTTAAAAGCAAATCATTTCTTTCAAAATCACTTAAATTAAGAATATATTTAATAACGGTAAAACAAACATAAAACTATCGAATCGGTCTAATATTCCGCCATGACCAGGTAAAATACGTCCAGAATCCTTCACACCAAAATGGCGTTTAAAACCTGACTCCACTAAATCTCCTAGCTGACCAAACATACTCAAAATAACTGTACATAATAGCAATAACCATATTGCTATGTTAAAGTCTATAAACATCACCATTATAAGTGGAACAATCAGACTACAAATAATACCACCTATAAATCCTTCAATTGTTTTATTAGGACTAATTACAGGCCATAATTTATGTTTGCCCATTAATCTACCAAAAATGTATGCACCAGTATCAGTAGACCACACAATTAAGAAAGCTAACAGTATGTAATGTAATCCCTCTGATCTTGTTTCATAAAGATACATAAAACCTATGCTTACGTAAGCTATAGACATTAAACAAAAAGCAGCATCCATAAAACTAAATCTATTTTTAGATAGCACAGTATAACTTAATAAAATAAAACTCATTGCTATCAAAGATTTTAATTGTAAATCATTTACCCATGTACCTGCTTCTTGCGGTATCATAATAATTAAAATTCCTAATGCACTTATAATTCCTGGGATGGATAAGAACTTTATCATATTCATATTTAACAATTCTTTGAGACCTATAAACGCTAATAAATATGAAAAAAGCATTAGTACAAGCCCACCCTTTAACAATACAGGTAGAAAAACAATAAGTGCTATTATTGCTGTTAAAGTTCTAACTTTCATACTATTCTCCTAACTATCTATAATCCCCCAAAACGTCTTTGACGAGATTGATAAATTTTAATACAGTTTATTAATTCTTCTTTGTCAAAATCTGGCCAAAATTTTTCATTGAATATAAATTCACTGTAAGATACTTGCCAGATAAGAAAGTTACTAATTCGTTGTTCACCTGAGGTTCTAATTAAAAGGTCTGGATCAGGATAATGGTGGGTCATTAAATGTTCGTTAATCAATTGTTCTGTAATATGTTCACTGGATAAGCCTTCTGAAGATAATTTTTCATAAATTGATTTTACACTATGGACAATTTCAGCACGTCCGCCATAGTTAATTGCAAAAATCAGTTTTAAACCTGTATTATCTTTGGTTTGGTCTTTTGCTTTATTTATAGCTTCAAGTGTTGCTGTTGGTAAATCATTTAAAAAACCAATGGTTTCTACTTTAACATTATTTTCTATTAATTCTGGTAAAAAGGTTTTTAAGAAATTAACTGGTAGGTTCATTATATAATTAACTTCATTTTTAGGTCTAGTCCAATTTTCAGTTGAAAATGCATACAACGTTAAATATTTAATACCTAAATCACTAGCTTCTTTAGTTATTTTTTTGATTGTTTGCATACCTTGGTAATGGCCTTTTATTCTAGGCAGCTTTCTTTGTTTAGCCCAGCGTCCATTGCCATCCATAATAATTGCTATATGATTAGGTACATTATGTAAATCCAAGTCAATGTTGGATTCGTTAGGCTGGTTTTTTTTCTTGTTTAGCTTTTTAAACATGGTATTTCCTCCGAGCGTTATCATCTCTGCTTTTTATATTAGCTTCTAAATGCAATTATCTATCATTTTATCATACTAGATAAGCGCAATGAATAAACAAATAAAAAAACTGTACCAAAGTCTGATTTGATACAGTTCAGATAAATTTATAATATGCTTTATTTTCAATATCAAACAACTAAAAGATAGATATTTACTCACAGAAATTCATATCATAATTACCATGTTTATACTGACATAATATCTTGTTCTTTTTCTTCTAATAATTTATCAATGTCATTTATAGAATCGTCAGTTATTTTTTGAACTTCATTTGTTTGAGTTCTTAGGTCATCTTCAGTGATGTCACCATTTTTCTCTTGTTTTTTAAGCTCGTCATTCGAATCACGACGCACATTTCTAACTGCAACTTTAGAATCTTCGCCAATTTTTTTAACTTCTTTTACAAGCTCTTTACGACGTTCTTCTGTTAATGCAGGTACACTTATACGGATTACTTCACCATCACTAGATGGATTCACACCTAAGTTTGCTGCATTAATTGCTTTTTCAACATTAGCCACTGATGATTTATCGTATGGTGAAATGACTAAAAGACGTGCTTCTGGCACACTGATACTAGCAAGTTGCTGTATAGGTGTTGGTGCTCCATAATAATCAACAGTAACACCATTTAAAAGGTTTGAATTTGCTCTACCAGCACTAATGTTGGCTAATTCTCTTGAAAGACTATCAATTGATTTTTTCATCTTTGTTTTCGTGTCATTAATTATGTCACTCATATTATACACCTCTAAATTATTTTGTAATTAATGTTCCTATTTTTTCACCCATCACAGCACGTTTAATATTTCCTTCTTCTGTAATAGAGAACACATTCAATGGAATATTGTTATCCATACAGAAAGAAGATGCTGTTGAGTCCATGACTTGTAATCCTTCTTGTAACATTTGAATATGCGTTAAATGTTCATATTTAACTGCATTTTCATCTTTTTTAGGATCTGCAGAGTAAACACCATCAACATTATTTTTGCCCATTAAGATAACATCTGCTTCTACTTCAGCAGCACGCAGAGCTGCAGTTGTGTCAGTTGAGAAGTATGGATTACCTATGCCAGCTGCAAATATCACAACTCGTTTTTTCTCTAAGTGTCTAATTGCACGACGACGAATATAAGGTTCTGCAACTTGTTTCATCTCTATAGAAGTTAACACACGTGTATCACACTCTAATTGTTCTAGACTATCTTGAAGTGCTAAAGCATTCATAACAGTAGCCAACATGCCCATATAATCAGCTGTGCCACGATCCATACCAAGGTCACTACCAGTTTTACCTCTCCAGATATTTCCTCCACCAACAATCACTGCAATCTCACAATCCATTTTTGCTACCTCAGCTACTTGTTGAGCAACACTTTTAATAATTATCGGATTAATCCCGAATCCATCTTCACCTGCTAGTGCTTCACCACTTAATTTTAAAACGACACGTTTATATTTAGAAGTTTGAGCCATTGTCTTATCCTCTCTATTGTGAAAATATGTATTTGATACAAGTAAAGAAGACACAGTAGAACTTCCAATATAAAAGTAAGTCTTTCATACGGAGCACAAAAAGGTGTCTTCTTTCTTGTTCAAACTATGAAAAATTATTTCATTTGTCCTTTTACTTCGTCAGCAAAGTTTTCTTCACGTTTTTCCATACCTTCGCCTACTTCATAACGTACGAAGTCAACTAGTTTTCCACCTTTTGATTTTAAGAAAGCTTCAACTGTTTGATCAGGATCTTTAACAAAGTTTTGGTCAACTGCACAAATTTCTTGTAAATATTTACGTAAACGACCTTCAACCATTTTCTCAACGATTTTTTCTGGTTTTCCTTCGTTTAAAGCTTGTTGTTTCAACACTTCTTTTTCATGAGCAATTTCATCTTCACTTACTTGTTCAGATGAAACATATTTAGGGTTAATCGCAGCAATATGCATAGCTACATCTTTAGCAGCATCGCTATCAGTAGTACCTTCAACAACTGTTAATACACCGATACGTCCACCCATGTGTAAATATGAACCAAATGCATCACTATCTGATTTTGTTCTAACTGCAAAACGACGGATACTTAATTTTTCACCGATTGTAGAGATTGCTTCTTTCATGCGTTGATCTACAGATTTACCGTCAGCTAATTCAGATTCTAATAAAGCTTCAACAGTATCTACTTTACTATCTAACACTTGGATAGCAATTTCTTTTACTAATTCTTGGAAACCTTCGTTACGTGCTACGAAGTCAGTTTCTGAATTAATTTCTACGATTGCTGCTTCATTTCCTCTTTCTTCTACATGTACTAGTCCTTCTGCAGCGATACGGTCAGCTTTTTTAGCTGCTTTTGCAATACCTTTTTCACGTAGGTAATCAATAGCTTTATCAATATCACCATCAGTTTCTGTCAACGCTTTTTTACAATCCATCATACCAGCGCCAGTTTTTTCACGTAATTCTTTTACAAGTTTAGCTGAAATTGCCATTTCATATTCCTCCATTATTTAATGAATTTTAATATATTTATTTTAAAAAAAGGTGATAAGCTTATATATCTTATCACCCATTTTACATTATTCTTAGTTTGATTCAACAGAAGTGTTTTCTTCAGTTGTTTCTGCTTCAGTAGCTTCTTCTTTTGATTCATTTAAATCAATGTTTTGTTCAGCTGCTACTTCTTCATTTGATACACCTTGTTGACCTTCTAAGATTGCATCTGCCATTTTACCAGTTAATAATTTAACGGCACGGATAGCATCATCGTTTGCAGGGATAACATAATCGATCTCATCTGGATCACAGTTAGTATCCACAATACCAACGATTGGGATGTGTAATTTACGTGCTTCAGCAATTGCGTTGCGCTCTTTACGAGGGTCAACTACAAATAATGCTTGAGGCATAGATTTCATATCACGAATTCCGCCTAAGAATTTAATTAAACGGTCATATTCTTTTCTAAGTTCTACTACTTCTTTTTTAGGTAATACTTCGAATAAGCCATCTTCTTCCATTTTTTCAATTTCAGAAATACGCTTGATACGTTTTGAAATTGTTTTATAGTTAGTTAAAATTCCACCTAACCATCTTTGGTTAACGTAGAATTGACCAGCACGTTCTGCTTCAGCTTTTACTGATTCTTGTGCTTGTTTTTTTGTACCAACAAATAAAACTTTTCCGCCATCTTCTGAAATTTGTTTGATAAAGTTGTACGCTTCTTCTACTTTCTTCACTGTTTTTTGTAAGTCGATAATGTAGATACCGTTTCTTTCAGTGAAGATGTATCTTTTCATTTTTGGGTTCCAACGGCGTGTTTGGTGACCGAAGTGAACACCTGCTTCTAGTAATTGTTTCATTGAAATTACTGCCATAAATAAAATCCTCCTATTGGTTTTTTACCTCCATAAAAAGCTCATATAAACACGATAATAAGTTATCGCACCCTTTATACTTCCGCTCTTTATGTGCGTATTGGCTTAATAGCCGTGAATAAATATATCATATTCATACATATAAAGCAATAGTTCAGCTTATAATTTCTCATTCATAATGGCATGCTCTCAAGTTGTATTTTTACAAATTCAGATAACACGATTCCACCCATGTATGAGATGCTTAATATGAAATGCTTAAGTTTAAAAATAACATTGTATTTATTTTTTACATATTTATCAAATCAACGCATTACGCATGGATCTACAAAATGATGTGAATAGTGTAAATACCAAATGCATGAATTAACTATTATACGTTTTATTTTATTCTATCTAATTCATCTAAGAATTTTTCTTTTTTAACTTTAATAAACGTACCTTTCATACCTAATGAACGTGATTCAATAACTCCTGCACTTTCTAATTTACGTAATGCATTAACAATCACAGAACGTGTAATACCAACTCTGTCAGCTACTTTAGACGCAATTAGCAAGCCTTCTTTACCACCTAGCTCTTCAAAAATATGTTCAATGGCTTCACTTTCTGAGTATGATAACGAATTGATTGCCATATTGATTGCAGCTTTATCTCTTGCTTCTTGTTCAACTTCATTATGTTTTTCACGCAGTATTTCCATACCAATAACTGTAGCCGCGTACTCACCTAAAACGAGGTCATTTTCAGAAAAATCGTCTTGTACACGCCCAAGTACTAACGTACCTAGTCTTTCTCCACCACCTAGTATTGGAAAAATAGTTGACTTACTATCTTTAAATACATCTTCATTTTCAGGTGGGAAGACAGAAAGAACACTTTCAATACCAATATTAGATTTCGTTTCTTTTACATCCATTAACTTGTCTGTATATTCTACAGGTATATGTCTATTTTCCAACATTTGAGTAATACGTTCATTTTTTAACAATTCATTTAAGCTTGATCCTAAAATTTTACCTTTTCTTGATACAATAAAAACATTTGTCACTGTTACACTGCTTATTGTTTGTGCGACGTCTTTAAAGTCTACAGCGATTCCTTTATGCTTTTGTAAAAGTGTATTTAATTCTCTTGTTTTTGATAATAAGCTCATATTACTTCTCCTTTTTGTTTATATTATAAAATAAATGCACTTAAATCTTTATTTGTTGAAATTGATTTCAACTTATCATCAACATATTGAGGTGTGATATCTACAACGGCATGTGGCATGCTCGGTGCTTCAAACGATAAATCTTCCAACATTTTTTCAAGTATTGTATGCAATCTACGTGCGCCAATATTATCTGTATCTTGATTAACTTGAAAAGCAATTTCTGCCAGACGTTTAATCGCTTCTTCAGTGAAATTAACTGTTACTTGTTCTGTTTGAAGTAGCGCTTCATACTGTTTAATTAATGATAATTTAGGTTCAGTTAAAATGCTTACAAAGTCTTCCACAGATAGGCTTTCTAATTCAACACGAATTGGGAAACGACCTTGTAATTCAGGTATTAAATCACTTGGTTTTGAAACATGAAAAGCTCCTGCGCCAATGAATAGCATATGTTCAGTATTAACAGTACCATATTTAGTTTGAACCATGCTACCTTCAAGTATAGGTAAAATATCTCTTTGAACACCTTGTCGTGAAACGTCTTGACCTGAATTTTGATTGTTCGTAGCCACTTTATCTATTTCATCTATAAAAATAATTCCCATTTGTTCAGCTAGCTCAATCGCTTCTTGGTTGGCAGTTTCTTGATCAATCAGTTCATCAGCATATTCATCTGTCAAAATATTCCGAGCTGTTTTGACCGGCACTTCTCTTTCTACTTTTTTCTTTGGCATAAGTTGGTTCATCATATCTTGCATTTGTTGATTTTGATTTGTTCCTAACATACCTAAGGCCCCTGGGTCTTGCTCGACTTTTAATCTCACTTTTTCTTCTTCAAGTTCACCATTTAATAATTGTTGTTTGATTTCAGAACGCTTTGTTTTGATTTCTTCTGTTGGTGTATCTTCTTCATCATCTTCATTATTTTGACCAAAATTAGGTATTGCTCCACCAAAAAGAGACTCTAAGGGGTTATTACTATTAGCGCTATTCGCTTTCTTCTTCATACTTGGTACTAATAGTTTAACTAATTTTTCGTTTGCTTTATTTCTCGCTTCATCTTTAACTAACGCTTTCTTTTGATCTTTAACTAGTCTAACAGCAATATCAACTAAGTCTCTAACCATACTCTCAACGTCACGACCAACGTAACCTACTTCTGTAAATTTCGTGGCTTCTACTTTAATAAAAGGTGCACCAACCACTTTAGCCATACGTCGCGCAATTTCCGTTTTCCCTACACCAGTTGGTCCAATCATTAAAATATTTTTAGGTGCAATTTCTTGTTTCTCTTCATCAGAAAGCAAGCTCCGTCTATATCTATTTCTTAATGCTACTGCTACCTTGCGTTTAGCGTCATCTTGACCGACTATATATTCGTTAAGTTTTGAAACGATATCTTTTGGCGTTAATTTAATACCATTCGACTCCATAAGATAAATACCTCCGTTACTATATTTTCTTCAAAAACTCGTCATTTATTTCATATATTTTTAGTTTTTGTTATTTCTACTTATTTTAAAATATGAATTTTTAAAGTTCTTCTACAACGATTTGGTCATTCGTGAATACGCAAATATCTGATGCAACTTTCAAACTTTCATAAGCCATTTCACGTGCGCTTAAATCAGTCGCATGACGTTTTAATGCTCTACCTGCACTTAGGGCATAGTTACCACCTGATCCAATTGCAATCAAATCATCATCTGGTGCAATCACTTCCCCTGTACCACTCACCACAAGGATGGAATCTTTATCCATAACAATAAGCATTGCTTCCAGTTGTCTTAGCTGTTTATCGCCTCTCCATTCTTGCGCTAATTCGACAGCGGCTCTTTCCAAATTACCACTAAACTGTTGTAATTTTGTCTCGAACTTTTCAAACAATGTAAATGCATCTGCCACACTACCTGCGAATCCAGCTAACACTTTATCATTATATAAGCGTCGAACTTTTCTAGCAGTTTTCTTCATAATCACTTGTTCTCCAAGTGTTACTTGACCATCACCAGCCATTGCCGAATGTCCATTATGTTGTACTGCGAAAATAGTTGTCGCATGAATAGATGTACTCATATATTAATTCTCCTTCTTTGCACGAGGATGTGCATTTAAATATACTTTTTTAAGCTGTTCATTCGTAACATGTGTATAACGACCTGTCGTCGATAAATTAACATGTCCTAATAACGATTGCACTGTTCTTAAGTCAGCGCCTTGATTTAACATATGTGTAGCAAACGTATGTCTTAATTTATGTGGATGTATATCTGTCACACCTGCAGTTCGTTTCACTACATCATTCAACACATAACGAACGCCACGCTCAGTGATAGGCGCACCGTTCATATTAACTAACAAATAATCGTGTTCGGTACTTTTTTTGGATCTAAATGCTTCTAAGTAATGTTCAATGCTCTGTTTACAAAATTCGCCGAAAGGGATAAACCTTTCTTTACCACCCTTACCTAAAACCTTAACACCTGGCAAATTCATGTCCAAATCTTGTTCTTTGATATTCACTAATTCTGAAACCCTAATCCCAGTTGCATATAAAAGTTCCAAAATAACACGATCTCTTAAACCTTTTTTTAAATCTTGCTCTACTGTTTTAAATAATGCTTCCATTTCTTCTTCATAAAAGAAATGCGGCAAATACTGTTCTTTTTTCGGATGAACTAATTGTATAAATGGATTTATAACACTTTCATCTTGTACCATCCAATACTCATAAAAACTTCTCAGCGTAGAAATTTTACGAGAAACCGATGTTCTTTTCAAGTTTTTTGAATATAAAAAGCTTAAGTAATTTCTTGCATCTTTATATTCAAAATTAGCTAAGCTTAAATGCTCTTGATTTAAAAAATCATTAAATTGTTCTAAATCATCATGATATGATTTTAATGTATGATCTGAAAAATGCCGTTCTACTTTAAGCATATATAAATAAGCTTGTTGGATTTCTTCCAATAAAAACCCCTCCATCGATATAAATTGTAGCATATCGATGGAGGGAACTGCGAAAAATAACTATTAAATTGAGAAAAACTTTTTTAATTTTCTGAATCACTTTTCATTCTATTAAAATCATAATGTTTCTTTAAAGTTGTCCAAATATGATAAAGCTCTATGAGCGAGTTGTTCATATCTTATTTTTTTATCTTTAATTTTTTCATCTAAAACTGGTAGCAAACCAAAATTAGCATTCATCGGCTGGAAGTTTTTTTCATTTTTTGCATGAGCAATATAATAAGCCATACTACCTAACATCGTTTCTCTAGGGAAAATAACCTTTCCTCTATTTTTAATTTTATGTGCTACGTTAATACCAGCAATCAAACCACTTGCCGCACTTTCTACATAACCTTCTACACCAGTCATTTGGCCAGCAAAGTGAAGTGTTTCTTTTCCTTTTAATTCATAAGTCTCCGTAAGTACATCAGGAGAATTAATAAATGTGTTTCTATGCATTACACCATATCTAACGATTTCAACATTTTCTAAACCCGGTATCAATCTAAGCACTTCTTTTTGTGCACCCCATTTTAGATGTGTTTGAAACCCTACTAAATTATACAAAGTACCAGCAGCATCGTCTTGACGTAATTGTACAACAGCATATGGTATTTCACCAGTCTTAGGGTCTTCCAAACCAACTGGTTTCATTGGACCAAACAATAATGTTTTACGTCCACGTGCTGCCATTACTTCAAATGGCATACAACCTTCGAAATATTTTTCTTTTTCGAATTCATTTACAGGTGCTACCTCTGCTGCTAATAAAGCATCATAAAATTTATTAAATTCTTCTTCGGTCATAGGACAATTTAAATAAGCCGCTTCACCTTTATCATAACGTGATTTTAAATAAACCTTATTCATGTCAATACTGTCTTTTTCAACAATCGGTGCTGCAGCATCATAAAAATATAGCTGATCTTCACCTGTTACATCAACAATTTCTTGTGCTAATTGATCTGTCGTTAGAGGACCAGTAGCAATAATGGTATATCCTTCAGGTATAGTATTAATTTCTTTATTCATTACAGTTACATTCGGGTGATTTTTCAACGTTTCAGTAATATAACCTGCAAAATCATGTCTATCTACAGCAAGCGCTCCACCAGCAGGTACACGTGCTCTATCTGCTGCGGTTATAACGAGAGAATCCATTCGGCGCATTTCTTCTTTCAATACACCCACGGCATTAGTTAGCGCATTGCCACGTAATGAATTGGAACATACTAATTCAGCAAACTTATCTGTATGATGTGCTGGAGTTTGTTTAACCGGCCTCATTTCAATTAAATTTACTTTTATGCCTCTTTGCGCTAATTGATAAGCGGCTTCTGAGCCAGCTAAACCAGCTCCTACAACATTGACAATTTGAGTCATATATTAATCCTCCTATACAAAAAAATAGCAACTACGATACTAATTTATAAGTTTAATAACATATCTCTACATTATAAATATGAATCGTAAGTTGCTAAATATTATTAAAAAAATGCTTTCTTTTCCTAATAATCAATTTATATATAATTGTTATTTTTGTTCTTCTTCTTTGTAATCACAGTTTGAGCAAATAACCTGGCTTTTACGTCCTTGTTTTTTCTCAACTAAATAGTGTTCACATTTTGGACAATCACGTCCGATTGGTTTATCCCAAGTCACAAAATCACATTCAGGATATTTAGAACAACCATAGAAGATACGATTTTTCTTAGACTTACGTTCAACGACATCGCCCTCTTTACATTTAGGACAAGTCACACCAATTGTTTTGACGATTGCTTTTGTATTTCTACAATCAGGGAAGTTTGAACATGCCATAAATTTACCATATCGACCCATTTTTATAACCATAGGTGCACCGCAAACTTCACAATCTTCCCCAGCAGGTTCGTCCTTAATTTCTACTTTTTCCATTTCTTCTTCTGCACGTTCAACATCTTGTTTAAAGCTATTATAGAAATCTGAAATCACTTTTTTCCATGCTATCTCACCTTCTGCAACTTTATCGAGTAATGTCTCCATATTAACTGTAAAGTCTACATCAATAATTTCAGGGAAGTATTCTTTAACTTGTTCATGAACAATTTCACCTAATTCGGTAGGAACAAAACGCTTACTCTCATTTTTAACGTAGTTCCTTTTTTGAATTGTATCAATTGTAGGTGCATAAGTTGATGGACGTCCTATTTTCATTTCTTCCAAGGTTTTTACTAATCTTGCTTCGGTATAACGTGGTGGAGGTTGTGTAAAATGTTGTGAAGGTTCAATATTTGTTGCTGTAACCATTTCACCTTCATTTATATTAGGTAATTTATTTTCTTTACCTTCATCTCCATCATCTTTTGTTTCTACATATAAAGTCATAAAACCTTTGAATTTGATTGTTTGTCCATTAGCTCTAAATTTCAAATCATTCTGCGTTAAATCTAATGCTACCGTATCTAAAATAGCTGGTGCCATTTGACTTGCAACAAAACGCTCCCAAATTAATTTATATAATCTATATTGATCCCTAGTTAAATAATTTTTCATTTCGCTAGGTGTACGCAAAGTACTAGATGGTCTAATAGCTTCGTGGGCATCTTGGTCTCCTTGACCTTTAGATTTACGATTTGAAGTATATTCATTACCATAAGTATCTTGAATATAACCTTTAGCTTCACTCTTGGCTTGTTCAGAAATTCTAGTAGAATCTGTACGCATATAAGTGATCAAACCAACTGTACCTTGTTTTTTCAAGTCGATACCTTCATATAATTGTTGAGCAAGCATCATTGTTTTACGCGCTTTGAAATTCAATTTTCTTGCAGCTTCTTGTTGTAGTGTTGAAGTCGTAAATGGATTTGCAGGATAACGCGTCTTCTCTTTTTTTGTTACTTTTGTAACTTCAAATTGATCTCCATCAAGCTGTGATGTAATCGTCTCAACTTCATTTTTATTAGTTAATTTGTATGGTTTGTTTTTATAATGTAAGAATTTAGCACTAAATTTTGATTTTTTATATCTAAATTCCCCTTCTATTTTCCAATACTCTTCTGGCTTGAAATTTCTGATTTCATTTTCACGATCTATGACTAATCTTAAAGCGACTGATTGTACGCGACCCGCAGAAAGTCCTTTTTTAACTTTCTTCCATAAAACAGGTGAAATATTATAACCTACTAAACGGTCTAAAATTCTTCTAGCCTGTTGTGCATCCACGAGTTCCATTTCTATACCTCTAGGATGTTTAAAACTTTGTTTTACTGCATCTTTTGTTATTTCATTAAATACTACTCTATTTTCAGTTGAGTCTTCTAAATTTAATATATTCGCTAAATGCCAAGCAATTGCCTCACCTTCACGATCGGGGTCACTTGCTAAGAATATATTTTTTGCTTTCTTAGCATGTTTTTTTAATTCCTTAACAACAGGACCCTTGCCGCGTATAGTAATATATTTGGGTTCATAGTCATTTTCTACATCTACGCCCATTTGGCTTCTTGGCAAATCTCTTACATGCCCCATAGATGCGATAACTTTATATTTTTTACCTAAATATTTTTCAATGGTTTTAGCTTTTGCAGGCGATTCAACTATGACTAAATTTTCTGCCAAAGTAGTTACCCCCTTGCATTTCTAATTACAAAGATAAATGATAAACGGTCTATTTTGTTTTTGTCAATGTTTTTAATTTTAAATTCATTTAAACAAAGATATATTTAGCTATAATTATTTGAAAAGACACCGATTATTCACATCTTTTTTACAAATCAAAAAGTATTCTCGTACAATTTTATTTATATCAATTTTAGTCAAAATCATCTACGATATCTTTCGGTGATATTACAATTTTTGCACCTTCTTGTGCACTCATTAGGTTACCCATTGTCATATCATTAAACATTGAACCTGGTAAAACATATACTTCTCTATTTTGTTCTAATGCGCAATTTGTTGTAATTGAAGTGCCACTTTTAATTGTAGATTCTGTTATCAATACACCTTTCGAAAGACCACTAATCAATCTATTTCTTTCTGGAAAATGGTGTTTAAGCGGTTTTTGATAAGGCAGATATTCACTGATGACTAATCCTGTTTGTTCTAACTGTTCCCTAAGTTTTTGCGTCGATTTTGGATAATGATTAAGGTGGCCAAAGGCTAACACTGCAATAGCTGACATATGATTTTCTATAGCGTATTGATGTGCTATTTGGTCTGCACCTTCTGCTAATCCAGAAACGATAGTTAAATTCTTCTTTTTAAATGAAGGAAAAAGAAATTTCAGAGCATCCCTTGTATAATCAGTAGCATGCCTAGAGCCAACAATTGCAAGGGTTTGATCACGTGCAGTTAACGCGATATCTCCTTTATAAAAAAGTATAAACGGGGGATCATGTATTTCACGAAGTAAATTTGGATAAGATGGATGATTAATTCCAATAAAATTAATATTCCATTTATATAATTGCATCAGTATAGCATCAATATGATAGTTAACAAAATCATGATATATTTGATATTTCTTTTGAGATTTAGTAGTTGATAAATATAGTTTTAATATTGTATGTTGTTCACGCTTAGTGTATGACAGAAAATTGCTTTTAAATTTAAGTAACCAATGTATTTGCTGTGTGGACAGTCCTGAGAAACGTAATTTTAAAAATAGATAATCTGGGTTCATATATCGTGCTCCTTTATAAAATCATTATAAAGTAAATCGATATAAAATCAGTTTACAAATTAAATTCATTCACACTACATTTGTAATCTATTTTTAAAAAGAAATTTAAATGAGTACAGTACATAATCTTCATATCATACAAAATTCATAGACTTAAAATAGCACAAACTCCGACATATTTTGGGAGTTTGTGCTCATTTTTAATACTATTTTATTGTTAATTTATACTATTTAACAGTAAGTAACTGTTCATAGATACCTGCTTCTTTTGCAGCATCAATTAACGTTGTACCAATTTCTGATGGTGTATCTGCAGTCTTCACACCACAACTATTTAATGTTTTGATTTTCTCATCTGCAGTACCTTTACCACCAGAAACAATTGCGCCAGCATGACCCATACGTTTTCCTGGAGGTGCTGTTTGACCACCAACGAAACCTACAACAGGTTTGTTCATATTAGCTTTAATCCACTCAGCAGCTTCTTCTTCTGCTGTACCGCCAATTTCACCAATCATAACAACTGCTTTCGTTTCATCATCTTCATTAAATTGTTTTAATACATCGATGAAGTTAGTACCGTTAACTGGGTCTCCTCCGATGCCTACTGCAGTAGTTTGACCAATGCCTTCTTCAGTCAACTGATGCACAGCTTCATAAGTCAATGTACCTGAACGTGAAACTACGCCCACATGACCTTTTTTGTGTATATAACCAGGCATGATACCAATCTTACATTCGTCTGCAGTAATAACACCTGGACAGTTTGGTCCAATAACACGTGTTTTCTTACCTTCTGAATAACGTTTCACTTTAACCATGTCGATAACTGGAATATGCTCTGTGATACATATAGCTAAATCTAACTCAGCTTCAATACATTCTAAAATAGCATCTGCTGCAAATGGAGCAGGTACATAGATTACTGAAACGGTTGCACCCGTTTCTTTTTTAGCTTCTTCAACAGTATTGAAAACTGGTACGCCTTCAACCACTTGACCACCTTTACCTGGAGTTACCCCTGCAACAATTTGCGTACCATATTCAAGCATTTGTTTTGTATGGAAAAGTGCAGTAGACCCTGTGATACCTTGTACAATTACTTTTGTATTTTTATCTATCATTACGCTCATCTTAGCGTTCCCATCCTTTCCTTACGCTTCTTTTACAAGTTTTACGATTTTTTGTGCGCCTTCTGCCATTGTTGCAGCCGGTTCAATAGCTAATCCTGATTCTTTCAGAATTTCTTTACCTCTTTCAACATTTGTACCTTCTAAACGTACAACTAACGGTAAAGTTAATTCAACTTCTTTAACTGCAGCAACAATACCTTCAGCAATAATGTCACATTTCATAATGCCACCAAAGATATTAACAAAGATACCTTTTACGTTTTCATCACCCAATATGATTTTAAACGCTTCAGTAACTTTTTCTTTCGTTGCGCCGCCCCCTACGTCAAGGAAGTTCGCCGGATTACCACCAAAGTGATTGATTGTATCCATTGTCGCCATTGCAAGACCAGCACCATTTACCATACAGCCAATGTCGCCATCTAATGCAATGTATGATAAATCATATTTAGAAGCTTCGATTTCTTTTGGATCTTCTTCTTCTAAATCGCGTAATTCTTGGATATCTTTATGTTTAAATAACGCATTGTCATCAAAGTTGAGTTTTGCATCTAATGCAAGTACTTGTCCATCACCTGTAGTTACAAGTGGGTTAATCTCTACAATTGAACAATCTTTTTCAATAAATACATTATAAAGTGATACTAAAAACTTAGCTGCTTTATTAATAGATTCTTTAGGAATATTAATATTGAAAGCAATTCTTCTTGCTTGATAAGGTGCTAATCCAACAACTGGATCAATTGTTTCTTTGAAGATTTTTTCAGGTGTTTCAGCAGCAACCTTTTCAATTTCAGTACCGCCTTCTTCTGATGCCATCAAAGTTACTCTATCAGTTGCGCGATCAATTACGAATCCAACATAATATTCTTTTTGAATATCGCAGCCTTCTTCTATGTAAAGGCGCTTAATCTCTTTACCTTCTGGTCCAGTTTGATGTGTTACTAATGTTTTTCCTAACAATTCTTTTGCATATGTTTCCACTTCAGATAGTGATTTTGCAATTTTAACACCGCCTGCATTACCTCTACCCCCGGCGTGAATTTGCGCTTTTACAACATATACATTTGAATCTAATTCTTTTGCCTTTTCAACTGCTTCTTCAACAGTAAATGCTACACGTCCTTCTGGGACAGCAACGCCCATTGAACGAAATATTGCTTTACCTTGATACTCGTGGATATTCATTCTCCATCCTCCTGTTTCTTAGGTTAAGTTCATATTTAATTATAGGAAATGAAAGCGCTATTGTAAACTGATTTAAACTACTTATTTCAATTCTTTTAATTTTTAGATTATTTATAAAGTGATTTAATTGGTTGAAATGTTTTTCTGTGGACATTTAAAATGCCGTGATTTTTAATTGCATCTAAGTGTTGCTGAGTCCCATAGCCAACGTTTTTTTCAAACCCATACTCTGGAAATTTTTGGGCAAGCTGAGTCATATACCTGTCTCTATTTTCTTTGGCTAAGACACTTGCTGCAGCAATAGATACACTTTTAGCATCGCCTTTCACAAGAGATGTTTGATCGATATCTGTTTCTAAAGTCATCGCATCAATGAGTAAATGTGTTGGCTGAACTGACAGCCCATTAATAGCACGTTTCATAGCTAATTTTGTCGCTTCATAAATATTGATTTCATCAATTTCCTCTACAGTAGCATAGCCGAATGCATAAGCATGTAATTCCTCTAATAACTGATGTTCTAATACTTTTCTTTTTTTGGCAGTAAGTTGTTTCGAATCATTAAGACCTGTAAAGTGATGATCATGATTTAATATCACCGCACAAGCGACAACTGGTCCTGCAAGTGGGCCTCTCCCCACTTCATCAATACCACAAATTATCGCACTTTCATCATTTGCTAATATTTGATTTTCATAAAATGTCATTGCTTGATATTGATTTATTAATTGTTGTTCTTTATCTAGTTGTTTTATTCTTGCTGCTATTGCTTTTTGAACTCCAATACGTTCATCCTTATAAAATGGTTGAAGTTGAATATCGCTTGTGTTGTGTAACGTTGCTAATTGGTCTTTAATTTCTTTTATCGTTTGTTTCATAAATTTACGTTACACATCCATTTCTTTAATAACATCAAACGTATATGTTCCGATTTTCGCATTTCTAATTTCATGGATGATTAATTCAATGACCGCTTCATAGTCAACCTCATTACCGCTACGCAACAATCCTCTACGACGTCCTATAGCATCAAACCATTCTAAATTTTCAGCTTCTATTGGCACATCGACCTTATAGTGATTTTTCAATCCTTCATAATCATAGGTTTTTAAAAATTCAAGACCATAAATCGCAACTTCATCCAAATGTACAATACTATCTTTAATCGCTCCGGTAATACTTAATTTTTTTCCTACAAGTTGATCTTCAAATTTAGGCCAAAGTATACCTGGCGTATCTAATAATTGAAGCGAATTTCCAACTTTGATCCATTGTTGTTGCTTTGTAACACCAGGTGTATTTCCAGTTTTAGCAATGGATTTGTGTGCTAACTTATTAATAAGTGTAGATTTCCCAACATTAGGAATGCCGACGATCATTGCACGAATCGCACGTGGTTTTAGTCCTTTTTTCTTTTCACGGTCAAATTTTTCTTGTGTTGCTTTAATAGCTGTTTGCTCTACTAATTTTAGTCCTTTTCCATGTTTAGCATCGATTGCCACTGGATAATAGCCTTTTTCTTTAAAATAAGACTCCCATTTTTCTAATTCTTTTAAATTCGCCATGTCTTTTTTATTCAAAATAACTACTCTTGGTTTCTGTTGTATCACGTCATCAATCATTGGGTTTCTTGAACTATAAGGAATACGGGCGTCAACAAGTTCAAAAACAACATCTACTTTCTTTAATTGTTCAGCAACTTCGCGTTTTGCTTTTGCCATATGTCCTGGATACCATTGGATTACCATTTACTTCACCTTTCTTTTTACGTTTATTCGTTTGTTTTTCAAAATTTTATATTTTATTCATACCATTCATTGACCTTAAAATCATAACACGAGCGGTGAATAGAGATAAATAAAAACTTGTATTTACTTTATTTAAAAAACTAATTTACACTATTTTCCTATAATAAATGCCCAATTGTCTAGAACAGACCTTAAACTAAGCAAATTTGTGCCCTTCAATACTAAATACCAAAATTAATATAATCTTGTGATTAATTTTTTGAAATAAAATAATAGTAATTTTTATCAATAAATCTAAAAAATCGTTACAATAGAATTAAAATAATTCAATTACAGGAGACTACTCATGAAAAGGATGCTTTTTTACATATTATTATGCTTTATATTAGCAATCATTGGTCATGGATACGTCATCTATAGATTTATAAATGATGGTGTTTTATTTACAGGGCCCAACGATGGCATGGAACAAATGATTCCAATGCAAATGTACTTGTATGATAAATGGAGTCATGGACAATGGTTTTACGCCACTGATTTTGGATTAGGCGGAGATTTTTTTACTGACTTAAGTTATTATTTTTCAACTAATATTTTATTTATGATTAATGTGCTGTTTATCTTTATAATAAAATTAGTTGTCAATTTAAATACGCAAGACATCATGTTTTGGATGACAAATGCTATTGTAATTTCAGTATTTAAATCAACATTAGCGATGTTAGCAACTTTTGGTTTTGTACGTTACATTACACATAGCAGAAGCATTGCACTACTATCGTCATATCTTTTTGTAATATCACCACTCTATTTTAGGTTTACTGTATATTGGCCTTTTTTCAGTGATATTTTTATATTATTACCGCTACTCTTATGGTCTATTGAATTATTTTTACAAAAAGAAAAAAAAGCTATGTTTATTATAGTAGTCACAGTTTCATTAATTAATAACTTTTATTTTGCATATTATCAACTAATTGTAGGCCTAATCTATTTCACAGTTAGGTTAATATATAAGCATAAACATGATATCGTTCCTAGATTTAAAGCAATATACACAATCCTCATTGCTGCAATTTTAGCACTTGGTTGTAGTCTTTTCTTTTTTTATCATGGCTTACGTGCTTATACCAATAATAGACGTATACCTTTTAATGGAGACGTAGATGCTTTTGAACCCTTCAACCAAAATACGAATTTATTTTATGACAATTACTTAATAGTGATTTTATTTATAGTGATACAAGCACTGTTATCATTTAAACTGTACAAACATTTTTATTTTAAGTTATTCGCTATCTTTATGATCCTTACGATAGGTGCTAATTATTTACCATTTGTCGATCAGCTCTTTAACGGTTTTTCCGCTCCACAAAAAAGATGGCATTACTTAATAGCTTTTAACGCTGCATTGCTCATTGGACTATATGCAAAATACTTTAGCACTTTAACGGTTAAAAACTATCTTTTTTCATCAATCATAAGTTTAAGTTTTATCTTTATAAGCGCTTGGGTTTATGATGATTTCGTTTCTTGGCTTTGGTTTACACCTATTGTTAGTTTAATTGGCTTATTAGTATTGTGTATTCATGTTCCAACTTATCGTAAACGTTTAGCTTATTTTTACTATACTGCCATATTGATATTAGCAACACTCGTTGTAGCTGTTTTTATACGCAATCAAATTTATTTTGAAGATCATGTTGAACGAGCAAATCGTTATTATGTCAATGCAAGTCTTTTTAACACACCGTTACAAAGACAGTTAGTCTCTGAAATGAAACATTCTAAGACCGAAGACAAACGTATCGATTGGCGTGTTAATGAACAAGATAACACACCTATGTATCAATTTTTTAAAGGTTCAAGTATATACTCAAGTATCTTTCACCATAATATTTTAGACTATTACTACGATGATTTAAAAATTAACCTGCAGTCTGAATCAGTGAGTAGATACCAAAGTACTAATGGGCGACAAAATATTAGCAGTTTATTTTCAATGAAATATTTAATGTTAAAAGATTACGAAAACAATGTTCCTAGTTATTTTAAAAAAGTAAAAAGTGAAGGACAATATCACATTTATGAGAATACTTTAAACTTACCTTCCGTAAAAGTGACTGATCAAATCTATAATGCCGACGCTTTAAAAACTCCTATCGATCGAGAGCATGCGATGTTAGATGGTGTTGTTATAAAAAATAAAGGTGAGACTTATACGGATAATGCACAAAACCTTATCAATTCAACTAAAATAGTTTATAAAAATATAAAAGTGAAAAATCATAATCAAATCTATCTGCCCAAAAACCAAGGTCAGATTAAAATTCATGTTCCAAATCACTTAAGAAAACGTTATTCAGACTTTTATTTAAGTTTAAAAGTTCAACGTGGCCAACCCGATAGTAACTACACAATTAATATCAATAATTATGCTAACCACCGTTTATATAACAATTCAACCTATAAAACTGGCGTTGAAAACCAATTATATAGGACACAACCAGATAAAGATGGTAATATTAACATAGCTATTAATCTTAGAGGTAATTATTATTTTGAAATTCAAAGTCTTCATGGAGAAAACTATAATAAACTTAAAAAAGCCTATAACACAAAACAAAATCATTATTATAATGATATTAACAATGGAGTTAAAGTGAAGTTAGCGCCACACTCTAAGGGTATCGCAACGATTAACATTCCTTATCGTGACGGTATGATGGCCTACATAGATCATAAAAAAGTAAAACCTAAAAAAGTAAATTATATGATGACTGGTGTGCCAGTCTCAGAACAAGATCGTGAAATTGTCATTAAATATCGACCGAAATATTGGTTTACGATGATTATAATTTCAGGTATAAGTATCTTAATAAGTGCTTTTTGGTGTCTAAAACAAAAATCTAAATTTAAATAAAGGAGTTTATCTGAGATGAGGTATGACCGTGTTTCATAGAATTTGGTCCCACAAACTAACAAGATTTTTTACGATCCTTTTAATGGGCGTTGGCGTAGCTTTATTAACGTTCACACCATATATTTATCGCTATTTAACTGACGGTGTCGTATTCAGTGGTCATGGTGATGGATTTAGGCAAATGATGCCTTTCCAAATGTATCTTTACGAACACTTTAGCCAATTCAAAAGTTTTTATGATCATTCTTTTGGTTTAGGTGGAGATTATGTTAAAGATTTATCCTATTACTATGCAACCTCACCTTTTGTAATAATTAATTTTTTATTCGTGTGGTTATCTGAAGTAATATTTCATAGCAACCCTAGCAATATCACATATTGGGCAAGTAACCAATTGATTGTAGCTTTTGTCAAAGGTATTGCTACATTTATCCTTGCGTTCTATTTCTTTAATTATATCAAGCTCAAAAACTACATAGTATTTTTGGCTTCAATGTTATATGCAGCTTCAACAACCGTCATTTATTTTAATTTTACTTGGTCATATTATGGAGATTTATTAATTTTTCTCCCACTATCTTTGCTTGGTATTGAACGGTTTTATAAAGAAAGAAAAATTGGATTATTTATTTTTGCTATTGCTTTAACATTATTTTCTAATTTTTATTTTAGTTATTACGAAGCTATTGTCATTTTGAGTTACTTTATCTACAGATGCATCTTCCCACATGCAAAAGATAGCGTCACAAGGAAACAACAACTTTGGATGATACCTATAGCAGTTATATTAAGTACCTTAATTGCTATATGGGGTTTTTATACTGGAGTTTCTTCTTTTTTAAATAACGATAGAGTAAGTAATCCTTACTTTAATTTTGGTATCATTACAGATTTCGCACGACAAAAACATTTTTTCACAAATGGTTTTTATATCACTGTTACTATCATTGCACTCATTGCCTTACTATCTTTTAAATTATATCGACATTATTATTATAGACTTTTCGCTATCGCAACTTGGGTGATGCTAATAGGATCTCTAACTCCCCTTTTCGATAGTATGTTCAATGGGTTCTCAACACCTGAGCGCCGCTGGGTTTATATATTTGCGCTAACTACTGCTGGATTAATTGCATTATTTATTCAGCATTTATCTGAATTATCATTGAAGGCGTATATATTCGCTTGCTTACCCGTATTAATGATTATGGGTATTATGCAAATTATAGTTAAAGAGCAAAGAATGTCATGGATGGGCGTCTGCCTTGTAATTATGATTTTTATCGGTATATTGCTTTATAAAAAATCACTATTCAAATTAAAATGGCCATCTGTTGTACTTGTAATATTATTCATTATTCAACAAGCAATTATTTTAGAGAACGATCATGTAAATAATGTTCAAAAATACGAATCGACAGTTTCGTCAATGCATGATTCAAAATATAAAAGTCCTGCATTAGCCAAAAAAATTGATAAGATTAAACAGAGTCAAGATAATCCATTCAGTAGAATCGATTACATGTCACAATATGGTTTGAATTCACCAATGATATATCATTTCAACGGCATTGCATTATATTCAAGTATTTTTTATCATAATATTTTAAAATATTATGATAAAACATTACAAATCAATATGCATACGGATAAAAACAGCACTTACCGTTTACTTTCAAATAGAGCTAATTTGATGGCACTTTGGGATGTCAATGATCGTATACGACGTCCAGAAGACAAAAATATGCCTTATGGTTTTTCTAAGCATAGTACAATCAAACATTCTGATGATGAATCCTTTGTACACTCAACAAATAAAATCAACTATCCAAGTGCACATATTACAAATAAAGTATTTAATAAAAAAGATCTTAAATCACCTTTGGATAAAGAACAAGCAATGTTACAAGGGGTCGTTTTTGACCAGACAGACGCATACCCTACCAATCAACAGTTCAAACCGAATAAAAACTTACTTGCAGAAACTTCAACTCATTTAGTTAATGCAAAACGTACACAAAAAAATAAATTATCCGTTTCTAAGGACGGCGGTGGTATCCAGTATAAGTTACCAACATCTATTGCCGATCAATATGAAGACCTCTATGTAGAGATGGATGTTGAATTGTTGGGCCCAGATAAAGTACACAATGTTGGCGTAAATGAATATAATCAACATCGTAATAACTTATCTTATAAGTACAGACGTTTCGTCACTCCTGTAACAATGCGCATAAAATCTGCTCAAGATTTGAATATAAAATTATCTAAAGGGACTTATCGTTTTAATATTAAAGGAATTTACGGAGAAAACTACGACGTATTAAATAAAGCGCATAAACAACTACACTCAGTGAAAGTTTCACAAAATGCGCGTAATTATACAATTGAAAAAAATAAAAATGATGAAGGTTATCTTGTGTTGCCAATGCCTTATAGAGATGGGATGAAAGCTTATACAGACAAAGGCAAAACGTTACCAGTTAAACAAGGAAATGGCATCATGACAATTATCCCTGTAGAACAAGGACAAAAGACAATTACGCTTAAATATACACCACCCTATACATGGTTATTGATCATAATTAGTGTTATTGGCGTCGTTTTAAGTTTCATATACACAAAATGGATTTATGCTAAAAAATAATATCATTATTACCTTCGTCGAATTGATTACGAAGCAAAAAAAAAGAAGCAGTTCCTAATAGGAACTGCTTCTTTTTTATGACTTTTATGCTGATTAACGAATTTCTTTGATTCTAGCAGCTTTACCACGTAATTCACGTAAGTAATATAATTTAGCACGACGTACTTTACCGCGACGTTTAACTTCGATTTTTTCGATTTTTGGCGTGTGTAATGGGAATGTACGTTCCACACCTACACCTGAAGAAATCTTACGTACTGTGAAAGTTTCTGAAATGCCTCCACCACGACGTTTGATTACAACACCTTCGAATACTTGGATACGTTCGCGAGTACCTTCAATAATACGTACGTGAACTCTTAAAGTGTCACCTGGACGGAATGAAGGTAAATCTGTGCGTAATTGTGATTGTGTTACTGCTTCGATTAATTTGTGATTACTCATTATTTTTTCTCTCCTTCAACCTATGTTCTTGCCTTGACAAATATATAGCAGCGGATCATAGTGATTTTCGTGTGTCGCACACTTAAATTATGTTAGCACACTGTCATTCATTTTTCAATTGCTTTTTATATCTTTCTAAAATATCTTTATCTTTATCCGTAAGTGGATAATTTTCTAATAAATCTGGACGCTTTTCCCACGTACGTATCAGTTTTTGCTCATGACGCCATTGATCAATATGCGCATGATTACCTGACAATAATACATCTGGCACGTTCATATCTTGGTATGAACGTGGTCTTGTATATTGTGGAAATTCTAATAAACCATCCTGAAAGGAATCATCCTCATGTGACTGTTGATTGCCTAAAACACCTGGTATTAACCTTACAATTGCATCAGTCATTACCATTGCAGGCAATTCTCCACCTGTTAAAACATAATCTCCCATAGAAATTTCATCAGTAACTAGATGTTGTCGAATTCGTTCATCATATCCTTCATAATGTCCACAAATAAAAACCAAATGTTCTGAATGACTGAGTTCCTGTGCAATTTCCTGATTAAATGGCCGACCTTGTGGACACATTAAAATCACTCGTGTATTTTCTGTTTTTTCAATGTACTTCATTGCATTAAATATAGGTTCTGGTTTGAGCACCATACCTTGTCCACCGCCAAAAGGATAATCATCTACTTGATTATGTTTATTTTCAGCGAAACTTCTAAAATCGACAGTATTGACTTGTAGCATTTCCTTATCTAGTGCTCTTTTTAAAATCGATTGGTTTAATACGCCATCAAACATTTGAGGAAACAAAGTTAAATAATCTATCTTCATTACTCCAACAGTCCTTCCATAGGCGTAATATCAATACGTCTACCTTCAACATCTATATGTTTAACAACATCTTCTATATATGGTATAAGATATTCTTTTTCACCTTTGACAACCCATACATCATTCGCACCCGTTTCAAAAATTTCTATCACGCGTCCAATAGGCGTTTCTTTATCATCGAATACGGTACAACCAATAATATCTGAGTAATAATATTCATGTTCACCTAATTCAATTTCTTCATGGTCGCGTTCTTGTAAAAGTATCTCCCCTTTTAAATGCTCAATATCATTAATATTATTGATACCTTCAAAAGTCAACATGTGCAGCCCTTTATGCATACGATATGTCGCAACTTTCAATTCTATTGTTGGTTCATTTTGACGTTCTATCATCACAATTTCACCTGGTTGAAAGCGGATATCTGTAAAATCTGAGTGAGATTGAACTTTGATTTCGCCTTTTATACCATGTGTATTGATAATTTTACCTATTTCTACTTTCATTTAAGCTCCTCCGATAATGTATGTATCATTGAAATTCGTTTTTTTCATTTTTTGACTAAAATAATTATAACATGAATTGTTATAATTATAATAAGCCTTCTCTATCGTTACGTGGTAAAATGTTGTATTGATTATTTTATTTATTCCTTTAAACAATCTTATTAATTAGTGAATCTGCACTAAAATGTTTGTGATAATTTAAAAGGCTGGGACAAATGTATTGTCTCAGCCTCTTATCATTATATTGGCATGCGCTATGGTAAAAATTTTACCTTAGTCATTCATGCGGAGATGAGACGATGAAATCATTTTAAATCACTGAGATTTCTACGCCTCTCCTTTTATAAATTTAATATGTGTAAATGATGACAATTATTTTTGATCGTCAAATTTTTTCAAGATACCTTCTCTTGATAAGATATTGTGTACAGTATCTGTTGGTTTAGCACCATTTTTTAACCATTTTAATGCTAACTCTTCGTCAATTTTAACTTCTGGAGCATTTACATTATTTGGATTATAAGTTCCGATTTGTTCGATGTTACGACCATCACGTGGCGCACGAGCATCTGCTGCTACGATACGATAGAATGGATTTCTTTTTGAGCCTAAACGTGTTAAACGTAATTTAACTGCCATTTATATTCTCTCCTTTGATTGTTCTAATTTTTATTTTCTACAAGAAATAATATTAACAGTTATTTAGAAATTTGTAAAGAGTTTCTTCTTTACCATTTTATATTTTTACTTTTAAACAATTAATTGTATCAATATAGCTTCCGATTTCGACGTAAACTTGACATTAATCATTAAACACTATAAATTGAGAATAAATTAAATATGAAATGCACTAGGGGTGTTTTTTAACTGAGATGAGTTTACTCAAACCCTTTGAACCTGATCTAGTCCATACTAGCGGAGGGAAGTGTTACAAAAATGACAAAGCTATTTTAATATCTTAATTATAGATTTTAGATTTTTAGTACACAACTTCTCTCACAGAGGTTGTGTATTTTTTATTTAATAAATAATTCTAGGAGTGAAATGATGACTAAAACAATACTTATAACTGGTAGCAGTAGAGGATTAGGTGCATCAATAGCAAAAACTTTAGGTAAGCAAGGACATAATGTAATTATCAATTATTTTCAAAATAAAGCATTAGCAGAAAAAGTTGTGGACGAAATTGGTCACGAGCATGCAATTGCAATACGTGCTGATGTCACAGACAGAACACAAGTTGATCAATTAATCACGGAAGCTACTAATTATTTTGGAAAAATAGATGCTGTTGTGAATAATGCGCTTATAGGATTTAAATTTGATCCTTCTAGTCAAAAATCATTTAAAGACTTAAGCTGGTCAGATTATCAACAACAAATTGACGGTACGCTCAAAGGTGCTTTCAATGTAACGCAAAGCGTTATTGATCAATTTATTAAGCACAAATCAGGTACCATTATATCTATCGGAACGAATTTATACCAAAATCCTGTCGTACCCTACCACGAATATACTACCGCTAAGTCAAGTTTAATCGGTTTCACTAGAAATATCGCTGCCGAACTAGGACAATATGGCATCAAAGCTAATGTCGTTTCTGGTGGTTTATTAAAGACAACAGACGCTAGTGCTGTCACTACGGATGAAGTGTTTGATTTAATCGAACAAACTACGCCATTACATAAAGTTACAACACCACAAGATGTAGCTAACATGGTGACATTTTTAGTTTCCGATCAGGCTAATGGTATCACTGGTCAAAATATTACCGTAGATGGTGGCTTAACAATGAATTAAAATATGGAGGATATCAATTATGACACATACCCAATATCTCAATATAGGTGTATTACTTTACGGTTGTGGCCATCACCAAGCTGCATGGCGTATGCATGATTCTAGCATTGACCAAATTGGAGATACCGCTTATTACAAATCGTTAGCTAGATTAGCAGAGCGGGGATTATTGGACGCTATATTTTTTGCAGATAATCAATCTTTTCCTGCTAAAACGTATAATGATATGCCAGCTTTTTGGTTTGATCCATTAATGGATTTAGCAGCAATAGCACAAGTAACACAAAATATAGGTCTTGTTGCAACTATCTCAAGTACATTTTCAAATCCTTTTACTGCTGCAAGGCAATTATTGAGTCTCGATCATATGAGTCAAGGACGTGCAGGCTGGAATTTAGTAACGTCTATGACGGATTTAGAAGCAGCAAATCATAGCATGTCGAGTTTACCTGCACATCATGAACGTTATAAAAAAGCAGATGAATTTGCATGTGTCATGAATCAATTATTAACATCTTGGAGCTCAGATGATTTTATACATGACAAGGTGCATGATATTCTAATCAATGCGGATCATATCCATGAGATCAATCATGTAGGAGAGCATTTCAAAGTACAGGGACCTTTAACAACCCCAAGTAGCCTACAAGGCAAACCTGTTGCTATGCAAGCTGGTGCATCAGATCCTGGCATTGCATTAGCTACTAAATACGCAGATGCTGTTTATGCAGTAGCTTGGAACATACAGCAAGCCACTGCATTTAAAAAAAGATTAAATCATCAACTAAAATTAGCAGGCAAATCAGAAAACAGTTTAAAAGTCTTTCCGGGGTTAGTCACATATGTCGGCCCAACATACGAAGAAGCTTATGCTAAAAAGCAAAAACTAGATGCAAACTTAGCAATTGAAACAGCATTAAATCAATTAGAATTTTTCATCCATCAAGATTGTCATAATTGGGATTTGGATGAACAGGTGCCACCTTTACCACCATTAGAATCTTTTAAAGGTCCCAAAGGTCGTTATCAAACTGTGTTGGAAATTATAAAAGACAAAAACCCAACTTTACGACAATTGTTAGGATATCTTAGTGCAGGTGGTGGACATTTAACGCTCATTGGAACACCAGAACAAATTGTTGATGAAATGGAACATTGGTTTAATGAGGGTGTAGTTGACGGATTTAATTTAATGCCACCAACTTTTCCTAATAGCTTGGAAAATTTTGTAGATTACATCATTCCAGAATTACAAAAAAGAAATCTTTTTAGAACAGAATATGAAGGTACGACATTTAGGGAAAATATTAATATACCTAAGTTAAATTAAATACCATTCACAAATGAAAATTTATAATTTTATATTTTCTACGATTTTACATCGTGATGACGCCTGGGGAAATGATATGGACGAGAGACTATAGGCTCGAGCCATATCCCCAGGCAAGCATGCACGATCAAAATCGCAAGTTATTCTCATATAAAAAGGACCGATTCTTTATTACTTATTATTTCACACTAATTCATGTTATTAACTTTTTAAAATAAGAACATCCTTAATTTATTAGGATTAATGAATTGTTTTAAATGAACCTTTTCTTTTGTATCTTGAGAAATATTCCTAACGATTTTGCATCGTGATGACGCCCGGGGAAATGATATGGACGAGAGACTATAGGCTCGAGCCATATCCCCAGGCAAGCATGCACGATCAAAATCGCAAGTTATCCATATAAAAAGGACCAATCCATTTTTTCATATGGATTAGTCCTTTATTTTGTTAATGATAATTATGCCCCGTTCACTTCTTTAAAAAATTATTTTATAGACAATTGTTAAAATGGTAAATTCATACCATTTAACATATTCTCCATTTGTTTACGTTTACCTTTTTTGCCTTTGCCGCCACCAGAAAATTGTTTCATCATTTTCTTCATTTCATTAAATTGTTTCATCAATCTGTTAACTTCTTGAACAGTACGTCCTGAACCTTTAGCGATACGTTTTTTACGTGATACATTTAATGTTTCGGGGTTATTACGTTCATTAGGTGTCATAGATTGAATAATAGCTTTAATATGGTCGATTTGTTTATCATCCATATTAAGATTATTCATCCCTTTCATTTTGTTCATTCCAGGTATCATTTTCATAATGTCATCTAATGGACCAAGGTTCTTGACTTGATCTAATTGTTCTAAGAAATCTTCCAAAGTAAATGATGACGTACGCATTTTCTTTTCTAAATCTTTAGCTTTATCTTCATCTACATCTTGTTGCGCTTTTTCTATTAAACTTAACACATCACCCATACCTAATATTCGAGAAGCCATACGTTCTGGATGAAATGGTTCTAAACCATCTAACTTTTCACTCATACCAACAAATTTAATTGGCTTTTGTGTCACTGCTCTAATTGATAAAGCAGCACCACCACGTGTATCACCATCTAGTTTAGTCAAGGTAACACCTGAAACTTCTAATTGCTCATCAAACGATTGAGCCACATTCACTGCATCTTGACCAGTCATGGCATCAACAACAAGCATAATTTCATCAGGTTTAGTGATTTCTTTTACATCACTTAATTCTTCCATTAATGCTTCATCAACATGTAAACGACCTGCCGTATCAATAATGACAAAATCTAAATGTTCTTCTTTTGCATGTTTAATTGCATTTTCTACAATTTGTTGTGGCTTAACTTGATCCCCTTCACTATATACAGGAATATCAATTTGCTTACCTACAGTTTGTAATTGATCAATCGCGGCTGGTCTATAAATATCGGCTGCAACTAATAATGGTTTTTTGTTGTATTTTTTACGCATAAGCAATGCTAACTTACCTGCAGTTGTAGTTTTACCTGCACCTTGTAAACCAACCATCATCACAACTGTTGGGGGTTTGTTGGCCATCTGGATGGTTGCATTTTCGCCACCCATGAGTTGTGTAAGTTCTTCTTGTACTATCTTAATGACTTGTTGTCCAGGTGTTAAAGACTTCATTACATCTGAACCTAAAGCTCGTTCTGATACGGTTTTGACAAAATCCTTTACGACTTTAAAGTTAACGTCTGCTTCAAGTAATGCTAGTCGGACCTCTCGCATCATTAATTTAATATCTGCTTCAGTAACTTTCCCTTTGCCACGGATTTTTTGCATCGTCCCTTGGAGACGATCGGATAACCCTTCAAATGCCATATCAATACCCTCCTTTATACTCTCAATTATTCTAAATCTTCAAGTGCTTGAAGATACTGTTTAATTTTTTCTGGCTCCTCAATATGCTTTTTTATTGCTTCATATATATTTTGTCGTTTTTCAAAATTTTGATAAAGACCTAGTTTTTCTTCATAATCTTCTACTAAATCACCAGTTCTTCTTATGTTATCATACACTGCTTGGCGGCTCACATCAAACGTATCTGCAATCTCACTTAAAGAATAATCTTGTAGGTAAAATAGTTCTAGATAGTTTCGTTGTTTTTCCGTTAGTAATGATTGATAAAAATCAAATAAATAATTCATACGTATTGTCTTAATTAAATCATTTTGACTCATCTTTATTGCCTTCATTCTGTACATCCATGCTATCTGTACTATCGTCAGATGCCTCTGTATCATCAACATTTTGTTCAATCATATCAGCAAATAGTCCATATACATAACTTTCTGGATTAAATGGTTGTAAATCATCTAATTTTTCACCTAAGCCAACATATTTAACTGGTATTTTTAATTCATTACGTATCGCTAAAACGATACCGCCTTTTGCAGTTCCATCCAGCTTAGTTAATACAATACCAGTCACATTCGTAACCTCTTTGAATGATTTAGCTTGGGACAATGCATTTTGTCCGGTAGTAGCATCTAAACAAAGAAGTACTTCATGGGGTGCTTCTGGTACGGCTCTGCCTATCACACGTTTTACCTTTTCTAATTCATTCATTAAATTAGATTTATTTTGTAAGCGACCTGCAGTATCACAAATTAAAATATCAACACCCTTACTTTTAGCTGCATTGATAGCATCATACATAACTGCAGCTGGGTCTGAACCTTCTTTTTGGCTCATTACTTCCACACCAACACGTTCTCCCCATACTTTGAGTTGTTCAATAGCGCCAGCTCTAAAAGTATCACCAGCTGCTAGCATCACTTTCTTACCTTCAGCTTGATAACGATGTGCTAATTTACCGATTGTTGTCGTTTTGCCAACACCATTCACACCTACCATTAAAATGACATTTAATCCTTCATTTTCAATGTTCATTACTTCTGAATGTTCATCGTCTTGATGATAGATATCTACAATTTTTTCTACGATAACTTCACGTAAATCTTCAGTTTCTGAAATATTACGTCGCTGTGCTTCGTTACGTAATTCTTCTACGAGTTCCATTACTGTATTAAAGCCAACATCTGCAGTTATTAACATTTCTTCCAATGCTTCAAAGAAATCTTCATCAACTTTACGATAACGTGCAATTAAGTTATTTAACTGTTCTTGGAAATTTTCGCGAGATTTTTCTAAACCTGCTCTAAATTTTGCACCTAATTGCTGTGCTTCAATTTCTTCAAAGTCCTCAATTGAAATTAATCCGTCATCATCAAAATCAGCTTCTTTTAATTTTTTTGGCTGCTTTGTTTTTTCTTGTGGTTCTTCAGATGTTTGAGATTGTTCTACATCTAATTCAGATTGTTGTTCTTGCTCTATTTCGTCTGGTTTTTGATTTTCTGTAGACGTTGTGAATTTATCTTTTAGTCGTTTGAAAAAGCTCATACTTGTTCCTCCTTAATGACTTCATCAATCGTATTTAAATTGACACTTACTAATTTTGATACACCTGATTCTTGCATCGTTACACCGTATAAGCGATCTGAAAATTCCATCGTACCTTTACGATGTGTTATGACAATAAACTGAGTTTGACTTGATAATGCTTTTAAATACTGCGCATAACGTATAACATTGGCTTCATCTAAAGCGGCTTCTACTTCATCTAAAATCACAAATGGCGCTGATCTCACTTTTAAAATAGCGAATAACAAAGCAATTGCACTTAAAGCACGTTCTCCACCACTTAATAATGATAAATTTTGTAGTTTTTTACCTGGTGGTTGGACGATAATATCTACCCCTGCTGATAAATAATCATCATCAGTCAAGCGCAGCTCTGCTTGTCCTCCACCAAATAATGATTTAAACACTTCAGAAAAATGACCTTGTACGGAATGAAAAGTCTCTTTAAACCTTTCTTTAACTTCTTTATCCATTTCTTCAATTAATTGTTCTAATGTCGCTTTGGCTGCTCTTAAATCTGCACGTTGCTCATTTAAGAAAGTATAACGTTCATTGATTTCTTCAAATTGTTCAATCGCATTTAAGTTTACAGGTCCTAATTCTTCTATAGACATCTTCGTTAATTTTACTTTTTTACGCAAACTATCAATATCTTCTTCTAATGTATATAATTCACTTGCTCGTTCAAAGGTAAGATGATACTGCTCACTTAAATGATCTATCGCATGGTTAATGAGTACATCTAAACGAGATTGTTCTGCTTTAATATCTTGGTAACGATTTTCAATTGATAAAATATCTTGATTTGCTTCTTCCAATTTACGTTCTGTTGTCTCAATTGTATCATTCAAAGCTTGACGTTGTGATTTAATAGTAGCTAAATCTTCAGTTAATTTTACTTTATTATTTTTACTTTGTTCAATATTATTTTGAATCGTTTCGAAAGCTTTTTCGCCAGTTATTTCATCTGAATTAAATAATTCAATTTGTTCACTCAATTTTTGCTTTTGCTCTTTTAATTGTTTAAGTTGATGATTTAATCTTGATTCAGTTTGCTTTTGAGTATTTAGTCTTTCTTTAATTACTGCTAAATCAGATTGTTTTTGATGTAATTTTTGTTGTATTAACGTTGTACTCTCTTTACCTTCTTTTGATAATTTTGTATAGATATTAATATCTTCTTCTAATTTTTGCAATTGCGCTTGAATTGTTGCTAATTGTTCCTTTTTGTCGTTTAAGGTTTGCTTACTTGTTTCACTTTGGTAACCATCATTTTTCTCAAATTCAAATTCCTCATGCTCATTTTTTAAATGTGTTTCTTGCTTTCGTAGCCTATCCAATTCTAAGTCAAATTCATGTACGTTTTGTTTTATCGCATTATAGTTTTGACTCGTATCAAAATAAGTATTACTTAACGCATCAGCCTCTTCTTTAATAGCTTGGAACTGTTTTTCGAATGAAACAGTTTGTTGTTGATAATCTTCTAATTGTGCACGCATTGTTGAAAGCTCATCTTTTTGAGATAAAATACTTTTAGTTTTACGATCACCACCACCAGTCATGGAACCACCTGGGTTTACAATATCTCCTTCTAGCGTTACGATACGTGTTCTATAACGAATTTTTCTAGCTAATTCGTTAGCATTTTTCAAATTGTCTACAATTATTGTATTACCTAATAAATTTTGAATCACATGTTTATAATCATTTTCAACTTGTATCGCATTTGAAGCAACGTTTACAAAGCCAGTTGAGCTATCTGCTATATTCAAAATATCGCTTGCAACATTACGAGGTTGAATGACATTTAATGGTAAAAATGTAGCTCTTCCAAGACCATTTTGTTTTAAATATTGTATTGCTTGACGACCATCTTTTTCAGAATCCACAATGATATGTTGCAGTGAAGCACCTAATGCCGTTTCAATTGCTTTCGTTAAATTCGAAGGCACATGGATGACTTCTGCGACTGCGCCACGGATGCCAGAAAGTTTATTATCTTTCATTTTCAGTATGTGTTTGACACCATTGAAAAAATAACTATATTCTTCTTGCTGTGTCGCTAAACTGTCGATACGTGATTTTAATTTTTCATTAAATCTGTATGCTTGGTGTAATTTCTCTTCGTATTCATTTTGTTGATTTTTAAGTTGTGTTAGTTTTTTCTCATAAGATGCTAAATCACTTTCCGCTTTTTTCAACTCTTTTTTCGCGATGGTACTTTGTTTCTCAGTTTCAGTAATTTGATTTTGAATATTTTTCAAATCTTTATAAGCATCTAATAAGCGCGAATCTAATCGTGATTGTTTCGTTTCATTTTCTTGAATCGTATGCTCTAAAAAGCGAATATCATTATTAACATCTGATTGTTCTGACATAAGTTGATAGTATTTATCTTTTATTGATTCTAACTTTTCATCATGTTGTTCATCGGACACATAAAGCTGTGATTCATATTGTTGTATCTCTTCATTTAAATTTGTTTGTTTGGATTTTAAATGTTTTATTTGGTCTTTCACTTCTGCTTGCTCTTGTTTTATATTTGTGACTTGTGTCTCTAGACTTTCTTGTTCTTCTTCAAATCGTGCATTGGTTTGTGATTGATTTTTCTTACGTTCCTCTAACACATTTAACTGTCCAGCAAATTTTTCAACTTCTTCAGTTGCTTTAACCAGTTTAAAATTTAAAGATTCGATGGTTTCGTCTAATTGTTGACGTTCAGATTTATATTGATTTAATGATTGTGTGTGTTGTACCTTTTCTGCATCTTTTGAAGCTTGTTGACTTTTTAAGCGATTGAGATTTTCGTCTAGTTCATAAATATTTTGATTATATTGCTCAATATCATAAACAGTGACTAGCACATCACTTTTTTCCATCTCATTAGATAAGTGTTTATATTCTTTTGCTATTGCAGCCTCTTCTCGTAATGGTTCGACACGACCTTCTAAATCAAATAAAATATCTTCTACACGCGTCAGGTTGTCTTCTGTTTGATCTAATTTTTGCACAGAAGTTGCCTTTCTTTTTTTATATTTTAATACACCGGCAGATTCTTCCAATATTTGTCTTCTATCAATTGGCTTTGCATTAAGAATTTCATCAACGCGACCTTGAGATATTATACTGAATGCTTCTTTTCCTAATCCCGAATCTAAAAATAATTCTATAATATCTTTAAGTCGTGACCGGTCATTATTTAAATAATATTCACTTTCCCCACTCCTATATAAGCGGCGAGTGACTACTAATTCTTCTGTATCAACATTTAATTTACCCGTACTATTATCTAATTTTAATTTTACTTCAGCAAAATTTTGAGCTTTTCTATGCTCTGCACCAGAAAAAATAATATCTTCCATTTTAGCGCCACGCAATGATTTCGCGGATTGTTCGCCCAATACCCACTTTATTGCATCTGTAATATTACTCTTACCACTACCATTAGGTCCAACTATTGCCGTGACACCTTCATCAAACTGTACATTTGTATGTTCAGCAAATGATTTAAATCCAAAGGCATCAATAGATTTCAAATATACCATGCTATTCTCCTTTAAAGTGTTTCTCAGATGCGAGATAAAAACTACGCAATACAGTTATGTTCATGCTCTCGCTTCTATATGATTAGTGCATCAATAAATTTGGCACAACGACTTGCAGTTATTACATTTCCACCAAATAATATCCTCAATTAAAGACATGTAATAAATGCATTATAGACTAATCTCTTAGAAATACTTTTACATCAGTGCTTAACTCATGCTACATTAATTACAATTTTGTACAATATGCGATAAATCGCGTGTGAGCTATATCACACTATACAATTGCACTGTTATTAAACTTCTTTATTTTTCAAAAGTTTGTATGCACTTTCTGCTGCTTGCTGTTCCGATTCTTTTTTCGTTTTGCCTTTGCCAATCGCAACTGGCTTATTTTCTAAGATGACTTCCGACGTAAATAAACGATGATGTGCAGGTCCCTCTTCATTTATTAAACGATACGTAACGTCACCTTTGTTTTGCTGATGCACATATTCTTGAAACTGTGTTTTAAAATCAACGACGCCATCAAGTTTATCTCCTTCAACAAATGGAAAAATCACATTTTCAGCAAACTTCCAAACAGCGGCAAGTCCTTGGTCTAAATATAATGCACCTACAAAAGCTTCAAATGCATCTGATACGAGTGAAGGTCTTGTTCTACCACCTGTTTTTTCTTCTCCTTTACCTAATAAGATAAGGTCGTGTAATGCAATTTTATTCGCGAATATTACAAGTGAAGGCTCACAAACAATTGTCGCACGCATTTTCGTTAAATTACCTTCAGGTAACTCTGGATATTTATCAAACAAATAGCGTGAAACCGTCAATTCTAATACCGCATCTCCTAAAAACTCTAAACGTTCATTATGATCTAATCTGTCCATGTTAAAGTCATTAATGAAGCTCGAATGCGAAAATGCTTGTTGGTATAAATTTACTTGATTAAAATTCAAATTTAATTCTTGCATTTTTTTTGAAAACTTTTCTTGGAATGCATTAACCATTTCTTTCTTTTTATGATTCGTCAATACTTTTCCACCTCAGTCTAAAGTAATTTTGTATATACTTATGCCTTTATATTTTACGTGAATTTATTATAAAACAAAAGGGAAAACTACTAATAATACGTTCATTTTATCATATATCGTACACTTAACATTTTTAACGAATACTAATAATATTATTGCTAAAATTAATCATTTTTAATAGAAAAAAATCTGAGCCGTAAAATCCACGACTCAGATATTGGTTTATTATTTTTCCATACTATTGATAAAGTTAACTGCGTCACCAACTGTGTTGATTTTTTCAGCTTCTTCATCTGGAATTTCAGTACCAAATTCGTCTTCTAATTCCATAACTAATTCAGCAATATCAAGTGAGTCAGCGCCTAAATCATCTTTGAAAGATGCATCTTGAGTTACTTTTTCAGCGTCAACACCTAAACGGTCAACGATGATATCTTTTACTTTGTCGAAGTTTTCCACGTCGATTCACCTCCTTTTAAAAGTCTATGATAGACTTTTATATTTTCCCATTTTATCCATTGAAATACAAGTAGTATTTCGACGAATTACATACTTAAAGCATGACATACATATATAAGACACATCAAGTAATGTTAAAATGGTATTTTTTTCAGTTAACACTATTCCATGAACATGCCACCATTAACATGTAATGTTTGACCAGTAATATATTTTGCTTTGTCTGAAGCTAAAAACGCTACTGTATTTGCAATATCAGTGTCTTCACCGAATCTTGATAATGGAATTTGTTGAAGCATTTGGTCTTTTAAATCATCTGTCAACGCATCTGTCATGTCAGAAACAATAAATCCTGGTGCAACAGCGTTAACTGTAATATTTCTTGAAGCTAATTCCTTCGCAGCAGATTTAGTCAAACCAATAACGCCTGCTTTTGTCGCCACATAATTAGCTTGACCAGGATTACCGACTGCACCAACTACGCTAGATAAATTGATGATTGAACCACTTCTTTGTCGTAACATTTGTGGTGTTACTTTTTGAATACAGTTAAATACACCTTTTAAATTAGTGTCGATAACGTCATCCCATTCGCTTTCTTTCATACGCATCAATAAATTATCTCTAGTTATACCTGCATTGTTGACTAATACATCGACTGTACCAAATTGGCTTACCACTTCTTTAATCATTGCTTTTACTTCATCACCATTGGCAACATTAGCTTGAATTGCAAAACTTTCTACACCTTTAGCTTTGATTTCTGCTACTACAGCTTCTGCTTTTTCTTTATTACCTGCAAAATTTACTGCTACGTTATAACCTTCTTCAGCTAATTGAATTGCTATACTACGACCAATACCTCTAGATGCTCCAGTTACTAATGCATTTTTAGTCATTTTCATTCCACCCTTTTACGTCTTCTAATGTTTGAATTGAAGTGAGTTTAACATCTCTATTTATTTTTTTAATTAATCCTGAAAGTACTTTACCTGGTCCAATTTCTATAAAATGATCTACACCTTGGTCGAGTAACCATTTTGTAGAATCTATAAATTGAACCGGAGAATATAATTGTTTAATCATATTTGCTTTAATTATTTTAGCGTCTGTTTCACCTTTAGCATTTACATTTTGGACAACTGGGTAATGCGCATCGTTCCACTCAAATTGCTCGATATAATTTGCAAAATCTGATTCAATGACTTGCATCATTGATGAATGGAATGGTCCAGAAACGGCTAAAGGCATGACACGTTTTGCACCCATAGATTTCCCTTCAGCAACGAGTTGATCTATCAACGTTTTATGCCCTGAAACCACAATTTGTCCAGGTGCATTTATATTAGCAGGTTCTATGATTTCGTCTTCTGTTGAAAGTTGTTTACAAATATCATCAACTTCACTGTAATTTAAACCTAGTACAGCCGCCATACTACCAACACCATCAGGAAAAGCTGCTGACATTAATTGCCCACGTTTACGTACTATTTTTACCGCATCTTCAAACTTTAGTACACCGCTCGCTACTAAACTTGCGTATTCACCTAAGCTATGCCCCATCGTATAATCTGCATTGATCTGATTTAACGCCTTTAATAATGCAGTGCTATGCGTTAGTAATGCTGGTTGTGTATTTTCAGTTTGGCCTAACTTATCTTCGGCATCTTCAAACATTGTTTCTAAAATATCAAAATCCAATTGTGTTTGCGCTTCATTTAGAATTGATGTTGCTGCATCATTTTCATTAAACAAATCACTAGCCATGCCTACTTTTTGTGACCCTTGTCCAGGAAAGATAATCGCTGTTTTACCCATTTTTTGACCCCACCGTTTCTCTCATTGTATCTACTATATTTAATTCTCCGGCAACCTTAGCTTGACGAATTGCTGAATAAAATGCCTTGGCATTAGAACTACCATGCGCTTTAACAACGATACCATTCAATCCCAGTAAAACTGAGCCACCGTATTCTGCATAGTCCATTTTTGTAGTTATCTCATTTAAATCTTTACGCAAGACTAATGCTGCCAACTTATTTTTGAAATTACTTAAAAGTGTCGTTTTCAACATTTTTCCTATAGATTTTGCTACACCTTCTAGATTTTTTAGAATCATGTTACCAGTATAGCCATCCGTAACAACGACATCTGCAGCATCATCCATTAATACTTTAGCTTCCACATTACCAGCAAAATGAAATTCTTGCTGTTCTTCCATTAAATTGAATGCTTTTTTAGTTAATGTATTCCCTTTAGCAGCTTCAGTTCCTATATTAAGTAATGCTACAGAAGGTTGTTCAATATTACGTATTTTTTGTGCATAAATATTGCCTAATTGCGCATATTGCAATAAATGTTCGGCTTTAGCATCCGCATTTGCACCAACATCCATAAATACAAAACCTTTGCCTGAGACAGTTGGTAAAGTGAGCACTAATGCTGGTCTTTCAACACCTTTAATCCTACCAACTATAAACAATCCTGCTGACATTAAAGCACCCGTATTCCCAGCTGATACACAACCATCTGCTTCTCCAGATTTTACTGCTTCAGCCATGCGCACCATGGAACTATTTTTTTTTCGTTTAATTGCTCTTACAGGTTCATCTTCCATCGTTATTGCTTCTGTACAGTGACGCACTTCCACTCGACTGTGGTTAATATTACATTTATTTTGATCACCAAATAATATAATTTCTAAATCTTTAAAATCATTGACCGCTTTTTCAACAGCTTCTAAAACGATGCCAGGTGCATCATCGCCACCCATCATGTCGATAGCTATTTTAACCATTTTGTTCATCCTCACTTGTATAATACATTTTGAAGGTACCTCTAAATACTAAAGTATCTTTGACATACGAACTTACTTTTATCTTAAAATATTTATTAGTTATTTCAACAGCTTGTGCTTCAGCACGTACCGTATCATTTAATTTAACTTGTTTTAAAAATGAAACGTTACTTTCTTTAGTTAAAACGATTGGTTTATGTATAAGTGCCACACATAATGAATTGGCCTGTGCAAACAACACATGACCTCTGGCAATTTTATTTCTTGTAAATACTGAATCTTCATCAATATTAATCAGAGATGTTGCTTCATGATCAGGTTCTACGTTAATCACATCACCTATGATTTCACTTCCGTCAATAGACCGAATACTTTCGTAATTTTTTCGAGCAACGGATTTTATTCTTTTTCTCAACTCAGGAATATTTAAGTGTGTACGGTCCAATCTTATTGTTTGGATACTGACTGAAAAAAGACTGCTTAAATCAAGATCAGTAATAAAGGGATTTTTTTCTATTTCTTTTTTAATTGCTTCACGACGTTCTTGTTTTTTTAATTTCATAGTTTACTACTCCCCAATTTTAGTACCAAGTCTTAAACATTCCTCACATATCATAACACTTTCTATTTCAATTGCTCAACTAAAAACATAAGACTTTCTACAATATATCAGTTAAAACTGAACACCCTTATTGCCAAAATAAAAAAGTTTTTTGTAGTTAATATATAATTCGAAATAATAGTATGTTAAATTATATAAAAATAATATGTATAATTTTAAAAATTCTTAACTATCAAGAAATAAATAGATTATACTTTCCAATTCAAAGGGGTTAAAAACAATGAAAAAAGTAGTAACCAGTGCATTACTTTCAGCAACATTTTTTGCAACTATCTCTACTCAGTCCAACGCAAAAGAAATAAATAGTATCATTCCTGAACGCTTAGAAAGTTCAACTGAAACAAAAATTTCCAATAAAACTGATGTAGAAAATTACCTTCAAAACAATGCTACGTCTATGCTTAACAATAATAATAAAACTAAAACGGAATCAATTAATAAAAATGCGTTTAAACAATATAAAGTAATCAATAGCAATACTGATTCAACTGGCGTTTCGCATTATGAATTAAAGCCAAAAATCAATAATGTATTAGCAGACGATAGTACGATAAAAGTCCATGTCAACCGAGATGGTAAGGTATCACTCATTAATGGGCATATACGCAGACAACATATCGACGTTAAAAACAAAGTAAACATTTCATCTTCTCAAGCATAAAAATTAGCCTTTAAAGCGATTGGTAAAAAAAGTAATGATGTTGCAAACATAGATGGTTTTAAAATAGTGTCTAAAAACAAATTAGATATTAATAGTGAAAAGGAAAGATTTATACATAATATTGAATTAAATTACGTATCTCCAAAACTTGCGCATTGGCAAATACAAGTGGATGCTAGTACTGGGGAAATATTAAAAAAACAAAATGTGATTGAACATGCTTCGGAAGAAGGTTCTGGTATCGGAGTGAACGGGGATAAAAAATCACCACTTAACGTTTCTAGTAACGGTGGACAATATACTTTAAATGATACAACTACAGATGCGCATATTAATACTAAAAGTGCCGATGAAACCATTGATCGATTTTCTCCTATCACTCACGATTCAAAACATTTTGATGAAAAACAACAACGTCCGGGTGTCGATGCACACTATTACGCAAAAGCAGTTTATGATTATTATTTAAATACGCACGGCAGAAATAGTTACGACGGTAATGCTGCTGACATTAATTCTGTCGTACACTTTGATAAGAACTATAATAATGCTGCATGGACTGGACAATATATGGTTTATGGTGATGGTGATGGTCAAATATTTAATCCTTTATCAGGCGCTAAAGATATTGTCGCTCATGAATTAACGCATGCAGTGACAGAAAGAACTGCTAATTTAGAATATGCAAACCAATCTGGTGCGCTCAACGAATCTTTTTCAGATGTTTTTGGATATTTTATAGATCCTGATAACTGGTTAATGGGAGAAGATGTATATACACCCAAACAAGATGGTGATGCGTTAAGAAGCTTAAAAAATCCAGAAAAATATGATCAACCAGCACATATGGACCAATTTTATACTGGCTCTGAAGATAATGGTGGTGTTCATATTAATAGTGGTATTCCAAACAAAGCAGCATATCTTACTATACAATCTATTGGTAAAGATAAGGCTGAACAAATATACTATCTAGCATTAACGCAATATTTGACATCCAACGCTGAATTTTCTGATGCTAAAATTGCTTTAAAACAAGCTTCAGATGAATTATATGGTCATGATAGTACCGAATCAAAGTCCATAGAGCAAGCGTGGACTGATGTAGGGGTTGATTAGTAAATATTAAAAAACAGCAGTTTAGCGAAACCTGTACTAAATTGCTGTTTTTTTATATTATTTGGTTAATCGAAGCTTGTATATAGTAAATTATCTTCTACAAAAGTTCTTAACCTTTGATACTCATCTTCAAAAAATGCACCAGATTGTATTAATTCTGCTGCCTCATCTCTTGCTACTTCTAACATTTTGTAATCTTCAACTACATTGGCTACTAAGAAATCAGGTAATCCACTTTGTTTTACACCAAAGAAATCACCAGGTCCTCTCATTTCTAAGTCGCGTTCACTTAATTCAAAGCCATCTGTTGTTTGGGTCATTACATTCATACGTTCTATTCCTGTTTCTGTTTTAGGAGAAGCGATTAATACACAATAGCTTTGATGTTCACTTCTACCAACACGCCCTCTTAATTGGTGCAAAGTCGATAATCCAAAACGATCTGCATCGTAAATCATCATAAATGTTGCATTTGGTACATTAACGCCCACTTCTACAACAGTTGTAGACACTAATATATCAATTTCATGCTTACTAAATTGTTGCATCACTTGATCTTTTTCTTCAGAAGTTAATTTACCATGAAGTAATCCAACTTTTTCAGTACCATAATAAACTTGTAAAGACTCGAATAATTCAACAACATTTTGTACATCTTCTAAATGCTCTGAACTTTCTATCAATGGACAAATCACATATGCTTGTCTACCTTTTTTTAATTCAGCAGACATTTGTTTTAATACACTTTCATATGCTTCATGCTTAGACCAAGAAGTTATAATAGGTTTCCTACCTTTTGGTAACTGTTTGATTGAGGATACATCCATCTCTCCAAAAACTGAAATCGCTAATGTACGTGGAATAGGTGTCGCTGTCATAAACAAAACATTTGTCATAGCACCCTTTTCTCTCAACAATTGTCGTTGATTGACACCAAAACGATGCTGTTCATCTGTAATTACAAGACCGACATTATTAAACACAACATCATCTTGAATAAGCGCATGTGTTCCAATAATACAATCTATCTCATTTTGCTCAAGTTGTTCCAACAAAATTCTGCGCTTTTTCCCTTTAACAGAACCTGTAAGTAAAGCAATATTCATTCTGTCACCAAATATCTCCGCAAGACTTTCAGCGTGCTGTTCGGCAAGTATTTCTGTAGGTACCATTAAAGCAGATTGATAACCTGCCGTTTTTAATGCATACATACAAATTGCAGCTACTACTGTTTTCCCTGAGCCAACATCACCTTGTAATAATCTATGCATACGGATGGGTGCTTTTAAATCTCTAAATATCTCATTGACACTTTCTTTTTGTGCGTCGGTTAATTCAAATGGCAAACTTGCTATAAAATTTCTAACTAATTGAATATCATAATCAATTTCGATTGCCTCATCTGATATTTTTTCCAATCTATTTAGCCATTGCATTCTTAGTTCAAACATAAATAATTCAATAAAGGCGTATGTTCTTCTAGCTTTGAGTAATGAGGTTTTATCAGGCGCAAGGTGCAATGTTTTAATTGTATCTTCTAGCGTTTCTAATTTATATTTTGCTCTTAACGAATCTGATATCCATTCATGAATCGTGATATGTCCTAATACTTGCCTAATCATATCACGTAGTGGTTTTTGCTTTATCCCCTCTTTAATTCGATAAATAGGTTCAAATTGTACATCATCCATCGCTGATTGATTAAAAAACATTCGATTTCCGTTAATTTCTTGCTTGTTTCTATTCCATTTACCTTTAATCGTAATCGTTTGGTGTAATTCTAATTTATTTTTCAGATAAGGTTGGTTAAAAAATACGCATTTTACAGCAATATTATTAACCATTAGATGAACTTTAAGTTTAGATTTATTCCTACCAAAAAAAGCGACAGTGGGTGTTGAGTATACTTCCCCAACAACAGTCACCATCGCTTGATCTTCTGCTTCATTCAAGTCAATTACAGTATTGTCTTCATAACGCGTTGGTAGATATAAAATTAAATCCTCTACTGTATAAATGTTCAATTCATTTAATACCGCTAATCTTTTCGGACCTAAACCTTTGATTTGAGATAAAGGAAATGGACTTTCTATTAAATTGACTTTTGACATTTTAATCACCAAATATTTCTTGTTTTAAACGCTGTCCTGTCGGTGTGCCTGCTAAACCTCCACGACCAGTTTCACGCAATGCTGAAGGCATCGTTTGCCCTATTTTATACATCGCTTCTATAACTTCATCTGTCGGTATTCTAGAAGTTACACCTGCTAATGCCATATCTGCTGATACGATTGCATTAGATGCTCCAGCTGCATTTCTTTTTACACAAGGTACTTCTACTAAACCAGCTACTGGGTCACATACTAAACCTAGCATATTTTTCAAACAAATTGCAAAAGCTTCAGAAGATTGTTGAGGTGTACCACCTGCAAGCTCAACTGTTGCACCTGCTGCCATAGCCGCAGCAGAGCCAACTTCAGCCTGGCAACCTCCTGCCGCACCAGATATCGATGCATTATTTGCTACAACAAATCCAAATGCACCTGAAGTAAGTAAGAAATTCAACATATCTTTACGCGTTGGCTCTAGTCGTGGTTTCAAACCAAATAGAACGCCGGGAACTACCCCAGCTGAACCAGCTGTTGGTGTAGCACAAATTTTCCCCATTGCAGCGTTTACTTCATTTGTTGCTACTGCTTTACTCACAGCGTCTAATAATGTTGCACCAGATAAAGATTTACCTGTTTTTAAGTATTCTTTGATTAAAACAGCATCTCCACCCGTTAAACCAGTCGTTGAAGTAACACCTTCTAAGCCTTCATCTAAAGCATTTTCCATAGTTTGTAAATTCTTATCCATATGTGCATATACTTCTTCTTCTGATAGACCCGTAACTTCCATTTCTTGCTCGAGCATCACTTCATATATTTTTTTATTTTCTGTCTCACATTTTTCAATGAGTTCTTTCACACTTTTAAACATTGATAACCCTCCATTAGGCGTCGCCCATGAGTGAGACTGTCACTACACCATCGACGTTTTTTATTTTTTCTATTATTTCATCATTGATAGCATCATCTAATTCACAAGTCATTAATGCTTGGTCACCTTTTTCTTTTCTTGAAACTTGCATGCTTCCAACATTAATACTGGAATCACCTAAAATATTAGCTACGCGTCCAATCGTACCGAACGTATCTTTATGGAATACTAAAAGTGCTGGATAATTGCCACTAATTGCAATACTAAAACCATTGATTGCAACAACCTCTATTTTACCACCACCGATAGATACACCTTCAACAGAAATTTCTTTTTCTCCGTCTCTCATATTAATAATTGCAGTATTTGGATGAGAGCGTTCTTCTGCCATTTCAATAAAATTTACTTTCATCCCAATTTCTTCAGCAGTTTCCAAACTTTTTTGGATTCGATCATCGTCTGTATCATATCCTAATAAACCACCTACAAGTGCAACATCAGTACCATGACCCTTATATGTTTCCATAAATGAGCCATACAAATATATATCAACTTGTTTTGGTATTTCATTAAATAAATCTTTAGCTACTAACCCAATTCTGACTGCACCTGCTGTATGTGAAGATGATGGACCAACCATTGTTGGACCAATTATATCGAAAACTGTTTTATATTTCATAATGGATACCCCACCCTTATTTTTAATCATTCTAAAGTGTTGCGCTTACATTTCATTTGCACCTTTATCATTATAACAATTTAAGTTAACATTATAAACTAATTTTGGTTGTACTGCTTTTAATTTAAAATTGTTACAAATTGCACACTATTGTGAATTGAGTATACATATAAAATTGGTGTAAATAATTAATTTTTCACATTAAATGTTAATAAATTAAAGACAACAATTTTATAAATACTTTTCAAAAATTTTAAATCTACCAAATGTTTTATTTTACTTCAAAATAAATATACGTAACTAGATATGAAACATACCTAATTACGTATATTGATAGAACTTTTTTGTCGTTATCAACAAACTAAAATTATTCAACGGAGAACAGATATTGATATACTGGCTGATCACCTTGATGTTGATCTAGTTCAATATCTGGATATGTTGCTTCAATCCAAGATTCAACATTAGATGTTATATCACTATTGGCATCTTCACCGATAATCATAGTGATGATTTCACTTTCGTCAGTAATCATTTGAGACAACAGTTGTTTCACTGTCTCAAATTCGTCTTCATTACTTGTGATAATTTTATCTTCGATTAACCCCATAAATGCATCTTTTTTAATTTCCACACCATCAACTTTAGTATCTCTCACCGCGTAAGTAACAGAACCAGATGCTACCACTTCTAATGATTCAACCATACGTGCTTTATTGTCAGTTAGCTCGTCGGATTCATCAAAGTTAAATAATGCAGCTATTCCCTGTGGTATAGATTTCGTAGGAATGACAACAGCTTCAGCATCTACAATTGTTGCAGCCTGTTCACTCGCCATCATAATATTTTTATTATTTGGCAAGATGATTGCACGTTTACATTGTGATTGTTCAATCACTTTTACAATATCTTCTGTAGACGGATTCATTGTCTGGCCACCACTTATTAAATGTGTCGCACCCATGGATTTAAACAATTCAGATATGCCTTCTCCCATAGAAATAGCGATGACTGCAGTGTCTACTGTTGAAGTTTCTTGATTAGATTGCTGTGCATTTGTACCTTTTTGTTCTTTTTTTACAACTTCACGATGTTGTTCACGCATATTCTCAACTTTTAGTTTAATTAATTCACCATATTGCTGACCGTAATTAAAAACATCGCCGGGTTTTTCAGTATGTACATGAACTTTTACAATTTCATCATCATTAATAACTAATAATGAATCACCAAATTGGCTCATCTCTTCTCTAAAAGTATTTTCATCGAATACTTTTTTATTAACTCCAAAACGAACCATCATTTCGGTACAGTACCCATAAACAATATCTTCAGTATTAATCACACCGTGGAAGTCATGTTCTTCATTTACTAAAGTTTCTGTATCTAATTTTGGAGTTTCTGCAGTTACAGTTTCACCCTTTAACGCTTTTAGAAAACCTTCATAAACGATGACTAATCCTTTACCGCCACTGTCAACTACACCAACTTCTTTTAATACAGGTAATAAATTAGGCGTATTTTCTAAAGAAATATGAGCTTGTTCTATAATGTATGTCACAAGTTCAATGCAATCTTCTGTTTCCTGTGCCTTTTGTATACCTGCATCCGCAGCATCTCTAGCAACAGTTAAAATTGTACCTTCTACTGGTTTCATAATTGCTTTATATGCAGTGTCAACACCAGCTTTAAAACTGTCTGCTAATTGTTGTGCATTAATTTCACTAAAATCTTCTAAATTTTTACTAAAGCCTCTAAAAAGTTGTGATAAAATAACACCAGAATTACCTCGTGCACCCATTAATAAACCTTTTGAAAAGGTTTTACCTAACTCACCTATATGCTGAGATAAATTCTCTTCTACGGCTTCTCTACCTGATGTCATAGTTAAGTTCATATTTGTCCCTGTATCACCATCTGGAACCGGGTATACATTTAATGAATCTACTAAATCTGAATGATTAGATAAATTTTGTGCCCCTTGAATTATCATTTCGGCAAATAATTTACCATTTATTTTACTAACCATCTCGTTATGTCCTCCTAGTTTTTCTTGCCATTATCCACTCGTACGCCTTGTACAAATATATTAATTGAATTTACTTTAACTTTTAATGTTTGTTCTAATGTATATTTGACAGTTGATTGAACATTGCTTGCAACTTCTGATATCTTCGTACCATAACTTACAATAATGTACATATCAACATCCAACACACTATTTTCTTCTCTCACAACAATGCCTTTTGCATAATTTTCATAGCCTAATATTTCAGCAATTCCATCTCTTACTTGTTGTCTAGAAGCCATTCCTACAATGCCATAACATTCTACTGCTTTACTACCCACAACTGAAGCTATTACTTCGTTTGAAATGTCTATGCTACCATAATCATTTGTAATTTCTAATGTCATTTTATTGGGCCTCCTAGTTTATGGTTCTTACTTTATTTTTGATACTTTAAAACTTTTTATTAAGATTAAAAAATACAATATTATCCATAGTTTACAATTATATCATAAAATGAGTGTAACAAAAGTAGAAGCTATGTAAAGAAATTTTTTTTCATTTTATTGCCATTATTTTTTTTATGTGGTACATTATTCAAGTATGTAGTAGATATGTGTATTTATATTTATTAAAGGAGGTACTTTCATGGGCAAACAATGTTTCGTAACAGGTCGCAAAGCTTCAACTGGAAACAATCGTTCACACGCTTTAAATTCTTCTAAAAGAAGATGGAATGCTAACCTTCAAAAAGTTAGAATTCTTGTAGACGGAAAACCTAAAAAAGTTTGGGTTTCTGCACGTGCTTTAAAATCTGGTAAAGTAACTAGAGTTTAATAAATATAATGCACGAAAAAGACCAATCCTTATGTGGAGGATTGGTCTTTTTTTGTTTGAAATTAAATTTACTACGATGTATCAATCTTTACTTTTAATCATTAACACGCTACCTGAATGAATAGAAACAATGCCCTGTGGTTTTATTAATTCATTAGATATTGTCAATGTAGAACCTAGCTGTAAAGATGCTTGTTTCAATTCATATTTAAAATTGATTAATGAAATAACTGAGGGATATGCAATAGGAATAAATGATATATATGGGTAATTTAAATCTCTATCGATATTATAGTCTTTAGCAGATAGATATGAAATTTCATTTTGTTGATCAATGATTTTAATATTAATTTGTTTTTTTGTATATTCTGGCTTTTCTAATATTTGCAAAGCACCCATAAAGTGGTCTAAACGCCCTCCTGTTGCACCATAAACACATATTTCACTATAACCCGAACTTATCGCTTGTTCGATACCTAATGCTAAATCAGTGTCATCTTTTTCGGAATTATATGGATTAATTGCTAATTTTTCAGTCAAATAATCCTTTTCTTCTTTAGTTATTGAATCAAAATCACCGACTGCAAATTGTGGCATAATCCCTGATTCAATCAAGATTAATGCACCTCGATCAATCCCTATCCATGCCTCATTTGTTTTATTTTGTAAAATGTTTTCTGGTAAATTTCTTGCACCGCATAATAAATTGACTTTCATTGACTTCAACCTTTCAATGTTTGCGTCACTTGTTTATAATCCTTTTGTTTAAAGAAATATGAACCAGCTACTAACATAGTAGCACCGTGTTCGATTACAGTTGCAACTGTTTCGTCGTTAATACCACCATCAACTTCGATTTCAAATGATAAATTTAATTCTTTCTTCATCTTGTCAAGTTGATCTAGTTTATCAATACTTTCTTGAATGAAAGTTTGACCACCAAATCCAGGATTGACTGTCATGACAAGTACATAATCCACCATTTTCAACACTGGAATAATCGCATCAACCGATGTACCTGGGTTAATGACTACACCAGCTTTTACATTTGTCTTTTTAATTTGTTGTATCACTCTGTGAATATGTGGCGTTGCTTCTACATGTACTGAAATCATATCTGCTCCTTGCGTTGCAAAAAGCTCTACATATTTTTCAGGTTCTTCTATCATTAAATGTACATCTATTGGTAAATCAGTACCCTTCCTAACTGCTTCTAATATAGGTAATCCAATTGAAATGTTTGGAACAAATTGACCGTCCATCACATCAAAGTGCACACCATCAACACCTGCATCTTCCAAAGCCTTTAATTCCTTTTGTAATTGTAAAAAATCAGCTGATAATAATGATGGATATAATTTTGCCACTTAATATCTTTCCTTTCTGTTTGCAATTTCTTTAAATAATTGTAAATAATGTTCATATCTAAAATGAGCTATATTTCCTTTTTCTATTTCATTTTTAACGTTACATTTGGGTTCATTTATATGGTTGCAGTCTCTAAATTTACATTGTTCGCCGTATTCATTGATTTCCATGAAATAATGTTTCACTTCATCTTTTTGAATATGATTAAAATCTAGTGCGCTAAATCCAGGCGTATCAGCTATAAAGCCATTTTCTCGTTCAAATAACTCTACATGTCTTGTAGTATGTCTTCCTCTATTTAAGGCTTTAGATATATGTTGCGTTTCAATATCCAATTCAGGAAAATATTTATTTAATAACGTAGATTTCCCTACACCTGACTGACCGCTTAATACTACTAGTCCTTCACCCCATTGTGTGAAAACCTCACCGATATGGTCTTCAACACTTATAAATTGTGTATTATATCCCATCTTTTCATAAACTTTTAGTGTCTGCAATATTGTATTTTGCATGTTAGGTGAAGTAATATCCCGTTTTGTTACTAATATGCGAGGTCTCATATGATAAGAATGTGCGATTACTAAAAATCTATCCAATAACTGAGTTGAAAATTCAGGCTCTACTGCACTCATCACTAATACAAGATGATCAACATTGCTAACTGGTGGTCTTTTTAATTCATTTTTTCGTTCATGAACATGGTGAATATAACCCTCTGTAATATTTTCAACTTCAAAATCTACAACATCACCAACTATAGGCGAAAATTTATTTTTTCTAAATAATCCTCGTGGTTTTGTGTCATACATTTCTCCATTTACATCTACACGATATACACCACTTAATGATTTTATGATGCGTCCTGTTTTCACTTAGGCACCTCTCTTTTTAAAGCTTTACATACTATATTATAGCAAAGGCTTTTTAATTTAAATATGATTTGAGACTATTTCAGTTAAAAATAAATAACAGAGCATTATAACTACGAGCAACCGTAGAAATAATACTCTGTTATAAACTTTTTTTAAAAGCAGTACGCTGTGCATAAGCGCAACTAAACTCTCTTCACTTTGTTTCATTCGCCTTTCGGTTCGCTGAAGCCTTTGGCTTCTGCATAAGCGCAACTAAACTCTCTTCACTTTGTTACATTCGTTAAGTTGCGCTAAAAATCGTAAGGTATATCTTTATCAGCTACAACCTTACCATCAACTCGAATGGTATAACCAGCCGTCTCTCCTTTTTCAATAGTCATCGGAATGGTTACAGTCTTGTCATCTTTAATTTTAAAGCTTTGTGCAGCTGACGATCCTTTGTCATCTTTATCTCTCACATATACCTTCACTTCTTGACTTTCATCATCATCACCCGTATACGGAACTTGATAGGTTTCTGTATATGTTTTAGTTTGTGATTTTTCATCTTCTTTAGATGGCTTATCTTTTTGATTATCAGATTCTTTATCATCTTTTTTCTCTGATGATTTCGGTTCACCTGTGGATACCACAAATTCTATAGTTGAACCTTCATCTACTTCTTCGCCTTTAGGTGATTGACTAATGACATTATCCTTTTTAACTGTTTTATCAGAGCGCTTTTCTACAGTAGCTACTTTAAACCCTTTAGATTCCAGCTCGGATTTAGCAGTCTTAAACGATTTTTTCTCATAATCATCCACATAAACTTGTTTAACACCTAACGATTCAGTCAATTTAATATCACTATCATTGATTTTCACTCTGTCTCCTGGTGAAATACTTTGTGCTTCAATTAAACCTTTAGCAACATTTTGTTTTGTATAAGATTGGTCAACTTTAGCATCATCAATGCCTAGTTTTTTTAATTTATTTAACGCTTCTGATTTTGGTAAGCCATATAAATTTGGCATTTCTGCAGTTTTAGGACCTTTTGATAATACAATGTCTACTTTACTTTGCTGTTCTAAACGCTCACCTTTTCCTGGTGTTGTTTTAATAATTTTATTCTCCGGATACTTATCACTGTAAGCTCTTGTAGTTTTGCCTAATTCTAGTTTGTTATCTTTTAAAATACCTTCTGCTTCTTTTTCAGTTTTACCTATTAAATTAGGTGTTTCTAAATATTTATTACCAAACATTCCCATAGCCATGAAACCAAAGAGGCCAAATAAAAGTAGTACGATGATTAAACCATAGAAAAACTTTTTCTTTTTCGATCTTTTTTTCGGAGGCATCGCATATAATTGTTCCTCATTTGATTGAAAATATTGTTGATTAACAATTGGAATTTGCATGGTTTGATTCATGCTTTTTGATTTATCTTCAGCACGTGTCTGATTAGCTATTTCATTTTTATCAATGGGAACCGTTTTAGTGTCAGCATCAACAGAATGATATGGTGATTCATTCTCTCGCTCTTTTGACAGCACAGTAGACAAGTCATCTTGCATTTCTTGAACTGTTTGATAACGATCATTCTTATCTTTTTCAGTAGCTTTTAGCACGACATTGCTCAGTGATTGTGGTACTTCAGAACGTTTATTAGAAACATTAGGCATCGGATCTTGAATATGCTTTATAGCAATGCTTACTGCTGTTTCACCTGAAAATGGAGGTTGCCCTACTAACATTTCATAAAGCACAACACCAATAGAATATATATCCGTACCGTTATCTGTTGCATCACCGCGAGCTTGTTCAGGAGAAAGGTATTGAACTGTACCTAAAACATGATTTGTTTGAGTCATCGTTGTTTCACTTAATGCTTTAGCAATACCAAAATCTAATATTTTTAATGTTTGATCATGATTCACCAAAATATTTTGAGGCTTTACATCACGATGAACAATTTTTGTATCATGTGCATGCTTTATTCCTTCAATAATTTGTTCAGTAAATTTAATTACAGTTTTGATGTCTAAAGGTCGATGTTGTTGAATATATTCTGATAAAGTGGGACCTTCTATGTATTCCATCACTAAAAAGAAATTTTCATCATTTTCAGTAACATCAAAAACATTAACGATATGTTTATGTGAAAGTTGTGTTAAGTTGTGAACTTCACGCTCAAAACGCTTTATTGTTTCTTCTTTTTCACCAGAAGGTATCCTAATAGCTTTGATTGCTACATTGCGATTCAAAATAGTGTCATCAGCCAAATAAACCGTGCTCATGCCACCGCCGCCAAGCTTTTTTATCACTTTATAACGTTCGCTTATTAATTTTCCAATCATACCTTATCTCCTTCAATTTCTGCTAAAACAATGCTCACATTATCATTTGTTTCTTGTGATAATGCTAATTCAATAAGATTCCGACCATGTGTTTCTAGATCATTTTCTTGCATTAATTCTTCTTGAATCATATGATTTCTTGCAAAATCTGTTAATCCATCCGAATTTAATAATAGAAAATCATAAAAATTGGTTCTTTTTACAAAAATATCTGGTGTTACTACTTTATCCGTACCCATGACTTTTGTAATGATATTCTTTTGGGGATGATTAAATGCTTCTTCGACACTAATTTGCCCAATCATTACTAAGTGATTAACGAAGGAATGATCATTTGTAATTTGTTCAATTTCTCTACTATTAATCAAATATCCCCTTGAATCACCAATATTTGCGACAACGACATAATCATCAAATACAAGTGCACAAACACAAGTTGTTCCCATACCATGATAGTCTGCATTGTCAACTGAGAGTTGATATAATTCACGGTTAATCGCTTTTAGTGTGGTTCTCAGCCAATCTTCAGCTTGGTTAGGTTCAATTAAATTTTCTTCTTCAAAACGACGTTGCAACTCATCTGTCACATATTGACTTGCTACTTCTCCTGCTAAATGTCCACCCATACCATCACAGAGTACAAGTAATTGTTGTTCTGTTTGATTAAAGAACACACCACCTGCATCTTCGTTCTTATCACGATATTGACCTGTGTCAGTAAAAAATTGTGCTTTTAGCATACTATTACCTCGTTTCTACTTTTCGTTCCTTAGCTCTTAATTGACCACATGCTGCATCGATATCAGCACCTTGTTCTCTTCTTATTGTTGCATTAATACCTAGTCTCTTTAATTCTTTTTCAAATTTAAAAATATCCTCTTTAGGTGTCTTAACGTAATTTCTTTCTGGTACATGATTTACAGGTATTAAATTCACATGACAGTTTAATTTTTGGATTAAATGTGCTAATTCTCTTGCATGTTCAACTTGGTCGTTGACTCCTCCAAACAGTCCATATTCAAATGTAATACGTCTATTTGTTGTTTCTTGATAATATTTAATGGCTTCCATTAATTTTTCAACATTATACGCTCGATTAATAGGCATTAAACGAGAACGAATTTCGTCATTAGCACCATGTAAGCTTACTGCAAAATTTATTTGAATATCTTCGTCAGCAAAATCATAAATTCTAGGTATAATACCAGAAGTAGAAACAGTAATATGACGCGCACCTATATTTAAACCATTATCATGGTTAACAATCTTTAAAAAGTCCATCATTTCATCATAGTTTTCAAATGGCTCACCAATTCCCATGATTACAATTTGTGATACACGTTCATCGGTTTCATCTAATGCTTTTTGGACAGTGAGTACCTGAGATACAATTTCTCCCGCTTCTAAATTACGCTTTAGGCCACCTAATGTGGATGCACAGAATGTACAACCTATACGGCAACCCACTTGAGTAGTAACACATACGGAGTTCCCATATTCATGTCTCATTAATACTGTTTCAATCGTGTAACCATCTTGTAATTCAAATAAAAACTTAATCGTTCCGTCTCTACTTTCTTGTTTAACTACTGTAGTCATCACTGTCATTGCAAAATGGTCTTTCAAAAGTGCTCTTAGCTCTTTAGACAAATTTGTCATTTCATCAATGCTATCTACTCGTTTTTCATATAACCATTCAAAGATTTGTTTCGCTCTGAATTTTTGTTGTCCATTTTCTTTTAACCAATTTTCCATTTCATCATATCTCAAAGAGTAAATAGATTGCTTTTCGAAATTGGGAAGAAATTTATTTTTTTTCTTCTTCTCTGCAGTTATCATTATTTATTGTTCCTTTCTTTTTATCCTAGTAATGAAAAAGCCATCAGAATTAAATTGCTGTGGTAGCACCTGTAACGTTTTTACTTTTTCTCCACTGATTGGATGTTCAAATAAATCAAATTCAAAATCTTTATTTTCTTTTAAAAATGTATATATAACATTTTCATTTTCTAACTGTTCTATCGTACAAGTTGAATAAACTAATGTGCCGCCAGGTCGTAAATGATTTTTCACGTTATTTAAAATTTCTAGTTGAATATTCACTAAAGATTGAATGCTTTGTTGACTTTGTTCATATTTGATTTCTGGCTTATGTCTAAGCACACCCAAGCCACTACAAGGTGCATCTACCAAAATCTTATCATACACTTTATCATAATTTTCCGTCGCATCGTGACTAAAAGCAGAAATGTTAGATAATCGTAATTTTCGAATATTAAAATCAATCAAGTCGATTTTATGTTCATGGATATCTGTCGCATCTACATGTCCAGTACCGTGAAGCCTTTCTGCTATATGGCATGCCTTTCCGCCAGGTGCACTACAAGCATCTAATACAAGGTCGCCATCTTGGAGATTCATTACATCAGCTACAAACATAGAGCTTTTATCTTGGATAGACACTAGACCATCTTTAAATACACGTGACTCTATAATTGGTTTACCACTAATATGTAAACAAATTGTAATGTCACTATCTTGCGTTACGGTATAACCTTCGTCTTCTAAACGTTGCATCACATTTTCAACTGAAATTCTTGTCAAATTGACCCTTACAGTTGTTGTCACTTTTGTTAAAAATGATTGTGCAATTGCTTCAGTTTCTTCTATTCCAAAGTGTGTAACCCAGTGATCAACAAGCCATTTGGGCAAACTATATTGAATAGCAATACGCTTCTTATCGTCCGTAATTTCATTAAAATTTGGTAATTCACTGCGCATAAGGTTTCTCAAAATCCCATTAACCACATTACCGTTATGTGGGCCACCTTTATATTTTGCTATATTAACAGCTTCATTAATAATTGCATGTTCAGGAACTTTATCCAAGTATATATATTGATAGATACTCATCCACAGTAATTGTCTGACCCAACCTTTAAGTTTTGTTTGTACGAAAGGTTTCAAATAATAATCAAGTGTATATTTTCTTTTTAATGTACCATATACCAATTCGGTTAATAAATTCTTATCTGCCCGGCTTAAATCATTATTGGTTAATACCTCGTTAATAATAATATTACTATATGCCTTATCATTAATAATATCTTGTAATGTTTCAAAAGCTAATAATCTTACATTAGTTTCAATTGTCATTTTAATACCTTCCCAACGAGTGTTGATTGCACACCACTTAAGTAATTAGCTGTAGGCATTCTTTTTTTACCTGCAACTTGAATCTCTGTTAAAGCAATCGCATCGTTAGAACCTGTAGCCACAATAATTGCTTTCTTAGTTGTCTCTAATATTGTACCCGGTTCACCATCTTTATCATTTTCAATGCGAGAAGCATAGACCTTTAAATTTTCTTCATCCATTATTGTGTAAGCAACTGGCCATGGAGACAAGCCTCTAATGTGGTTATAAATTACTTCAGCAGGTTCTGACCAATCAATTTTTTCATCTTCACGACGAATGTTAGATGCAAATGTTGCTTCGTCTTCATTTTGAACAATACTTTCATTCGTACCATTAATAATAGAAGGAAGTGTTTCTTTTAATAATTCAGCACCTAAAAAGCTTAATTTATCATGCATCACACCAACATCATCTTGTGGTTCAATATCGATTGCTTTTTGAGATATAATATTGCCAGCATCCAATTTCTTAGCCATATACATGATAGAAATACCAGTTTGTTTTTCTCCATCAATAATCGCTTGATGTATGGGAGCACCACCTCTATATTTAGGCAATAATGATGCATGCACATTGATAGCACCTAACTTTGGTGAATCCAATAAAGTTTGTGGTAATAATTGGCCAAATGCTGCAGTAACAATTAAATCCGCGTTCAAATCAATCAACATCTGTAATTCTTCAGATTGTGACAGTTTTTCCGGTTGATATACAGGAATTGCATGTTCTATCGCAACTTGTTTCACTGGTGGTGGTGTTAATTTTCGTTTTCTGCCAACTGGTCGATCAGGTTGTGTAACTACTGCTATGACATTATGTTCTGCAATTAACATTTCTAACACTTTTGTCGAAAAATCAGGTGTTCCCATAAAAATAATTCTACTCATTTTCAAAATACGCCTCCACTTCTGCTTCAGTCAAAATTTTATCCGCACGTTCTGTAAAAAACTTCCCTTCAAAATGATCAATCATATGTAATATCATACGTGCAATATCATCATATGCTGTCATCTCTACTTCGTTTCCATTTTTATCATTACTTTTAACAACAATCATTTTACTTCTTTCAACTTCACCATAAATGTCAGGTAATGAAATAGATCCTTCTAAGTCAGTTACTTTTTGGTCTGATTCTCGAATAATTTTTGGATTGATAAGTTGTAACAATCCATCTATTTCCATATCGATAATAGCTACTTTTTGTAAGATGCCAATTTGTGGCGCACATATGGCAGAAGCTTCAACTTCATACATAGTGTCTTCTAAATCGAGCAATAATTGAGCTAAGTTTTCATCAAATCGCGTTACATCAGGAACGTTTTTATGTAAAATTGGATTTTCTGCTGCAACAAGTTGCTTTATTGTCATACAAATTACTCCTCATAAAAATTCATCACATCATTATAACTTATTTTAGTTAAATTTGCACCAAGCTTTGATGAAATGCAAGCGTTGAAACAATACATATTGTCCTTTTTACGCTTTTGCTTCATCACAAAATATAACCGCAAGCTCTCACATACAAGCTTACGGTGTAATATATCTTTATGCTACAGTTAACTTTTGTAAAATCATAACGATAACTTATTGATTTGATTACCAAATTCATCAAAATTGTTTTCGTCCAACCAATTTTCAAACTTACTTTTATAAAGTGACCACTCATCTGCTAACATAGCAAGCCAGTATGTATCTCTACTTCGTTGTTTATAAATAGTATGATGTTTAAATAAACCTTCATATTTGAACCCAAGTCGTTTTGCCGCTTTTATAGATGGTTCGTTGAATGCATCACACTTCCATTCATACCTTCTATAACCCAACGTGTCAAAAATATATTTCGCTAATAAGTAGTGTGTCTCTGTAGCTATACGAGTTTGTTTCATTTTATTAGCATAATGAATATGCCCAACTTCAATCGTTGCATTTTGTTCATTTATTCTCAATAATGATAAAATGCCTACCGCATCATTATCGAATTGATCAATTATAGCAAAAAAGTATGGATCTTTTGTTTGTCTTTTATTATTTATATATGCTGCAAAATCCTCATAACTTTTAGGCTGCTCATCCGGTAAATAAGTCCAATTAGGTGCATCTTCTTGTTCCTTGAAATGATTAAATAAAGGGTTAATATGTTGCGTAGCTAATTTTTCTAACCTACAGTACTTCCCTTCTATCACATCAACGGTTGGTGCTTTGGGTTGAGTGAAATTGATTAATGACTTACCAATAGGTTGTTTAAACTGATTATATTCCATTTATTTCCTCCCTTTTAAAATCAATAAGTATAAACCATTATCATATAATATTTCCATTAACGATTAAGCATTGTAATGTTTAGCAATTGCATATAATATATTTATAACAATTCTTATAAATTAATAATATGCTATCACTATTATTTATATTACGAAAGCATTTTTATTAATAGGTTTACATAATTTATGATATGAATTAATAAAAAAGTAGAAGTAAAAAGAAATCAATAATAGTTTAATTGAATTCTCTTACTTCTACTTCTACTTCTTAATTTTATATTTAGATTTATTATATATTGAAAGGTTTAACTTTAATTATTATTTCAAAAAAATTTATATCTAATACTGTTCACTTCATTATTTTATAACTCAATAGTCATGGATGATGCATTTTTTATGAAACCAATTTTAGAATATAATGGTTCTGCATTAGTAGAAGCTTTTAAATTAACTATATTGACTTGTTCTGTTTTACACTTTAATAAAAGCTCATCTAAAATTTGTTTACTTAAACCTAACCCTCTGTACAATTTAGTTGTATAAACATTGGTAATATAGCCTTCAACACCAGAATAATTATCATATGCGGGTGGTATTTGTTGAAAAATAACTGCTCCTGTAGATACAACTTGTTGATTATCTATCATAAATACTTGGTAGATGTTTTCTTTGTCAAAAACATCTTCAAAATATTCTCTCATATTATCATCAATATCTTCCGTAGCAAGCATACCTTGATCAAGTAATTGTTCTTTTCTTAATTTTATAATTGTTTCAATATCATTTTTATTTGCAATTCTCATCTCCATATCTAGTACTCCTTTTAAAGAAATATGAGCAAATAAATTTACTATATCTATCAATCATATTCAACCAATAATATTTATAATTTAATAAAAAATAGGGCTATCAAATCAGCAAAAACCGATTTACAGACCCCACTTTTAAAAAAGAAAAATATTAACTATCTAACCTGTAACTTAATCGCTAAACAACAGGTTTTTATTACTTGCTATCCTACGGTCGAAATTTATTTGTAAACAAGCATATTAAAAATTTAGTATTCTAATGTTAAAACTTACGATTCGATATCACAAATCTAACAAAAGCAAAAGTTGCTTTGCTAAAATAAGACTAACGCGTATTCAGTAATTTAATAATATACCATGTTAAATTACTGCCCTTTTTCTGCCCCTATTTTATTTTTGGCAACCTAAAAAAGTTTTTAAACACTACGGTTAAACCACATTTAATAGTGTTCTACATCATCATTTGAGGATTAATGTCAATCTTCAGTGATAATTTGTCTTTTAAATATTGATCATGATAAAAATCATCTAAATATTTTAGCGCTTCGTGTAATGAAGGTTCGCTTTTATATTTAATTAATATTTGAAAGCGGTATTCATTATTAATTCGTGATAAAGCTGCTGGAGAAGGACCTAACACTAATGCCTTATCTGATAAATGTTGTAACAATATTTTGTGTATGTGTTTAGAAGCTTCCATTACTTTTTTCATATCTTTGTGTGCAATCGTAAAATTAATTAAAAAGAAGTATGGCGGGTATTTACCTAACTTTCTATAATTCATTTCTTTTTCAAAAAAGGAATGATAGTCATTTTCTTGAACATCTTTAATTGCATAATGATCAGGATTATACGTTTGAATAATCACTTGCCCCTCTTTTTCATGGCGGCCCGCACGACCTGAAACCTGTGTCAACAATTGATATGTACGCTCACTAGCTCTAAAGTCAGGCAAATTCAACATCGTATCAGCATTTAATACGCCAACTAACGTAATATTTGGAAAGTCTAAACCTTTCGCTATCATTTGTGTCCCCAGTAAAATATCCCCTTTACCTGAACCAAAGTCATCTAATAATTGTTCATGTGCACCTTTTCGAGAAGTAGTATCAACATCCATACGAATAATCTTTGCTTCCTGAAAATTTTCTTGTAATAATTCTTCAACTCTTTGCGTACCCGTTCCAACCTGTCTAATATGTTCACTTTCACAGTTAGGACACTTATTGGGTGGGATTTCTTGATGGCCACAATAATGGCATTTCAATTGATCCGTTGATTTATGATATGTTAATGAAATATCGCAATTAGGACATTGAGGTACATGACCACAATCACGACACAACATAAATGACGCATAGCCACGTCTATTTAAAAATAAAACAACTTGTTCTTTTTTATCTAATCGCTCTTGAATCGCCTGACGCAAATCTTCTGAAAACATAGAACGATTTCCAGATGCAAGTTCAGCGCGCATATCTACGATGTTCACTTCTGGCAATGCTTGTTGATTCACTCTATGAGGTAATGATAAAAGTTCATAAACATCTTTAGTTGCACGTGCATATGTTTCCAAACTTGGCGTGGCACTGCCTAATACTAAAGGACATTGATGATATTGACTGCGCCATTGTGCGATATCTCTGGCATGGTATCTTGGATAGTCCTCTTGTTTATACGAAGACTCGTGCTCTTCATCAATAATAATCATACCTAAATCTTTAAAAGGGGCAAACACACTGGAACGAGCACCAACGCTCACACTCGCTTTACCATCTCTAATTTTTTGCCATTCATCATAACGTTCACCTTTAGATAATCCTGAATGTAAAACTGCAACTTCATCCCCAAATCTTCGCTTAAATCTTAATACCATTTGAGGTGTGAGTGCAATTTCCGGTACTAACATCATCGCTTGTTTGCCCTGATTGAGTACTTTTTCTATAGTTTGTAAGTAAACTTCCGTCTTCCCAGAACCCGTTACGCCGTGTAATAAAAATGTCCGTTGCTCACTTTTATTAATTGTCTCAAGTATGGCATTATATGCTTCTTGTTGTTCGTGTGTAAGTTGTTGCTTTTGATCTTGTTCAAATACTCGTGTCGCAAAAGGATCGCGCTCTACAGTTGTATCATATTTCTCAATAAAACCTTTACGAGCTAATGTCTCAATGCTAGATTTTGAAAAGCCCATTTCTTCTAATTGCTTTAAAAAAACAACGTGATGGCTTTCATCAATTAAATAAGCATATAATTCATATTGTTTTTTTGATTTTTCTAAAGAACCTAATACCATATCATAATCAAAACCTTCGACGATGCGCACTGCACGTTGTTTCTTTTTCTTTAAACTTTGAGATAAAATGGTATCTTCAAGAATTGCTCCTTGCTTTAAAAATGGTGCAATGAGCGTTAAGTCTTCATTTTTTTGTGCTTCTTTATATGCATAATGCCCTTCTGAATCAAATCGTTTCAACAATTTTTCTGGTATAGCTTCAGCATTTTCAACTGCAAAAACTTTGGTATATTTAGCTTTGATTGCACTTGGAAGCATAACCTCTAACATAGAAATTCGCTTTGTAACAAAATAAGTATGATACCAGTCTGTAAGTTGTATTAATTCTTTCGTTAATTCAGGTTTAATATCTTGTATCTCTTTTATTTCTTTTAATTTTGATATGTCCATATCAGTGTCAGGTTGCTTAGTGATGTCCATGACATAACCTTGTATCGTTCTCGGTCCAAAAGGTACAATTACACGCATACCAACTTCAATCATCGCTTGAAATTTTTGTGGAATTAAATAATCAAATGTAAAGTCAACACTTTTAGATGGGATATCTACGATTACTTTTGCTATCATTTTATTGCCACCTTGTTTCTAAACTATCTAGTATATACTCCGCTAATATGACTTTTTTGTGTTTTCCTAACGCTATAGTTTCACCGTTTTTATAGTACATTGTATATGCATTATCATCAGAGCTAAATCCAATTGTGCGATCGCCAACATTATTCGCTATGATGACATCTGCGTTTTTACTTTTTAATTTTTTTTGAGCATATGTTTCAATGTTTTGTGTTTCTGCTGCAAAACCAACTAAAAATTGATTACCTTTATGTTCTCCCAAATATTTTAAAATATCGGGTGTGCGTTTAAAAGTAACCGTCAAATCACCTTGTTGTTTTTTTAGTTTATGCTCTAACAATTCTGTTGGAGCATAATCTGATACTGCTGCAGATTTAAAGACAATATCCATGTTCTCGAATCGTGTTTTAACCGCTTCAAACATCTGCTGTGCACTTTCTACTTGTATGACTTCCACATTTTTCGGTGGTGTTAGTTTGGTTGGACCAGATATAAGTGTCACGGTCGCCCCTCTTTGAGCTAAAGATTCTGCTAGCGCATATCCCATTTTGCCTGATGAGCGATTGGATAAATAACGAACTGGATCTAGTTCTTCTATGGTTGGTCCAGCAGTCACCAAAGCTTTCATACCGTTAAATTTACTATTTTTTGGTGTTGATATGTCGTGTTGAAAATATTGATTTAACCTTTCTACGATTTGCAGAGGCTCTTCCATTCTACCTTTTGCAACGTAGCCACATGCTAAGAAACCTTCACCAGGTTCTAAGAAATAATACCCATCTGAACTTAACGTTGCTAAATTATGTTGCGTTCTTTTATTCTCATACATATGTACATTCATTGCTGGAGCGATAAATTTAGGTGTTTCTGTAGCTAATAGTGTTGATGTGACCATGTCATCAGCAATACCGTTTGCTAGTTTAGCGATTATATTTGCAGTTGCCGGTGCAACTACAATTGCATCTGCCCAATCTCCTAAAGCTACATGTTGAATTTCTTCTGGATTGTGTTCTTTAAAAGTGCTCGTATAAACAGGATTTCTACCGATGGCTTGAAAAGCTAAAGGAGTTACAAACTCTTGTGCATGGTCTGTTAACATCACTCTGACATTATAATCAGCCTGTGTGAGTTTACTCGTTAAATCTATTGCTTTATACGCAGCGATACCACCAGATACAGCAAGTAATATATTTTTCATCGTAGTTCTCCTCCAAATAATTTATATCTTTCTATTAATGGTTTAACATAGTAGTTTATATATTTAATCTTCAATATAACCAAAAATGGACAAATGTTTTTATTCTGCATTAGGTTAATGTATAGGATTACATAGCATGTTTTCATTTTCATTAGTGAAATTAACTTTTAATATTTTAGCTATATTGCTTTAAGTATAAATATGGTTACTGCTTATTATACACAAATCAATGTCCAAATTAAAAAAGCACACCTTGGCTATGAAACCTCAAAGTCATCGCATGCATCCGACTTTTGAAGTGCACATTATTAACCCGGTGTACTTTTCAAAATTATAAAATTATATTATTCAACATTCGCTTAGAAAGTGTTATTTAGTAGTTTCAGGATAAACTTCGCCACCAGCAATTTCTTCCAATGCTTTTCCCACTGATTTTTCAGAGTTATATTTGCTTAATAGCGTACTATTTGGATGCTCGTCCAACTCACGTGCACGTTTAGCAGCAGTCGTAGCGATTAAATACTTTGATGTGATTTTTGATGTTAAATCATTTAATGGTGGATATAACATTATTTTTTTGCCTCCAATATCATTTTTCTATATTTTGCTTCAATTCTTTCCCTTTTCAAATGCTCAGCTTCAACAATAGATTGAATACGTTGCTTAGCTAATTCAACTTCATCATTAACCACAACATAATCATATAAATTCATCATTTCAACTTCTTTACGAGCTTCGAGTACTCTACTTTGAATTTTTTCATCAGACTCAGTACCACGTCCTACTAAGCGTTCACGTAAATGATCTAAACTTGGTGGTGCTAGAAAAATAAATAATGCATCAGGGAACTTTTTACGAACTTGTTTGGCACCTTCTACTTCAATTTCTAAAAATACGTCATGTCCTTGGTCCATAGTATCTTTTACGTATTGCACCGGTGTACCATAATAATTACCCACATACTCTGCATATTCTATAAATTGATCTTGTTTAATTAATGCTTCAAACTCTGATTTTGTTTTGAAGAAATAATCTACACCATCGACTTCACCTTCACGCATATTACGTGTCGTCATCGAGATAGAATATTTATAAGATGTGGTTGGGTCATCAAATATTTTTTTTCTAACTGTACCTTTTCCTACACCAGAAGGTCCAGAAAGTACAATTAACAAACCTTTCTCATTATCCATGCCTTACTACCTCTCTAAGCTATTCTTCTATTATTAAACTATGATACCATAATGAGCGTTTGGTTGTATAGCATACGTTCAAACAATCTTTGCTCATGACCAAATCTTTTCATCATGTTACAATATGATGAATGACTAAAAATAAGGTGGCTGATAGTAATGGCATACGATGGTTTATTTACACGAAAAATGGTAGAGTCTTTACAATTTCTCGTTGATGGTAGAATTCATAAAATCAATCAACCTGAAAACGATGCAATCATCATGGTAATACGTCAAAATCGTAAAAACCATCAACTTCTACTCTCGATCCATCCTAGTTTTGCTAGAATGCATTTAACAGATAAAAAATACGATAATCCATTTGAACCACCAATGTTTGCAAGAGTATTTCGTAAACATTTAGAGGGTGGTTTTATTAAAGCAATAAGACAAATAGGAAATGATAGACGTGTAGAAATAGATATACACAGTAAAGATGAAATTGGTGATACCACTTACCGTACAATTATTTTAGAAATAATGGGTAAACACAGTAATTTAATATTAGTAGATAATCAACGCAAGATTATTGAAGGTTTTAAACATTTAACGCCTAATACAAATCAATATCGTACAGTAATGCCCGGGTTTCAATACGAAGCACCCCCTACGCAAAATAAAACAAATCCATATGATATTACAGGTACAGAAGCTTTAAAATTCATTGATTTCAATAGTGGGAAAATCGCTAGACAGCTATTAAATCAATTTGAAGGCTTTAGTCCTTTAATTACGAACGAAATCGTCAATCGCAAACAATTTATGACAACTGAAACGTTACCAGAGGCATTTGATTCTGTAATGAATGAGACAAAGGAATTACCTACCCCTGTTTTTCATAAAAATCATGAAACAGGAAAAGAAGATTTCTACTTCATGTATTTAAATCAGTTTTACGATGATATGGTTGAATATGATTCTTTACATGATTTATTAGATAGATATTATGATGCCAGAGGCGAAAGAGAACGCGTTAAACAACGTGCAAATGATTTAGTTAAATTTGTCCAGCAACAGTTGCATAAATATCAAAATAAATTAAGTAAATTAATCGATGAACAAGAGGGTACTAAAGATAAAGAAGTACAGCAATTATTTGGCGAATTAATCACTGCCAATATTTATAGAATTAAACAAGGCGATGAGTATCTAACGACTACTAATTATTATGATGGTAATGAAGTAACTATTCCTTTAGATACCACAAAATCACCAGCAACGAATGCCCAAATGTATTATAAAAAATATAATAAATTGAAAACACGTGCACACGAATTAACACGTCAAATTGATTTAACTAAAGAAAACATCACATATTTTGAAAATATAGAACAACAACTTACACATATATCCGTCGAGGATATTGATGACATTAGAGAAGAACTTGCCGAACAAGGTTATATGAAGCAACGCAAACAAAAAAATAAGAAAAAGAAACCTACCATTCAATTACAGGAATATGTCTCAACTGACGGAGATACTATGCTTGTAGGAAAGAATAATAAGCAAAATGATTATTTAACAAATAAAAAGGCAAGCAAACAGCATCTCTGGTTTCATACAAAAGACATTCCTGGTTCTCATGTGGTGATTTTAAATGATGCTCCTAGTGAAAATACTATAAAAGAAGCGGCTATGCTGGCTGGTTATTTTTCAAAAGCTGGTAATTCTGGTCAAATACCAGTAGATTATACTGAAATTAAACACGTTCATAAACCTTCTGGCGCAAAACCAGGGTTTGTAACATATGATCATCAAAAAACACTCTATGCTACACCTGATTACGACCATATTCAAAAAATGAAAGTGACATCATAAACGTAAAATACTTTAAAGTTGTAGTAGCCATATCTCTATAAATTAAAAACAAGGCTAAGATCATGAGCAATTAGTACACACAACATGTGCACGATGCTTAATCTTAGCCTTGTTAATATTTATTTTTTTTCTGGTAACGCGAGTTGAAAATTAACGCCAAATCTATCTACAATCCATGTAAATTCTCTAAATGGTGGCATTTCAGTTTTAGGCATTAAAATTGCCCCACCACTTTTTAATTTACTAAATAATCTTTCCATTTCTAACGGACTGTCTACCGTAACATATAATGACATTGCTGGATTCATGTCCACATCGACACCATTCATATTATCAATCGCCATAAAAACTTGATCTTTCAAGCGAAAGATAGCATGTTGCACTGCACCAGTAGGTTCTTCATCATTTTCTTCATATTTAACCATCGTTAATATTTCTGCATCCTCAAATGCTTCTACATACAGATTGATTGCTTCCTCTGCTTGTCCATTAAACATAAGAAATGTCGTTATTTTTGGAATTGCCATTGAATTGCCTCCTTAAAACATCTTAAATATAGAATAAAACAAATTCTTAAAAAAATCGAACGAATAAAATTAGCAATTAACAAATAATTTGAAGCATAGCACCTATAAAAATCTATAATTAAGATAAATTCATAAATCCGTTTCCTAATACATCTCTCACATCATGAATAACTAAAAAGGCATTTTCATCTACCTCATTTACAAGCTTTTTAACTCTGGTCACTTGTGATTGTGGCACTACAACATACAACATACTTGTTTCATGTTTACCGTAACCACCTTTCCCTTTTAAAAGTGTCGAGCCTCTACCTGTAAAACTATTTATTTCATCACTAATTATCTCATTTTTACTTGATATCACAGTTACTGCTTTTTTAGGATGGAATCCTTCAATAATAAATGCAGTTGCACGTTCAGTGATAAATATCATAATTACAGTAAATAAGACATTTTCTAATGGTAAGACAAATAAAAAGGATAAGACAACCAGAGCATCTAAAACAAAAATACCTTGTGATGTCTTGATGTCAAAATATTTATTTAACATCTTGGCAATAACTGATGTGCCCCCTATCACACCCCCAGAAGCAATTACTAATCCTATACCTACACCTACTAACACCCCTCCAAAAGAAGCATTTATTACAAAATTATCAATACCTGTTTTGAAGTTTTCAGTTAAATCTAAAAAGATAGATATCGCTGTATTAGCAATAAAAGTATATACTGCTGTTCTGGTACTTAAAAAACGCCATCCTACAATAATGACCAATGTATTTATAATTAAAGAGGATATAGCAGGTGAAAAGCCAAATGCATATTTTAATGCCAATGCCATACCAACTGTACCCCCATCACCTAAATTAGATTCTAATATAAATGAATTAACTGCAATCGCACTCACAAACGCACCAATTAAACAGACAATAACATTTTTAGTATGGTTTTTTAGTAGTTGTTTCACAAATTTCATATCATTTCCCCTTACATTTGATAATATAAACTTAATTAAGGTAAGTTTGAAAAGCGTATTCAAATCATGTTCCATTTTGATTTTACAAATGCGTTTTTTACTCACAATTTGAAGTTAAAACCAAATTAATTGAAAATATAACATTATTTGTTGTTACATAGTATAATTGCAAATGTAACACAACCTATTTCAATATACCACTTAGTGTAGTTTGCAACATTAATTTCTAAAGCGTGTATTATTGAAAACTTTGATGACTTAAAACAATAAAATCATTTTACTTTTGAATATTTATAGTTAAAATAAATACAATTGGAGGTATTTCATGCTTTATTATGTTATTCCATTACTTATTGCAGCTTTAGTGATACTCATTGGCTTTATCATCATTAAAATTATGATTCGTTAATAATTTTTATATAACAACTTTATCATATTTCTTTTTAATCATTTCAAAATCGCGGATGATTTCATTCGTTTTCACATAACAATACTCAAAAAACGCAGAAACGTAGACAATATAATCTTGTCTACGTTTCTGCGTTTTTGTTTTTGAAGTTAACCTAAACTTCTATAAAAAATCTATACCATTTACTTACTTATTAAATTTTCACTTTATTTAAATTCTTTTCTAAAAAGCGTAATAAGTAACAAAATGATAAAAGCTGCAATAACTGCAGTTAAAAATATTGGCATATACGCAAGGTGGGTTGCATCTTCAATACCATTTGTGATTGCATGTCTTAATGTATCGTTAGAAATTTGATTTACCTGCCCTAATATTTTAGTAAGATTACCTGAACGATGCTCCATTGTGTTCATTAAAGAAACTGGTATGTCTTTGAGTCCAAAGTGGGCTGAATTTATACTTTCTTTAATTTTATTTCCCATTTGGCTATATCCGAATTGAATAAATGTCGTAAACATTGTCGGTGCAATAGTAATTCCGACTTGTCTGGAAACTGATAATGTTCCAATAACTGTACTATTATTTTTAGCAGAATGTGCTGACTTAGTTGCTAATACAGTCATTGGTGCGCCAATTGTAAAACCAAAGCCTAAGCCTGCAATTATTGAAAATACTAAAAATGGCATAGTTGAATAAGTTAAAAAGGCTAAACCACCATAGCCAATCATACTAATTATACTTGCAATCACTAATGCAAATATAGGACCTTTTTTATCTACAATCTTTCCACCCATTGATGCGCCTACACCTGAAGCTAATGCTAAGGGCGTCATCCAATATCCACTGTTAGCAGCTTTAACATGCAACACGTTTTCAACAAATGAAGGAATGAAAATAATTGACCCAATTAACATCCCAGATAAAACGCCCATAATCAATACCACTGAAAAAGCTGGCTTTTTCAGTAAATAAAAAGGTAAGAAAGCATCTATATCAGTCGCTTCATTTTTATATTCCACTAAAATTAAAATACCATAGCCTACCATAGCCAATACAAATAAACCAATCACCGAAAAACTAAGTATACTATTAGCAATATTACCAGTTTGTATATTATTAATCGCAAACATCATTAATAATGTTGAAAATGAAAATACAATGATGGCATATTTATCAATTTTAGTTTTAACTTTTTCTTGTGTTTCTGGCATTTTAATCATCATAAAAATAACAATCATTATTGCCACTGGGACATTAATCAAGAATAACCAATGCCATGTACCACTTACATTAATTAATAAACTTCCAATATTTGGTCCTAATACCGAAGCAATACCATTCATTGCTCCTAATCCACCAAGCATACTACCTTGTTTTTCTTTGGTATATGTAGAAATGATATGTGAACTAGCGATTACAAATAAACCGCCACCACCAAATGATTGAATTAAACGTGCAATGATAAAGAACGTATAATTAGGACTTAATGCAACTAACAATGATCCAAAACCAAATAAAATCACTTCAATAATAAATATTTTTTTACGACCATACATATCAGCAAGTTTACCTGCTATAGGTGTGGTTACAGCCATACCTAATGTATAAATCGTTATTCCCCATGATCCCATTTGTGCTGAAATTTCAAAGGATTGATTTATTGTAGTTAACGCTGCACTAATAATACCATTGTCTAAAGCTGCCATAAACACGCCAATGAGTAAAAATAGTGCAACAATATCAAATTTTTTATGTTTCAAATTCATTCATTCCTTTCTTTCTGTCTTGGAACTTCATATGATATTTATTATTTAAAACCTACTTTGTGAACTAATTATGAACACAAATGTATTTACATATTAAAAAATGCCTAAAAGACCTTTATCAATATATAAAAGTCTTTTAAGCATTTTCTAATCAATTAAATTACATAATTTTTGCGTTATTTCAAATTTCCACAATTTATTTACAAATATAGTTATTTAATATGTCCTTTTTGCTTTAGATTTGATTTGGATTTTTTATAAATATTTGATTCTGTAGCGTTAAATCCCCATTTATTTTCGTCTTCTAAAGTTGATTGTACTCTATAGTCTTCTGATTTTTTGAGGAATTTATTTAAATGAGCAAAATGATTATAGGCTACATTCGAGTCTTTTGTCATAACATCCCCTCCACTTAATATTTTATGACAAGTTATCTCTCCAATCAACTAATGTAGTAATATCATTTTCAGAAATTTCTCCATTTTCCCTTGCAACTTCAATTAATTCATTATAATTACTTAATGTATAGAAAGGAACTCCAGCTTGTGCAAATTGTTCGTCTGCTTTTTTCAAACCATAAGTAAAGATTGCTACTACACCAATGACATTTGCACCAGCAGCTTTCAATGCTTCTACTGCAGTTATTGAAGAGCCACCTGTAGATATTAAATCTTCTATAACTACTACATTTTTACCTTCACTTGATGCACCTTCAATTTGATTCTGTTTACCATGGCTTTTACTTTTTGATCGAGCATAGTTCATCGGTAAGTTCATCACTTCTGAGACATAAGCTGCATGGGGAATACCGGCTGTTGCAGTACCTGATATAACTTCAATATCTTTAAAATGTGATTCAATCAATGCTTGTAGTCCATCTCTAATATGATTACGTACGTCTGGAAAACCTAGTGTAACGCGATTATCACAATATATTGGTGATTTAATGCCTGAACTCCAAGTAAACGGATCATTGGGAGATAATGATACAGCTTTTATGTCTAACAATGCTTGTGCAATTGATTTAGTCATTTGATTTCAACCAACTTTCTTTAATTTTTTGGTAACTCTTAACTGGAGTTTCACTCTGCGTGATTGGTCGCCCTACAACAATATGTGTAGCACCAAAAATGCTTGCTTTTTCTGGCGTTGTAACACGTTGCTGATCATCAGATGAAATATTTTCCGGACGAATGCCTGGCGTCACTTTCAAGAAGTTTTCACCTAATTCTTGTGTTAATAATTTTGCCTCCAGTGGTGAACATACAACACCATCTAAACCTGATAATTTGGCTAAACGCGCATAATTCAAAACTGCTTCATCCATTGTACTTTGGATATTTTGTTCATCATGTAACATTATTTCTGTAGTTGACGTTAATTGTGTCACTGCAATAATTTTAATATCACTATTATATTTTTTTATGCCTTCTAGGGCGCGTTTCATCATTTCTGAACCACCAGCCGCATGTACATTTACTAAATCGACATCTAATTTACTTAAGCCTTCCATTGCTTTGCCAACAGTGTTAGGAATATCATGTAATTTTAAATCTAAGAATATACGATGACCACGTTTTTTAATATTAGTGATTAATGACGGGCCAGTTTGATAAAAAAGTTCCATACCGACTTTGACAAATAATGGTTCATCAAATTGATCTAAAAATTGTTCAACTACTTCTGCTGAATCAAAATCTAAAGCAATGATTGGTAGATTATTTTGCATATATATCGCCTCTCATAGTATCTTTTCATTATATTTTCCAAGTGCGTAAAGGCATATGACACAATGATATTTTAAAATTTTTTCAATCTGACAAGGACAACTAGGAGAAAAATTTATAAAACTATTTTTCGTCCTAGCCATCTACTGCCAATTTCATAATTTTCACTTAAACATAAACAATTGTTTTAGTTTTCTTAACATTGGAAACTAAATTTTACATATTTTTCATCGTAAAAGTCATACTTTCTATAACCGATGTTAATGCTTCCGCTGTATCTAATGAAGTTAGACAAGGTACACCATTTTCTACAGAGGCACGTCTAATTTGGAAACCATCACGTTCAACTTCTTTTCCTTTTGTCATTGTATTAATCACAATTTGCACATCATTCGTTTGTATACGTGATAATAAATCGTCTTCTCCGCCAATTTTCCCTACAGTTTCTGCAGTTATATGGTTATTTTCTAATTTTTTAGCAGTACCTTCAGTAGCTAATATTTTATAACCGACTTCATTTAAACGAGCTGCGATATTCACAATTTCATCTTTGTCTTTATCACTTACAGTCATCAATACTGTGCCATAATCTTTAACTTCCATACCACTTGCTGTCAAACCTTTATATAAAGCCTTTTCCATAGTTGAATCTTTCCCCATGACTTCTCCAGTTGACTTCATTTCAGGTCCTAATGTGATATCTACATTTTTCAATTTATTAAAGCTAAATACCGGTGCTTTGACAAAGACACCTTCACTATATGGTTGAACACCTTCGCGATATCCTAAATCTGTAAGTTGCTCACCTATAATTGCACGCATGGCCAACTGTGCCATTTGTATATGCGTAATTTTACTTAAAAAAGGAACTGTACGACTCGCACGAGGGTTCACTTCTAAAACATATACACCATCATGTGCAATAACAAATTGTATATTGATTAAACCTATGATATTTAGGCCTTTCGCTAAGCGAATTGTATAATCTTCTAGTGTTTTAAGCTCTTCTTGTGTCAAGGTTTGTGGAGGATATACTGCAATTGAATCACCTGAATGAACACCAGCGCGTTCAATATGTTCCATAATCCCAGGTATAATTACCGTTTCACCATCTGAGATAGCATCGACTTCTATTTCTTTACCTGTGAGATATCTATCAACTAATACAGGATGATCCGGACTCGCTTTCACTGCTTGGTTCATATAATTGGTTAACTCTTCATCGTTATATACGATTTCCATAGCACGTCCACCTAATACATATGATGGTCTAACTACTACAGGATAACCGATTGCACGTGCATTTTTGAGCGCTTCTTCAGCTGAAGTTGCTGTTTTACCGTTAGGTTGAGGCACATCAATCTTATGTAACAGCGCCTCAAATTCTTTACGATCTTCAGCACGATTCAGATCTTCAAGTGATGTACCTAAAATTTTCACGCCATACTTTTCAATTTTATCTGCTAAATTAATCGCAGTTTGACCACCAAACTGAACTACTACACCTTTTGGTTGTTCAATATTTATAATATTCATTACATCTTCTTCTGTTAGTGGTTCAAAATATAATTTGTCTGAAATTGAGAAGTCTGTAGATACTGTTTCAGGATTATTATTGACGATAATGGCTTCATAACCAGCTTGCTGAATTGCCCAAACAGCATGCACAGTTGCGTAATCAAATTCTACACCTTGGCCGATTCTAATTGGTCCTGAACCCAAAACTAATATTTTCTCTTTTTCAGTGACGATTGACTCATTTTCTTGTTCATATGTGCCATAGTAATATGGTGTAGCTGATTCAAATTCTGCAGCACAAGTATCTACCATTTTATATACTGGTGAAATATTATGTTGTTTTCTTAAGTTATAAATTTCAGATTCTGACATATCAAAACGATGTGCGATAATTCGATCACTAAAACCATAACTCTTAGCAAATTTTAAATAGTCTATATCCCCTTTGTGTTCTTTTAAATCATGCTCTATATCAATGATGTGTAGGAATTTATTTAAGAAGAAATAATCAATCTTAGTCATTTCGTGTATTTCTTCTAAAGATGTACCTCGTCTAATAGCTTCTCCTATAAAGAATAAACGCTCATCATCTTGATCTTGTATACGCGCTTTTATATAATCTAAATCATATGTTTCACCATTTGGTAAGCCTAAATGATGTACACCATATTCAAGTGAACGAATCGCTTTCAATAATGACTCTTCATATGTTCGACCAATCGCCATTACCTCACCAGTTGCTTTCATTTGTGTACCTAGCACACGTTCACCCTTTTCAAACTTATCAAACGGAAAACGTGGAATTTTTGTTATAACATAATCCAACGTAGGTTCAAATGCAGCATAAGACGTTTTAGTTATTGGATTCAGCATTTCATCTAAAGATAAACCTATCGCTATTTTGGCAGCTAATTTTGCAATCGGATAGCCTGTAGCCTTTGAAGCTAAAGCTGATGAACGTGAAACACGCGGATTCACTTCAATAATATAATATTTCATTGAGTGTGGGTCTAATGCCAGTTGTACATTACAGCCACCTTCAATGCCTAAAGCACGAATCACTTTTAACGACACATCACGTAACATTTGATATTCAACATCTGATAAAGTTTGACTAGGTGCTACTACAATAGAATCCCCAGTATGTATACCGACTGGATCTATATTCTCCATGTTACAAACAACAATGGCATTATCATTTTTATCTCGCATCACTTCATATTCAATCTCTTTAAAACCTGCGATTGATTTTTCTATTAAACATTGTGTTGCAGGACTGTAATGCAAGCCATTCGTTACCACTTGTCTGAATTCTTCATCATTATGGCAAATACCACCGCCAGTACCTCCCATAGTGAAAGCAGGTCTCACAATTAATGGATATCCTACCACTTCTTTAAATTCAAACGCCTGTTCTAAAGTATTTACGATATCACTTTCTGGAACTGGAACATCTAACTCATTCATTAAGTCTCTGAATAATTCTCTGTCTTCCGCTTGTTGAATAGACGCTAATTTTGTGCCAAGCAATTGTACATTGTTCGCTTCTAATACGCCGCTATCATGTAATTGAATCGCCATATTAAGCCCTGTTTGGCCACCTAAGGTTGGTAGTAAAGCATCAGGTTGTTCTTTACGAATAATGCGTGCAATAAAGTCATGCGTTAAAGGTTCAATATAGACTTTGTCAGCAATTTCATTATCCGTCATAATCGTCGCTGGATTTGAATTTACTAATATAACACGATAACCTTCTTCTCGTAATGCTAAGCAAGCTTGCGTTCCTGCATAATCAAACTCTGCAGCTTGACCTATAATAATCGGTCCAGATCCGATAACTAAAATCGTTTTAATATCGTTACGTTTAGGCATTTGTCAAAAGCTCCTTTTCTTTATAGTCATGCATCATTTTAATAAATTCATCAAACAAATAATTTGAATCTGTCGGTCCAGGATTTGCTTCAGGATGATATTGTACTGAAAATGCAGGTAATGATTGGTGTCTTAATCCTTCAACTGTACCGTCATTAATCGCTACATGTGTTATTTCTAATGGTGTATTAACTAATGAATCTTTATCAATTGCATAACCATGATTTTGGCTTGTTAATGTTATTTTTCCAGTTTTTAAATCTTTCACAGGATGATTTGCACCTCTATGTCCAAATTTCATTTTAAATGATGTAGCTCCTTGTGAAAGTGCAAATAATTGATGACCTAAGCAAATACCAAAGAAAGGAATTTTTCCTAAAATGCCATTAATCATATTAATTGCAACTTTGACTTCTTCTGGATCACCAGGCCCATTTGATAACATCACACCATCTGGTGACATTCTAATAATTTCTTCTGCCGTGGAATCATAAGGCACAACTGTAACATTACAACCACGTAAATTAAGTTCTCTCACAATATTTTGTTTTTTACCAAAATCTACTAATACAACACTTAAGTCATAGCCCGTAGACACATATGGTGTCTTAGTAGACACTGTTTTCACTTCATCTCTAGGTAATTCAATGACCTTCAACTCTTCTATCAATTGCGGAATTTCTTTCTTATTATCTGTAAAAGCTGCTTTTAAAACGCCATAGTTTCTAATTTTTCGAGTAATACTACGTGTATCCACACCAGAAATACCTGGTATATCATAGTCTTTTAACACTTCGTGGAATGTTTTTTGCATGCGAAAATGACTCGGATAAGTGCTCGCTTCTTTAACAACAACACCACTCAATGTTGGTATCAATGATTCAAAATCATCTCGATTAATTCCGTAGTTTCCTATCAATGGATAGGTAAATGTAATAATTTGTCCTGTGTATGATGGATCAGATATCGTTTCTTGATACCCAGTCATAGCAGTATTGAATACTATTTCACCTTTCGTCAAATGATCTGAACCTAATGGATAACCTTCATAATATGTTCCATCTTCTAAAACTAAATAGCGTTTTTGCAACATTACTTTTCCTCCTTAAATTTAACTTCACCTTCTACCAATGTTAATACTGGAGTACCGTATACTTTTTCACCTATAAAAGGTGTATTGGTTCCTTTAGATGCAAAATCTTCTGCCCTAATCTCTTTCTCTTCTTCTAGATTAATGACAGTAAGGTCAGCCAAACCACCTTCTTCTAATCTTCCATAAGGTAAATCAAATATTTGAGATGGTTTGATTGTTAAATAGTCAACCAATTGTTGCAATGACCAATCACCATTTTTTACAAAATGGGTATACAATAATGGAAATGCTGTTTCACTGCCAACGATGCCAAAAGGTGCTTTTGTCATCGGTTGTGCTTTTTCTTCTTTCGCATGTGGTGCATGGTCTGTGGCAATGCAATCTATTGTCCCATCTAACAATCCTTCGATTAGCGCCGTTCGATCTTCTTTACTTCTTAAAGGAGGATTCATTTTATAAATTGCATCATCGCCAGGCACATCCTCTTCAGTTAATAATAAATGATGTGGTGTCACTTCAGCTGTTACATGAATACCTGCTTTTTTAGCATCTCTTATAGCCCGTACACTTTCTTTTGTAGATACATGACACACATGGTAATGTGCCCCTGCTGCTTCAGCTAACAGAACATCTCTCGCAATTTGTACCGCTTCACAAATATTAGGTATGCCCGGTATGCCTAAAGCTTTACTACGTTCCCCATCATGCATAGCACCACCATATATCAGACTATTATCTTCACAATGCGCAACTACTGCTTTATTTACTTTTGTTGCTTGTTGCATGGCTTCATACATCATATTTGCTTGTTGTACACCTACGCCATCATCAGTAAAGGCAAATGTGCCTAACTTTGCTAAAGCTTCGAAATCAACGTGTTCATTACCTGCTTGTCTAACTGTAATTGCACTATATGGTAAAACTCTAACTTGTGCATTTTCTTCGATTAATTTGTTTAAACGCTCTAAATTTTCAACAGAGTCAGGTACAGGGCGTGTGTTTGGCATTGGACAAACTGTCGTAAATCCTCCTCTTGCAGCTGCTTGAGTCCCTGTTGCAATTGTTTCTTTATGTTCACCGCCTGGTTCTCTTAAATGTACATGTACATCAACTAAACCTGGCGCAACAAAGTCCCCCTTTAAATCAACGATTTCAACATCGGTATCTACCTCTATATCTGGCGCAATTTTTTTTATATTTTTACCTTCTATTAAGATAGAGGTTGTTTTAAGTTCACCATTTTCTAAGATTTTCGCATTAGTTAGCAATTTCATTTATTTCTGCCTCCTTTGTTTGTAATATATACTCAATGACAGCCATTCGTGTATACATGCCATTTTCCATCTGTTTAAAGATACGCGATTTTTCTGCTTCTACTAAACAATCATCAATTTCAACACCGCGATTGACAGGTGCTGGATGCATAACGATTGCTGATGATTTCAATCGATTATAGCGATCTTTCGTCAAACCAAAGTTTTCATGATAATTTTGATTTTCAAAATTTGCTGTTTCTTCATCTCCATGTCTTTCGTGCTGTACTCTAAGTAACATGACAATATCTATATCATCTATCACTTTATCTATATCAACATAGGGTGCTGCTAAAGTGTCATCTCTCCACGCTTCAGGACTCGAGAACATAACATTTGCACCGAGTGCTGTTAAACTTTGAAAGTTACTTCTCGCTACACGGGAGTTTTTTATATCTCCACATATTAAAATATTTAAATCTTTAAATGTGTCATACTCTTCATATATTGTCATAAGGTCTAATAAACTTTGTGTTGGATGCTGTCCACTTCCATCACCTGCATTGATAATCGGTAACTTCAGTGAATTTAAATCATTATAGTATGTTGTATCTGAATGTCTAATTACTAAAACATCTGCGCCTACTTGTTCTAATGTTTTACACGTATCGTATAAGCTCTCACCTTTTTGAACTGAAGAGGTGCTCGTCTCAAAATCAATCAATTTTAATCCTAATTTTTGCTCTGCCACTAAAAAGCTACTTTTCGTACGTGTAGAATTTTCAAAAAATAAATTTGCTACAAACTTGTCTTCATAATTATGTGGTTTAAACGATCCGTTTTTAATACCACTCGCAATTTCGATTAGTTCATAAATCTCATTTGTAGTTAGATGTTCCATTGATAGTAAATTATCCATTTTTTCAGCCTCCTAATAATGAAATACACATTTATTTATTTGTTTCAATCTCTTGCGGTAAAATTAAGTTTAGTAGAATACCTGCTAGTGCTGCTAATGCCATACCTTCAATTTCTAAATTAATACCTATCCCATTTAAGTTGAAGACGAGGTTGCCAATACCTATTACTAGTATGACTGATGCAATGACAAGATTTCGGTTACTTGCAAAATCAACCTCACTTTCTACAAGCATTCTCAGACCACTTGCTGCAATAATTCCAAAAAGTAATATCGATACACCTCCCATAACAGGTGTTGGTATAGATGAAACCAATGCTGTGAATTTGCCTACAAATCCTAATATTATAGCTATGACTGCAGCACCTCCAATCACATATATACTATAAATTTTCGTGATAGCTAATACGCCGATGTTTTCTCCGTAAGTTGTACTTGGAGGACCACCTATAATACTTGCAAACATTGTTGACACACCGTCACCAATAATGGATTTATCTAATCCTGGATCTTTAAAGAAATTTCGTCCCACGATTTTGTTAATCACCATTTGATGTCCAATATGCTCACTTACCGTAACAAAAACGATTGGTATTAAAACGAGCACCAAACCTAGATGAAATGATGGCGTGTAGTCTTTAAACGGTAGGTACACCTCTGGAAACTGCAGCCATTTTGCTTCTGCTACAGGTTTAAAGTTAACAAGTCCCATAAAAATTGAAACAATGTAACCCGTTATAATGCCTATTAATACAGGTATAAGCGACAAGAAACCTTTAAAGTATCCTTGAACCATAATCGTTACAAGCAATGTAATCATTGCTACTATTAAATAACTTAAGTTATAACCCTTCATATCGCCTGAATTTTCAAACATTGCCATGTTAACCGCAGTAGGTGCTAGACTCAAACCAATCACCATAATGACAGGTCCGACAACTACAGGAGGCAGTAAGTGCATAAGCCACCCTGTTCCACTTAATCTAATAGCTAATCCGATGAGCACATACATTACACCGCTCATAAACAATGCCACTAACATGTCACCTAAGCCATGTGAATTCAATCCAGTTATGATTGGTGTGATAAATGCGAAACTTGAACCTAAATATGCTGGTATTTTCGCTTTTGTAATTAGTATATACAATAATGTCCCTATGCCTGATGCTAGTAAGGCAGATGATATGGGTAATCCAGTTAAAAAAGGTACGAGAACAGTCGATCCAAACATTGCAAATAAATGCTGGGTGCTTAAAAATGCCCATTGTCCTAATTTAGGTTTATCTCGTACATCTAATACTGGTTTAGCTGTCCGTTCAAACATTGTTTCATTTTCCATGACTTTCCGCTTCCTCTCATAAAAAAAGTCTCTTTACATTGTTTTCATGTAAAGAGACTTAAAAAGTATCAATCCTCAAATCAAAATTTAGCTCATTCAAACAAAATTACTGCTTAAAGCGTAAGGTTTGTTATTTGAATACTAGCCTTAAATTAAGATTAGATGATATGGAGAGAATCTATAGTATGTGGTTTATATAATATAACTATATTTTGAAATGTGGTTGCTTTGAAACTTAATTTTGACTTCCACATGATTCTCTTCCCTTTTTCAGTCTCTCGTACTGAATTAAAAGGTGTTGATTTATTCAATTACAACTGCATTTCTATTATCTATTTCACTAAGAAAAACTGAGACAGCTTCTTCTCTAGCAGTAGGTATGTTTTTACCAACAAAGTCTGCGCGTATCGGCAGTTCTCTATGTCCGCGATCGATAAGTGTTGCTAGCCCTATTTTTCTAGGTCTTGCATATTGAAGTACTGCATCAAGTGATGCTCTAACTGTGCGTCCAGTATATAAAACATCATCCACTATAATTACGACTTGATTTGTTATATTGACATCAATTTCATACGTTTGTTCTGCAGCTTGATCTATTGTCTGTTCCAAATCATCTCTAAATTGTGTAATATCAATCGTACCTGTTGGAACAGTGATTTCTTCAATTTGTTCGATTTTTTGTTGTATTCGTCGCGCTAAAAATGCCCCTCTTGTTTTAATGCCTAACAAAATTAAATCATCAGTACCTTTATTATATTCTAAGATTTCATGTGCAATACGTGTCACTGTTCTTTGTATTGCTGCTTCATCCATAATCACTCGTTCTGACATTTTGGGCACCTACCTTAATCTTAATGATATAAAAAAACCTCACATCTTCAGAAGACATGAGGTTGCGTAATAAAATATTACAAACAAATCGCAGAGACATTTCTGAATTTCAGATGATTTCTCCATCATAACCCATTTTGTGTTTGTGATTACGATTTTTATCGCGTTTACTAAAAAACTACGATGGCTTTTAGCTATTTTTGTGACTAAAATGCTTTGTTTGTATATTCTATTTTCATTACATGTCTTCGAAGCCTCTCTGGACTTTCAATTAAAGACGTTCGTTCTTTATTAAACTGTCATTATATTATCATGAATAACATATTGTTGCAAGTCTATATTAGAATATGATTCGATTTGTAAAAGCAATCGCTTCAATTCAAACATCATGGTATGACTTTCAATTTGTCATATAACTTAGCCTTATTAATTATCAGATTTACGAATATCATTTAAAAGTTGTTCAAAATCATCTGGTAAAGGTGAAGTCTTTTCAATGTAGTCTTGTGTAACTGGATGTTCAAAACCAATTACTGCCGCATGCAATGCTTGACCACCAATATCTAATGTTTTCTTCTGACCATATTTTGGATCTCCTACTAATGGATAGCCAATATATTTCATATGCACACGAATTTGGTGGGTACGACCTGTTTCTAACTGACATTCTATTAAAGTATACTTATTAAAATGTTCTAATACATTAAAGTGAGTGATTGCGTCTTTACCATCATCGACCACAGCCATAGATTGACGGTCATTTTTATTTCGACCAATAGGTGCATCAACAGTACCATAATCATGTGGAATGTTACCATGTACTAATGCAATGTATTTACGCGTGACTGATTTATCTATCAATTGTTCAACTAAACTACGATGTGCAATATCGTTTTTCGCAATCATTAATAAACCTGAAGTATCTTTATCAATACGATGTACAATTCCCGGACGTATTTCACCATTTATACCAGATAAGTCTTTCATTTGATACATTAAACCATTTACTAATGTACCTGTATAATGACCTGCAGAAGGATGTACTACCATACCCTTAGGTTTATAAACAATTGCGACATCATCATCTTCATAATAAAAATTCAGATTAAGATTTTCCGGCTTAATATCTGCCTCAACAATTTCTTTTTCAGTTACTACAATTTTATCATTTAGCTTAGTTTTATAATTGGATTTTATCACTTTATCATTGACTTTAACTAAACCTTCTTTAATCCAATCTTGTATTTGAGTACGTGACCATTCAGCATTAAACTCAGGCAAAAGTTTATCTATTCGTTGTCCTGCGTTAGCTGGGTCTTCTATGTTAAACTCATGAAACTCCATACACTATCTCTCCTATTCTTCTGTCCTCATATCCCTTAACAAAGCGATTATTACTAAAACGACGCCTATAGTTAAACTCGAATCAGCTACGTTAAATATTGGAAAATTATAACTAAATATATAAGTATCAACAAAGTCTACAACTTCACCGTTTAATACACGGTCAATAAAGTTACCTAAAGCACCAGCAAACAATAAACTTATAGCAATTTGCATCAATAAATTATGCTTCGCTTCTTTTATAAAAAAGACAATGAGTATAATCAGAATAATGACAGTTATGATATAGAAAAAAGCCATTTTTCCACTTAAAATCCCCCATGCTGCACCATTATTTCTATGTGAAGTGATACTCAAAAAATTAGGGATTACTTCAAATGAGTCACCAATTTGCATTGTTTTAGTTATTATAAATTTTGTGATTTGATCTAATATAAGTATAACGATTGTTATAAATATAGAAGTACCAATATAGTACTGACGTTTCATGTCTGTACCTCCTATTTATTCTACGTGCGGTCGATTTTTACAACAACTCTCATTATATCCTAATCAAACTTATAAAAAAAGTTACAGTTCAAATATTAAGTTATTTTTTTGAAACATTATTCAAATAGACATTATTTTAAAGTACAGAATAATAATTAAATCTAAACTGAATACCGTCGGGACCAGTCAATAATTTATGTGTTGTTTCTGGAAAGTGAAAATCTACGCATGCTAGACCATAAGTTTTATGATTTTCTATGCGTTTAACACTTGATAACCAATTATTCACTACAAGATGTTGATGATAACCATTTGAAGCCAAATATACTGCACTCTCTGTTTCTACAGAAGATGGTACCAAACCAAAGTAATTTTTATAATATTGTTTAACTCTATTTAACCGAATTGTTTTTAAATTAATATATCCGATAATACTGTCATCAGGAATGCCTTGCCATTTCTCATCTGAGACATATATTAATAATTTAGGTACATTTAATGGTTTTGTTTCTAAAACTGCTTTTTCATTTTCAATAGACCATTCATCAATTGGATTGTCTACATAAAACTCTAAACCATTTCCTTCAGTATCTTCTAAATATAATGAAGTTGAAATATCATGTTCTCCACCGTTGATTGGTATTTTATATTCACTTAATTGTACAAGCAGGTCTGCTAAATCTGTTTTTGTTGGTAATTTAATAGCTAAGTGAAATAAACCTGCTTCTGAAACAAGTGGTTCTCTTCCTATATTTATTTGATTAAGTGTCATGAAGTGATTTAGATTTCCAATCTCATATTGAATCGTAGAATATGATTCATTCACTACATTTAATCCAATTATGTCTCCATAAAATTTTTTCATTTCATCTTTGTCTCTCACATTTAATATAATGCCATTTACAAAATGCGCACTTTCGTTATGGAACATATTTAACACCTTTCTAATTACTTATTGCATTCATTATATATGAATTGTTCAATTTTAAATTTCAATATGCTCATTTTAATTTAAAAATTGGATTTGCTAAATAACTCGCTTAAGTTATTTATATTAGAGAAAAGAAAACCTGGGACATCGCAACGATGTCTCAGGTTATTCAAAAATATTAGTCAAAAGTTGTTGTAATGTTTAAAATACATATCGAATTTAATTCAATTCAAATATGCTGGAACAAAACTGTGGAATATTTTGTTAATACAGTTATCGCCATGCTCCTGCATTTTCATTTATAAATATTTAAACAAGTGTTTTAACAACTGCTTGACAACGTGGGCATAGGTTGTCTAGTTCGCCTACAGAACCTAATGTTTCACTATAATTCCAACAACGTTCACATTTTTCTCCGTGAGCATGTTCAATGTGGATATCACCGTATTGATATGCTTCTCCATTTTCAACTTTATCAACTACCTCTGCTTGTGAAGTAATGAATAGTTGTTGTAAATCAGAAAATTGTTGTAAAAACGTAGTTGCATCAAAGTTATCATTACTACCAATTACTACTTTGGCTTCTAATGATTTTCCAATTACTTTTTCATTACGTGCAACTTCTAAAGCTCGGTTCACATCGTCACGTAATTTCATAAATGTATTCCATTTTTCCATGAATTCAGCATCAACAGCGACACGTTCAGGCATGCGTGATAAATGTACACTTTCTTCCTCTACATGTGGAATATGTGACCATACTTCTTCAGACGTATGTGCAAGAATAGGTGCTAATAATTTCGTCATGTCTACTACAATTTGGTATAACACAGTTTGCATACTACGACGTTTATGTGCATTTTGCTCTTCTATATATAAGATGTCTTTACCATAATCTAAATAGAAATTACTTAGTTCAACGTTAATGAAATTTTGTAATTCTTGATATATATCTAAATAATCATAGTTATCATAATTGTCTAATGTGTTCGCAGTAAATTCACGTAATCTATTTAATAAATATTTATCTACTTCTAATAAATCAGATTCTGGGACTGCATCTGTTGACGGATTATAATCATTTAAATTACCCAACATAAATCTTAGTGTATTTCTAATTTTACGATATACATCAGAAGTTTGTTTTAAAATTTCATCTGAAATACGCACATCTGATAAATAATCAACACTACTTACCCAAAGACGTGCAATATCTGCACCTTTCTGTTTTACTATTTGATCAGGTACGATGACATTGCCTAATGATTTACTCATTTTTTTACCTTCGCCGTCCATTACGAATCCATGTGAAAGTAACATTTTGTATGGTGAAATACCTCTCGTAGCAACAGATGTTGTAATTGAGGAGTTAAACCAACCACGGTACTGGTCACTACCTTCTAAATATAAATCAGCAGGATAAGATAATTCCGGGCGCTCTTCTAATACACCACGATGTGATGACCCTGAATCGAACCAAACATCCATGATATCTGTTTCTTTTGTAAATACACCATTCGGACTGCTTGGATGTGTGAATCCGTCAGGTAATAAATCTTTAGCTTCTCGCTCAAACCACACATTTGAACCATGTTCTTGGAATAAATCTGCAACATGATTAACAGTTTCTTTAGTCATAATAATGTCGCCGTTTTCCGCATAAAATACTGGTAATGGCACGCCCCAGACACGTTGACGTGAAATAACCCATTCTCCACGGTCTCTTACCATGTTGTAAATACGAGTTCTACCCCAATCAACCTTAAAGTGTGTATTTTCGATTGCATCTAAAATATCTTGACGTACTTTATCAATAGAAGCAAACCATTGTGGTGTTGCACGGAAAATAACAGGTTTCTTAGTACGCCAGTCATGTGGGTAACTATGTGTCATGAATTCTAATTTCAATAATGAACCATTCTCTTTTAATAAATCTGTAATTTCTTTATTGGCTTTATCGTAGAACATACCTTCAAATTGACCAGCTTCTTCTGTAAATACACCTTTATCATCAACAGGGCTGATAACAGACAAGTTATATTTTTGGCCTACAATAAAGTCATCTTCCCCGTGTCCAGGAGCCGTGTGAACACACCCTGTACCAGCATCTGTTGTAACATGTAATCCATTAATCACTAGTGACACACGATCAGCAAATGGATGTTGTGTTTCGATGTATTCTAAGTCACTACCTTTGAATTCTTTTTCTAGTTCAATGGCATCTTCGTCCCATTCTAATGCTTCAGCAACATTAGCTACTAAGTCTTTACCGATGATGTATTTGTCACCGTTCACATTATATTGACCATAAACTAAATCTGGGTGTACTGTGATTGCAACATTAGATGGTAATGTCCAAGGTGTAGTAGTCCAAATAACGAATTTTGCATCTTCAGCAACAACACCTTTACTATCTTTAACATCAAATGCGACATAAATAGATGGCGAACGCTTATCTTGATATTCAATTTCTGCTTCAGCTAATGAAGATTCACTAGATGGTGACCAATAAACTGGTTTTTTACCTTTATAAATAAGTCCTTTATCAGCCATTTCACCAAACAAACGAATTTGAGCTGCTTCATATTCTGGTTTTAATGTTATATATGGATTAGCAAAATCTCCTTTAACACCAAGGCGTTTAAAATCTTTTTTTTGATTTTCAATTTGTTCTAACGCAAATGCTTCACATTTTCTTCTAAATTCAGCAATTGATAATTCTTTACGCTTAACACCTTTTTTAGTAAGTGCTTGTTCGATTGGTAATCCATGTGTATCCCAACCTGGAACATATGGTGTATAGAAACCTTGCATTGTTTTATAACGCGTAATAAAGTCCTTCAAAATTTTATTTAACGCATGTCCCATATGTAAATTACCATTTGCATATGGTGGGCCATCATGTAAAATGTAATGTTCATTATCTTTGTTTTTTTCTAATGCTTTTTGATAAATATCATTTGCATCCCATTCTTCTTGAATCTTTGGTTCTTTATTTGGTAATCCTCCACGCATTGGAAAATTCGTTTTTGGCATTAATAACGTATCTTTGTAATCCATTTCCTACACTCCTTATTACAATATTCTGACTTGTCTAGTATCTAACAATAAAAAGAACTCTAAGTTCAATTAACAGGGACGATATTTACCGCGTTACCACCCTGATTAACTCAACTTAGAGTTCTCTCATTGCATATTATTCAATTAAAACGACAGTGATATAAGAAACAAATATATATTAGGCTCGCACTATCCCTAACTCGCTTGAATATATCGACTGTTTCTTACGCGTCTGTTGTTTATTGTTTATTCTCATTATTTGTTGCTTCTGCATCCGCTTCTGCTGCACTATCTGCTTCAGCTTTTGCTTTCATCGCTTTTTCTTCTTCAGTTAATTCATTTTCATTTAAATGATTAATGTTCTCTTGCGTTACTTGTTCAGAATCAAGGTCATAATTCAATAAATAATCCCAATCATCATTTTTAAGTAAATCTAACTGTGCTTCTACTAACATACGGAAACGAGATCTAAATATTTTAGACTGACGTTTCATATCTTCTGTTTGGAAAGAAAGTCGACGAGCTTTTTCAACTGCATCATTGACAATACGATCTGCTTCACTTTTCGCTTTTGCAATTGTTGCCTCTGCATCTTTATTTGCTGCTGCTTTCGTTTCTTCTCCAGCTTGTTTTGCTTGAACTAATGCATCACTCACTGATTGATGCACATCTTTATAAGATTGAATATTCGTTTCTTTATCTTCAACAACTTTTTCTAATTGTGCTTTATCTTCTTTTAAACGTTCAATTTCATTACTGAGTTGTTCTAGATAACTTTCAACTTCAGTTGGTTCAAAACCCGTTTTAACACGAGTAAATGATTTGTTTTTTATTTCACTTGGTGTAAAAGCCATGCGTCATTATCCTCCTTTTATCATACACTATTTTGTTATTTCATTAAATATCAGAAATAAAATTTATTTTATATAGTATCATTGCTAATTTTAGTCGTTAAAATTCGGTTGTTTTACACTTTATAAGTATAACTTATTTAAATAAAGTTTTGTAGGAAATTCGTGTTTTATCTTTTTTTGTTTTTCCACCGATATCAACAACCATTGCTCTTCCGTATCCTTGAATAGACAGTAAGTCACCTTTGTCCAGTTGGAAATCAGCAGAATCAATGATCGTATGATTAACTTTAACACGTTTCTTTACAATTAACTGTTTGCTAATAGAACGAGATTTACGAATCATTTCTTTTAGAACGACATCTAAACGTAAACCAGATACGGTTGTCTCAAATGAGTGCCAGTTCTCTTTTGATTGTATCATATCTTTAATTGGTATCGCATTTAGTTTAACTGTAGCGCCTTTAATTTTATTTAATTCCAATATAATATATGATTCTAATTGCTTTGTCAAAGTAAATTGTATACTTTCATCTACCACAATGTCACCTAATTGGTCTCTTTCGATACCTAATGACATGATTGTACCCAGTACATGTTGATGTTGAAGTGTGACAAATTTTTGAGGATAATCAATTTCAAAAAGAATAATTTCAAAATCTTCCACTTCAGGTTGAAAGTAATCTGGTGCTATGATAGCTCTTTGTCTCTCAGCAAATGGCCCTCCATAAAATGTAACTTCTAAATCTTGAAAACTACCAACTATGACATTTAATATATATTGGCCTCTGGGATCTAAAAAAGAAGTTAACACAGGCGCAAATTGTTCATTGGCACGATAACACTTATCGATAAGTTGATCGATTAATTCATGCTCTTCTTTTCTAAAATGTTGATAAATATCGATGTGATTTCACTCCAAATATAAGTTAAAGCACCTCTCGTTTTTAACGTTAGGTGCTTAACATTTATTTTAAACTTTATTCAATTACTATTTATTCTCAATACAAAACTTACACTAAATTTCTTAAAATCAAACTAAAAATATTTGCCAAGCCAGTTTGGAATAATACAAGTACAATTATTGCAACAATTGAAGAAATATCAATCATGCCAATAGGCGGAATAATTTTACGGAATGGTTCTAAAAACGGCTCATACAATTTTGATAAAAATCGACCGAATTTATTTTCCCGCGCACCTGGAAGCCATGACATAAAGAAATACACAATCATTCCAAAGTAATAAATTTTGACCAAGAATAAAATAAATTGAAATATATTTGCTAATAAACCTATATCCATGAATGTTTACCTCTATTCACCTTGGTATTCCATATTTTCAATTTGGTCCGTTATGCTTCCTGCGACTTCAACATTATCTGGCGTACATAAGAATATATCAGAACCTACACGTTGAATGTCTCCACCAATTGCATAAACAGTACCGCTTAGAAAATCGATAATTCTTTTTGCAGACACTTTATCAATACGTTGTAAGTTTACTAAAGTTGCTCTGCGATTTTTTAATTCATCCGCAATATCTTGAGTATCTGAAAAGACGCGTGGCTCAAATAAACACATTTTAGAACTTTCTTGCGTAAATCCATAATTATTTTGTTCTTGATTATTCATGTTCACAACGTTCCTAGTATTATTTTTAGGTGCACTGTTACTCATTTGATACTTCCTTTCCCCTGTTGATTGTTGTAATCTTGTTGGTTGTTTTTTGGGTACGGACTGTATACGTTGTCTTTCTGTATTTTCAGTTTGTTGATTATTATAATTTGTTTGAGACTGTGCTTGTTGTCTATCTTGTTCTTCTTCGGGTGGCGCTTTTAAATCATCATCTTCCTCTTCAACTACGAAAAAACCACTAAATAAATCTTTTAAAGCCACGGGGCTCACTCCTCTTTTCCTACAAGTTTAGTCCCAATTCTCACAAATGATGCACCTTCTTCAGCTGCTAAATGGTAATCATTACTCATTCCCATTGATAACTCTGTGCATGGTGCATAATTTAAATTGAGCGCTTTAATTTCATCTCTTTTTGCTCTTAATGATTTGAATAAATCTTTGATGTACGGTTCATCGTCCGTATATGGTGCCATTGTCATAAGACCAGTAATTTCTATGTTTTCATATTGCTCTAAATCTTTAATAAACGTATCTACTTCATCTAATGCGATGCCTTGTTTTGACGTTTCTCCAGAAACATTTACTTGAACAAAACATTTCACTTTATGTTCAGCTCTTTTATTAATCTCTTTCGCTAATTTCAGACGATCTAAAGCGTGAAAATAGTCGATATCATTGATTACCTCTTTAACTTTTCTTGTTTGTAAAGAACCGATAAAATGCATGACTACATCGTCTGGTAAGGCTGCTTTTTTTTGTTGAAAACCTTCTAAACGATTTTCACCAAAGTGTCTAATACCTGCTTGGTAAGCATCATTAGCTCGCTCTATTGTAACATATTTTGTCACTGCTATCACGTGTGGGACTGTTGTAATATTTCCTTTTTTACAATGTATGTCCAATTGATTATTTATTTGCGTTAAACTTTGCTGTACATCCAATTTTTATACACCTCTTAGTTATTGACCAATATAAGCTAACATACGACCAGTATTACCTTTCTCTACTCTATATGAAAAGAATAAAGTTAAATCTTCTGAAGTAGCATAATCTGTTATATAAATATTATTTTGGGGAACGCCACCATACGCTAGCAACATAGCATTTGCTTTTTTTAAGTCTATACCGTGACGGTTTTCTGCTCTCGTCTCAATATATTGATGTGAATCTATAGGTAAGCGCTCAAATTTACTTTTAATATCATCATTAATTTCATATGAAGTTGCTGTTGCTGGTCCTATAACAACTTTTAAATCATTAAAATCAAATGGTATATGTTTTAACATTTGGTTGCCTATTTGTCCTACTGTACCACGCCAACCCGCATGAGCCAAACCAATAAAATCATGCTTTTCGCTGTAAAAATAAATTGGTACACAATCTGCATAACACATGGTTAATAATATATCTTTTTCAAATGTATACATACCATCTATACCATGTAACGCATTAGAAAGTCTATCAATATTTGTACCCTTATCTTTGTTAGTAATTTCAACCACTTTATTTTCATGTGTTTGAATCGGAAAAACCCATTGATTTGTGGGAAACTGAATTACAGAAGCAAGTAACATTTGATGCTTTGTAACATTATCTTGATCATCATTAATATATCTTGCCATGTTAAATGCATTTTTCGGGTAATTACTAAATCCATCTTCTCTTGTTGTTATACCCAATTTCACATTGTTTAATTGATTGTCATCATATTTTAAAATATGTCGATCTTTGATAAATTTCTCTTGCATGTCATAAACCTCCAGCTATTCAACATTTACAAACTATCTAAAGTCATTGGGAGATTCTAAATAATTGGAAACTATATTTTGCTCCAAAACGAAGTATTTCATATCTAATTATATGCCAATTTCTAAATTCAAAAAAGTCATCAGATCTTTGGACCTGATGACATCTATATGTTTTATGTTGTCTTAATTAATATTAATTATTATGAAAAACTAACAGAAGAAGAAGTTCATTCGAGATTAACGTCTAGTTCTTCTAGAACGTCTTTCTTCACGATTTCTAATAAAGCTAGGAATATCATCTTCATTTGTAGTATGTGTTCTACCTTCATTTGCACTATCTGTAGATTGTGATGCACTAGAAGAGAATGAATCTTCTTTTGCAGTTGTACTTCCAGATGATGCACTATTGCCGAATCCAGTATTTGAAGCTTTGCGACCTTGAGATGAAGGTTTATCTTCAAACCCAGTAGCAATTACTGTTACCACGATTTCATCTTGTAATTCTGGATTAATTACAGTACCGAAAATCATATTAACATCTTCGTCTGCTGCATCTTGTACAATATCTGCTGCTTCCTGTGCTTCGAATAATGATAATGATTCTCCACCAGTAATGTTCATTAACACACCTTGTGCGCCCACAATAGAAGTTTCTAATAATGGTGAAGAAATAGCTTTTTTAGCAGCTTCTACTGCACGGTTTTCGCCAGAAGACACACCGATACCCATTAACGCAGAACCTTGGTTCGACATAATTGTTTTAACGTCTGCAAAGTCAAGGTTAACTTCACCTGAAACAGCGATTAAATCTGAAATACCTTGAACACCTTGACGTAATACATTGTCAGCTTCTTTAAATGCTTCCATCATTGGTGTAGACTTATCAACAATATCTAATAAGCGGTCATTAGGAATTACGATTAATGTGTCAACAGCAGCTTTCATTGATTCTACACCAGCAGCTGCTTGTGTTTGACGTTTACGGCCTTCAAATCCGAATGGACGCGTAACAACACCAACTGTTAACGCTCCCATTTCTTTTGCGATTTTCGCTACAACTGGCGCAGCACCTGTACCAGTACCGCCACCCATACCTGCTGTTACGAAAACCATATCAGCACCTTGGATTGCATCTTCAATTTGTTCACGCGATTCTTCGGCAGCTTTTTTACCTATTTCAGGGTTTGCACCAGCGCCTAAACCACGTGTTAATTTTTCACCAATTTGGATTTTAGACTCAGCTTTAGATAAGTTTAAAGCTTGTCCATCCGTATTGATAGAAATAAATTCAACATTATTCATACCATGATCAATCATTCGGTTAACAGCGTTATTTCCGCCGCCCCCTACACCGATGACTTTTAACGTCGCTAAATGATTAAATCCTTGTTCAAATTCTAACATTTAAATTTCCTCCTAGTTTTAGTGGCCAATCAATCGAATAGAGATTTCATAAGTTTCTTGAACTTACTTTCTTCTTTGTCTTGAGGTTTACTTTCTTGTTCTTTTTGTTCTTGTTCTATGTTGTCTTCAGGTTCGTATGCCTCAGACGCTTCTGGTTCTTCTATATCAGAAGTTGATGTATGTGGCTCTTCTTGTTTGTTTGATTTCTTTTTGAACCAATCAAATCCGCTTGACTTCGTACTATTTTCTCGATCATTTGATTCTATGACTTCTTCTTCAAATTCTTCACTGTCATGATTATTAATTGTAACATAATCTAGTAATTCGTCGAAAGTAATGCTACTAGAAATCGTTGAAATCGCTGAAGAAAACTCTGGTTTTCTTATGCCCATTTGTGATGGTGTATGAATTCTTACTTTTTCACTTACCATATCTTGAAGCAATTCTTTAACGCCTAGTAAATTAGCTGAACCACCAGTTACAACGAAACCTCCATTTACCTTTGTAAGACCTAACTCTTGTAATACATCAAACACATTGAAGAATATATCTTCCACACGTGCTTCTATTACATCTGCTAAATCTTTTTGAGTAAATTGCGCTTCTTCTTCACTATTTACTTGGTCAATAGTGAATACATCATGATCAGAAGCTGAATCAAAGAAAGCGTGACCATATTGATGTTTAATTTTTTCAGCCGTTTCATATGATGTATTTAAACCTTTTGCAATATCTTCTGTTATATCTCTACCAGCCATCTCTATAGCATCAGCATCTACGAGCTCTCCTCTTTCGTAAAATGCTAATTGTGTTATATCTTCACCTATATCAATGATGCATGCACCAAGTTCTTTCTCTGTTGCTGAAAGTACTGATCCATAGTTATATGCATCAGAATAAACATCTAATACATCTACACCACAAGATTCTACACATTTAATCATGTTTATTAAGATTGATTTTTGAATGGCAATGACACCAGCTTCTACTTTCAAACTGTGTCTAGCAATGAGTTCTTTAGGATCTGATACTTCATTTTCGCCATCTACAACAAATTTAATTGGGAAAGCGTTTATTATTTCTGTTTCGGGTACATCATTTTTTTCACGTATACCTTCCAGTACACTTTCAATGTGTGTACCATCTAGTTCAGTATCTTCATAAAATTCAATTTCATTTGATTCATCAAATACCTCAGTACCGATAATTGGAAGTTTTAAAAACACTTCTTTAACATCGACGCCTGATGCAATAGAGGCTTTTTTGATTGTATCTTTAACCGCTTGTTTTGCGATGTCGAAATCATCAATAAGACCATTTTTTATACCACTTGTGTAGGTCTGTCCTGTACCTATCACATTTATTCCATTGTGAAATTTTTCGCCCACTATCGCTTTAACACTTGACGAACCGATATCTATACTTACATAATAATGCTCTTCCATAGATAGGCACCTCCTGACAATTACTTATTCATGTTCACACTATTAACAGTTTACAATACGTTTTGACGCTTGTGAACTATAAACACATGTATTTGTCTAAATTTTTTAATTATTTTTGTCTGATTCTTTATTTATCTTATTTAATGCACTTTGCAACTCGTCTTTAGCCTTATCTTCCTGTGTATTTCCTTTATCAACGTTTTGATCACTCGTTGATTTAGTCGTACTTCCACCACTATAAGGAATGAAAGAAGCACCAACTGACAAATCAATATAACCTGATTTTTTTAAACTTCCTGATTCATCACGTTCTAATGATTGTGACATTTGAGGATAATACTTCATTTTATTACCAATAGTATTTAAGTTACCTACAATTTGAATCTCATCTGTCGTAAATAATTTGATTTGATTTTGTAAATTTTCCTGTGGATCATATTGCACTTCTGCAATCATACCTCGAACTTTTGCAGGCATTTTTGATAATTCTTGTATCATTTTTTCTTTTTTCTCTTTTTTGAATCCTTCAAGTACGGGGCCATCATCTGTTACATTACTATCTTCATAATTTTCTAACTCTGTGCCATCTTCAAGAATGGGTACATAATCATCCTTCTTTTTAACTAAACCAACGATTTGACTTTCTGTCACTTTAACCTTCAACTTATTCGGTAATACTTTAGTCACTTCTGCATGTTTTATTAATTTATTCTTTTTTAAATTCTTAACAGCTGTTGAAGTACTATAGGTATACATTCTTGAATCATCTTTCACATCAATAGCTTTTTTAATAGAAGTTTTAGATACATTATCATTGCCTTCAATGGTCACTGAGTTGATTTTACTTAATGGTGTGAACATATAAATAAGAATCAGCAAAATGATAAATAACAAAATACCGAAAATCGCGTATTGGATTTGTTTTTGTTTTTTACGCCGCTTTGCACGTTTCTCTTTTAAATATTCAGAATCAAATTCACTAACTTTATCTGACATTTATTTCACAACCTTTAAAGTGAAGGTAAATGCGCTTGGAAACTCTTTATAAACTTATTCCCGCGCTCTTCGAATGTATTGTATTGATCCCAACTTGCACAAGCTGGCGATAATAATACAACGTCATTAGGCTCAATAATTGATTGTACTTTATCGACTGCATCTGCTACATCAGTAGCCTTTATTACATATTTGCCTTGATTCTCGCCTAATTTCACAAATTTATCTTGTGTTTCACCAAAAGTTACCATCACTCTGACGTTATTCATATATGGAATTAATTCATCAAATCCATTTCCTCTGTCTAAACCGCCACACAACCAAATAATAGGTTGTTTAAATGAATTAAGCGCAAATTGCGTTGCTAAAGTATTAGTAGCCTTAGAGTCATTGTAGTATTTATTAGTTTTGTTTGATCCTACATATTGAAGCCTATGTTCTATACCTGAAAATGTTGTCAAACTATCTATAATTGCTCTTACAGAAATACCTGCTAATAATGCAGCTAATACGGCAGCTAGTATGTTTTCTAAATTATGTTCACCAGGTAGTACTAAGTCATCTTTATGAATAAGTCGGAAACCTTTAAACGTAATATAATCATCTTTTACATAGATACCATCAACCTCTTGCTGTGTTGAAAAATAATATACTTTTGCTGTTAAAGATTCAGATTCAATCAAATGGCGTTGATGATAATTACATATTAAATAATCATCTTCTGTTTGATTTTTATATATTTGTTTTTTGGCATTTTGATAATTCTCTAAATTTTCATGATAATCCAAATGTGCCGAATAAATATTTGTAATAATTGAGATATGTGGTTTATATTGATCAATCCCTAGTAATTGAAATGAAGATAATTCAGTTATAAGGTAATCCTCTTCATCTACTTCTTGTGCCACTTTTGAAGCAACATAACCTATATTGCCAGATAATTTACCAGTAATTCTACTTTTTTTAAACATATCTCCAATTAATGAAGTTACCGTTGTTTTTCCATTTGTACCTGTAACACCAATAATAGGTGCTTTTGAAACTAAATAACTTAATTCCACTTCAGTAAGTATTTGTAATCCTCGGCGTTCTGCTTCTTGAATCAACGGAACAGTATAAGGTATGCCAGGGTTTTTAAAAATCAGTGGCTCATTATCAAGTAAAGAAAATGGGTGCTCCCCACCAACAACTTTGACCCCCATATTTTCTAAATCAATTGCATGTGCATCTCGACTTAAATCCTTGCCGTCGTTGACAACGACATTTGCGCCAAGTTTTTGTAATAATTTCGCTGCTTCATATCCGCTTTTTGCCAATCCTATTACTAATACATCTTTATTTTCTAAACCTGTATATTTTAGCAATTTAATTCACTCCAATCCATAAGCCAATAAGACCTGAAATAATACCAACTGTCCAAAATACAGTAACAACTTTTCGTTCATTCCAGCCGACTAACTCAAAATGGTGATGTAGTGGTGACATTTTGAAAACTCTTTTCCCTGTAAGCTTATATGATGTAACTTGAATCATAACTGATAATGTTTCAGCTACAAATACAAAACCAATAAAAATGAGTGACAATTCTTGGTTTAGCATAATTGAAATCGTGGCAAAGATACCACCTAAAGCTAAGCTGCCTGTATCTCCCATAAATACCTTTGCAGGATTTAAATTAAACGGTAAGAATCCAAGTAACGCAAAAATCATGATAATACAAAACAAACCAATGGAATTAGCCCCTTGGATATAAGCCATTAATGCATACATAATAAATCCAATAATGGAAAGCCCTGTAGAAAGTCCATCTAATCCATCCGTTAAATTCACTGCATTAGAAAAACCAACTTGCCAAAATACAATGAAAATTACATATGCAATAGATAAAGGTACTTCTAAACCTGTAAATGGAATATGAATGCCAGTTGAAAAGTCTGTTAAATTAAACACTTGGCTTAATATGAAGAAAATAACCGCAATAGCGATTTGAGCAAGAAATTTTTGTTTACTCGTTAAACCTTGATTATTTTTTTTAACAACAATGATGTAATCATCTATGAAACCAATTAACCCAAAACCAATCGTCACAAACAATAATAATATAATCGGATTCGCATTATCCATAAAAATAATCGCTAATATTGAAGTGATAATAATACTAAGTAGGAAAGTTAACCCACCCATAGTCGGTGTACCTGTTTTTTTCATATGACTTTGAGGGCCTTCTTCTCTAATACTTTGTCCAAATTTCATTCTTTTTAGTGTTGGTATCAATACAGGGACTAATATAAATGTTATTAGTAATGCAATGATCGCTAGTAAATAAACCATATTATGCTCCTTTAATATTAAATTGGATTAATGTCGTTAATGCTAGGTGCAACTTATAAATCATATGTAACGAGGCAGTATTTATGTTTTAAATCTACAAAATTATATTTTGTACTAAACATTTAAATTACTACCTCGCATCAATTTCAAATTATACATTTTAACATGTTTTACCATTGACGTCAGAAATAAAATAATTTATTTATTCACTTTGTTTGTCACTGCTTGAATCTGAGTTGTTATCATCATTTTTGTCAGTATTGTCTTTGGATGTTTCTTTTTCTTTAGATGACGTGGTTGATGATTCACCATTAATCGCTTCAGCAGATAACGTCACTTCTACTTTATCTTTTTTGTCAATTTTTTGTCCTTTATTAACAGATTGATTTGAAACAAAACCACTACCTTTTGTAGTCACTTTTGTTTGCGTCAATGTTTCAAAGGCAATCACTTCTTCTTTTGTCCAACCAGTCATGTCAGGCATTGTTATATCCCCATCTGTCAATAGGAGTACCTTACTATTTGGAAGCACTTCCTTATCAGGTGATACTGATTGTTTTACAACTTTATCTCCACTTCCTATGACTATTGGATCAAGAGATTTACTATTCACCTTATCTTGTGCTTTTTGTGTCTCCTGACCTTGAACATCTGGTACTTTACTATACTTCACATCAGATTTATCTTTAGAATTTTTATCTCCAACATTTAAGTATTTTAACGTATTTTCCATAATAGGTTTAAACGCTTTACTTACACCCATTTCGTAGGCTTCTTGATCATTTTTTTGTGCTAAACTCATACCAGCATAAACAATTACTTCTGGATCATCTTTAGGTGCGTCACCAATAAAGCTTACAAAATATGGATTTTCACCTTGAACATAACCACCATTATCAGAGTCAGCAACTTGTGCTGTACCTGTTTTACCGGCTACGTCATAACCATCAATTTGATAGTTTTTAGCGTGACTGTCTTCACTGTTTACAACTTTATCTAATTCGGTACGAACTTTCTTAGCAGTGTCTTTAGTAATTGGTTTTCCTGCAAACTCTTTTTTACCTTTATAAAAAGTATCATCAGTAACAGGATTACTCACACTATCCACAAACCATGGTTGCAACATTTTACCTTCATTATTAAAAGCTGATTGCGCTCTTAGCATTTGAACTGGTGTTACGGTTGTAGATTGACCAAATGAAGATGTTTTTTGCTGTGCTTCATTATCCCAGGCAATACCACCTGTAGATTCACCATCAAACATGCTATCGGTAGATTTACCAAAACCAAATTTTTCATACCATTCTTTCATCTTATCTGAACCAACTAAATCTTGTAAGTGCATCATTAAAGTATTTGAAGAATATGTGAAACCAGTAGACATTGAGATTTCTCCCCAACCTACTTTGTTCCAGTCAGATATTTTAGATCCCATTACTTCTCTAGGTTCAGCAGTGTATTTTTTATCTGGCTTAAATTCACCTTCTTGAATTGCAGCCGCTAATCCGTAAGATTTAAAAGTTGATCCAGGTTCATATGTGTTTTGGTATAAATCATTTGCCCATTTTTTACCGAAATTTTTACCAGTTTCTGGGTTGAAAGTTGGCCTTTGACTAAATGCCAAGATTTCTCCAGTTTTTGCATCCATAACTACGGCAAATAAATCTTTCGGTTTATAATGTTCAACCATGCCATCTAACGCTTCTTCAACGAAAACTTGTATGTTTGAATCAAGGGTTAAATGGACGTCATCTCCACGTTTAGGTACTTTTTCTTTTTTGGTATTTGGTGCAATATAGCCCCAAATATCATGTATATATGATAATGCACCTTTTTGACCTGAAAGATAGCTATCAAATATTTTTTCAACGCCTAAAGCACCTTTTAATTCTCCGCTATCAGGATCTTTTTGAGCAATTCCTATCAAATGAGATGCAAAGTTTCCATTAGGATAAAATCTTTCGGTTTCTGGATATAACGTCACACCAGGAAGGTTCATTTTTTCAATTTTTTCTTTCTCTTGATACGTTAAATCTGTGCCTTTTTGACCAAATTCAACTTGAAAGGCTTTTTTATTATCCAGTTTTTTTTCAATTTCTTTTGCTGACATATCAATCACAGTTGCAAGTTTTTTGGCAGTTTCTTTTTTGTCTGTCACATGCTTAGGTTTATCGCTGCCTTCACTTGCTTTTTTGTCTACAACTGCCACAACTTTATAACGTTCCACATCTTCAGCTAAGACTTTGCCATTTCTGTCATATATCTTACCTCTTTCTGGTTGTTGTTGTGTATTTACTAAGTACTTTTCATTCGCTTTCATAATTAGATCTTCACCAGAAGAGTGTCCTGTCAACATAATATACGAGTATCTTAAAACCAACGTAAAAAAGAGCAGTCCAAATCCAAGGATGAGTAGGACTGCCCCTATTTTACTTTTTTTAATTAAAAACTTCGGTTTTTTTAATTTAATTCTTCGCTTCGCCATTATTACGCACTACCTTTACATTATCGTTCTTAAGGCTCATTCCATCTTTTTTGGCCTTATCGTAAATGCGTTCATATGAGGAGTTCTTTTTAATTTCAGATTTTATTGCGCTGTTTTCACTAGATTGTTTTTCAATTTTTGTATCTAAATCTGCAATTTTTTCTCGAGTTTCATACGCATCCATTTTTAAAGATAGCATATAAATACTTATTAAAGCAATTACTGTTATAAGTCCTATGTATAACATCTTTTCAAACTTAGTTAGCTTGACAATTACTTTACGCTTAACTGTCTGGGGTTGACTCTGGGGATGAGGCGACGGTTGCGTTTGTGGTATATGCTGCTCTGCTCCACTATACGGTTGGTATATTTTCTCTACTGCCACTCAAAAATCACTCCTTATTTTAGTATTTCAGCTATACGTAACTTGGCACTACGCGCTCGATTGTTTTCTTCTAAATCTTCATCTGTAGCAAGGATTGGTTTTCGGTTAACTCGCTTCAATTTAGGTGTATAAGCTTCTGGTATGACAGGTAAACCTCTAGGAACTTCGGGACCTTTTTCATACTCTTGAAACATTTGTTTACATAGTCGATCTTCTAACGAATGGAATGTAATCACAGATATTCTTCCGTCCACTTTCACCAAATCAATCGCTTGTTCTAACGAATTTTCAAATGCAGATAATTCATCATTAACAGCAATCCTAATTGCTTGAAAAATTCTTTTAGCAGGATGCCCACCTTTTCTTCTTGCCTTAGCTGGGATACCTTCTTTAATAACATCTACAAGTTCTAAAGTTGTTTCAATTGGCTTTTGTGCTCTGTTTTGTTCTATGCGTCTTGCAATTTGTTTTGAAAATTTTTCTTCACCATAGCGATGAAAAATTCTAACTAATTTTTCAAACGACCATTCATTCACTACTTCATATGCTGATAATGATTGTGTTTGATCCATACGCATATCTAATTTCGCATCATTATGATAACTAAAACCTCTTTCAGGCACGTCTAATTGTGGGCTAGACACACCTAAGTCATAATAAATGCCATCTACTTTTTCAATATTTAAATCATCTAAAATTTCAGTCAATTTTCTAAAGTTGCTGTGCACGAAGGTAACTTTATGTATATGGTCTTTCAATACTTCTTTTGCATTTTCAAGTGCTGTTGTGTCTTGATCAATTGCAATAAGTCTACCTTCGTCTCCAATTTGATTTAATAAATAGAGGGCATGACCTGCTCCACCTAATGTACAGTCGACATATATGCCATCTTCTTTAATATTTAAGTAATCTATAGTTTCTTCTAGCATAACGCTGACATGATGAAACAATTTAACGCCTCCATTTAAAAATCAAAATCAATTAAGTCTTCGGCAATATCTTCAAAACTATCTTCTGATTCATCATAAAAATCATTCCAAGTTTCTCTATCCCAAATTTCTATGCGATTTGAGACACCTATTACCGTACATTCCTTACTTAAATTGGCATATTTCCTCAAATTCTGAGGAATATTAATACGCCCTTGCTTATCTAATTCTACTTCGACAGCTCCTGAAAAGAACATACGCATAAATTTACGCGCATCTTTTTTTGTCATTGGTAAGGTTTTCATTTTCTCTTCAATTACTTGCCATTCTTCTAAAGTGTAACCAAATAAGCATTTATCAAGGCCTCGGGTAATTATAAAACGCTCATTTAGGTCATAGCGAAATTTGGAAGGAACAATCATACGTCCCTTAGTATCCAATTGATGCTCGTATTCACCCATGAACATTTATAATCACCTCACCTTCTTATATATATAATTTACCACATCTCACCACTATCCTCCACTAATTATACAAATTCCACCAAAATTTCTTGAAATATAGAAAAAAACACCCGATTCATCTTAATGATGAATCGGGTGTTCCCATTGTCGCTCTAAGGTTTTATAAATATATGATCAAATGTGTATGAAAGTGGTGGATAGGTGGAGGGACTAAACACATCTATCCCAAAATCATTCATAATTTGAAGTGGATTCCATATTCTTTCTTGTAATCCACCCATTGGATGGAGTGTTTTACTTAATATATCAAAATGTTTCATGCTAATGTCATTTTGTCTTTCGATATTTAATAAGTACCGTTTTAGCAAGTAATCAAATTGTTTTTGATGAATTTCATTATTTTTGTTTAACAATACTTTATTATCATGATTGTCTGTAACTTCTGCTTGAAGAGATTGAAATAGATCCTTTTGTTGTTCTTTAAGTGCTTCAATTTGTTCTATAAAAGATTGTGACGCTTTGGATCTAATAAACTGTGCTTTGTCTGCCCCGATTCCCTTTTCAATGATGTCATTACAGTTCAATTGATAACGTGCTAATAACTTTTCAATTCTATCATTTATATAAGTAATTCTTAATCGTGGTAAAACGATAGGCATAGATACTTCTAACGTTCGAAAAACTTCACTTAATTCTGTCCAATATTTAATTTCACTAGGACCGCCTATAAAGGCTACTGTATTAAATAGCCACTCTTCCATTACTGGCCTTGTAACGACATTATTAGAAAATCTTTCTGGTTCTGTTTCTACTATATTAAGAAGCTCTTGTTTCGAAAACGACTTCTCTGATTTATTTAAATAAAATCTCCCATTTTCAAAAGTTAATAGTTGTCTTACACTCTTATCATGCATGAACAAATGCACATTCGTCTCTGTCTGTATCATTTGCTCCAAGCCATCAGCCATCGTTTGAGCTTGCGTTTGTCTAAAGGCATCGTCAACAGAATGATGCTTTTCAATCATGTTTCTAAACATCGGTTTTTCTAATTGACGCAACGCTTTATCATTTGCATCTATCAGTAATAATCCATAATGTTTGAAAACTTCGTGTAATAACGCTTTAAACATGTCAGTCCAACTATCATAATGATCAATAATATTTCTACACATGTTTAATAATTTTGAAGAAGCCTCAGTTTCTTTTAGTTCTTTAAAAAATTGATTTAACGCTTTATGTAACGCATCTTTATCTGGCAAATACTTTGAAACACTAGACTCTGGTGGTGTCATTGTACTATATCTAATTTTTTGTAAAGTTGCCTTGTGCTCGTTAAAAACATAAGTATGATTTACTTCATCAAAATCATGATCTTCACCCGCAATCCAAAAAACAGGGACAACGTGCGTATCGTAATCTTTTGATAGTTTTTCACTTAATGTAATAATTGAAAATATTTTATGGAACGTGTATAAGGGCCCACCAAACAAACCGGCTTGCTGGCCTCCGATCACAACTTTCGCACCGTTACTAAGTGCTTTTAAGTTATTATTTTGTTGATGATCTAATGTTAAATCACCCATGTATGCTTCAATGATTTTAGCTAGCGATGCTTCTCTTCCGTTATTTTCTATAAGCAGTCTTTTTTTATAATCATGTTTATTCATCGCATCAAAATGATAATATTTAGCTAAAGTTGAATCACTATTTTTAACATTAGATATAAATTGATCTTTTTCATTAAGTTTCGTTGTCATACAATCCATTCGTAATTCTCCTTACGTTACTCTATTCCTATATAGTATAAAGTTTATATTCAACATTGACAATTTTACGGCTTATAAATTGATTGGAAATTATTATAAATATGTATAAACTTCGTTGTCCAATATTTATACAAGTTATCAGCACTTTACATTATATAAAAACAATGAGCAAATTAATATCGTTATTTTACAAAATGTTTTAAGCATTCATTTTTGTGAAATATTCAATAAAATAAGGTATAATAGTTAGTAATAAAGCAAAGGGGGAAGCTAAAGTGAGTAATGTTAAACGACTAGATATTAATTACAAAACCGACGAATTATTTGAAGATTTTAGAAACTTCGGAAATGAAGATTTATATTTAGTAGATGAATTACGTGGTGAAATGATAGACGCTAGTTCAGACTCACCATTTTATGGCATATATGTTGGTGATAGGTTGGGCGCTCGTATGGCTTTATACCGTAAAGGAGAAGTTGAAGATGTATACTTCTCAGATTTTGATGATTATAACATTTTATGGAAACTAGAAGTTTTACGTGATTTCCAAGGTCGTGGTTACGGTAAAGCGTTGTTAGATTTCGCTAAGGAACAAAGCCAACCTATTAAAGTTATTGCACGTAATCAATCAAAAAATTTCTTCATTAAACATGGATTTAAAGATATTGAACAACAAAATAAAGATGGTCACGATATACTTATTTGGACACCTTAAATTTACATCCAATACATTTAAAATAATACACTCATTTTTATAATATAGTAGATACTTATTAATAAAGTAAACTTTTTTCATTTCTTGAATGATTATTAACATAATATGAAGCGTGAATTAAAATCAATTTTCTGATTAGAATTCACGCTTCTTTTATTTTGCTATATCTAACAATTGATCAAGCGATTCGATAGTATAATCGGGATTAATTTCTGTGTTGTTTATTTTATTTCTTGGATTAAACCAACATGTTTTTATCGCAGCATTTTTCCCACCTAAAATATCTGATGTTATTGAATCACCAACAATCATTGCATGGTCCCTTTTATCATGACCAATTTCATTAAACACAAAATCAAAAAATTCTGGCATCGGCTTTTGATATCCTGTTTGCTCAGATACATAAACACCTTTAAACCAATTTCCCATTTTTGTTTTTGCTATGCGTCTTTCTTGCGTTTCTAAAACACCATTTGTAACAATATATAGATCATGTGTATCTTTGAGCATTCTCAACGTTTCCACCGTATTCATAAAATACTTTATTGGAGCATTTGCGAGTTCATCTCGAAAGATTACGTCTGCTTCTTCCCCATTAACATTGATTTGATGTAAATCAAAATACACTTCAAACCTTTTACTTAAAACTTCAGTTTTTGATAATTGGTTTTGTTGAAATGCTTCCCAATGCGCTTGATTTACAGTCATAAATTGATTTAAATCATCTTGGTTTGTCTCTAAATTATATTTTTTTGTAAGTTGATGAAATGCATAAGCTTCTGCGTCATGAAAATCAACAATTGTATCGTCAAAATCAATAAGCAAACATCTTTTATTCATAGTATTTTCTAACCCCTTAATGATATCTTTTAATAAACTATGTCAGTTATGTCCTCGTCTATGTATAAACATAGCCGAATTTTATTTCATCATACCATATTTCATATCTCAGCAAACAAAAAAGGCCAAGGTTATTACCTTGGCCAGTCCGTCATAGAAATTTATATTAGAATCCGAATAATTTACTTACTAAACCTACACCGTTTTCTACGATGTCTACAATACTAGTACCTAATTTAGCACCATCGCCTGCAATGCCAGCTTGTACTGTATCTTTAATCGCATTAAATAAACCTTCCATTATAAACACCCCTCACTATATTTTTAAAATAAGCTAAGTACTCAATTTTAAAATCCGAAAAGTTTACCTAGTAAACCTACACCGCTTGAAACGATATCTACAATACTTGTACCTAATTCTGAACCGTTACCTGATTTTGCCGCTTCAACTGTGTTTGCAATTGCTTCTGCTAATTTAGTCATAATTCATTTCTCCTTTATTATTTATTTATATTAGAATCCAAATAATTTACTTGCTAAACCTACACCGTTTTCTACGATGCTTACGATACTTGTACCTAATTTAGCACCGTCCCCTGCTATGCCAGCTTGTACTGTATCTTTGATTGCGTTAAATAAACCTTCCATTATAAACACTCCTCATTATATGATAGATGCTTATGACTGTATTTTATGCTTTAAACGATACTGTTATTTTTTTATTTAATTAAGTATCGTTTGTTATCTATAACTATAAGACATTCACATATAAAATTGTGTTTTATTTCATACTTCATTAAATAATAGTAAAAACTGTAGTGAAAAACACATCATCTTACAGTTTTGAATGCTCAACTGTATTTTGCGCAATTTCATGTTATGCAACTTAGATGAAAGTCTTTAATTATAATATATATATATACAATTAAACTTACCGAATAATTTAATGCTAATTAAGCTTGTTATGTAATATATCAATTTTTTAATACGAAAGGTTTTTATTAATTTTATAAGTAACATTAAAAATGCGCCACTTCAAATTGAAGTAGCGCAAACGCAAAATAATCATTAAGTTATATATTAAATACCACTTATTGGTAGACTGAAACATATGTTAATGTCTCAATTATCTATAAACAATTTCAGAACCTTACAAATTTAGTTGATTAAATATTAAGTGACAATGTATTTTAATTGTTATAGCCTAATGATCAAGGGAAAGTTTAAATTCACTATATAAAATAATACTTTTTGACATAATTTTCATATATTATAATGATCATTCACTTTATTCAATATCCAATTTCATCTGTAAACTTACTTTTGCAATGTGCTGATTAACTACATTATGATTTTATTAAACAGTATGTTTGTATCCACTATGTGTGTCAACAATATGTAAATAAAATTCAAAGCAAAATAAAAAGACTGCTGATATATCAGCAGTCTAGTCAGTTAATGCATAAATTTATTTATGTATTTTAACGCTTTTAGTGTCCTGGGAGGGATTCGAACCCCCGACCGATGGCTTAGAAGGCCATTGCTCTATCCAGCTGAGCTACCAGGACATTATCTTTTGAACACAAGAATAATTATATCTAACTTGCACTGATAAAGCAATACTCTATCCCTTAAAAATAAATATGATTTTTCACTATTGTAAACTTTTTATCATAATATTGCTAATTTATTTAAATTCTTTAAATGATAAAGTCCGTATAATTG